>JBMNNN010000038.1:0-13323 GCA_050942555.1 Christensenellales bacterium
GCCTGAGGCTCGGCCTTCCGGGGCGTGGGCTGCGGCGCCGCGGGAGCGGTCTGCCGCGCTTCCTGCTGCCCGGCTGTGATCTCTTCGACTTCCACCTCGTAGGATTTGCCGTTGACGGTTATCATGAATTTACGCATTGCGATTTCTCCTCTTCTTTTCATAGGTTAGGTATCGATTGCCGGGCTGCGCGGCTCCAGGCGTACTGGTCCGGGGCCCTGCGGAATGCTTTCAGGCGGAAGCGCGTACCCTCAGCCTCGCCCATCGCGGCGATGGCGGCCATGATGACCGCGACGACCGCTTCCTCGTCACTGTCCTGCGCGGGCGTTTCCGGCACAGGAGCAGATTTGTCCGGTTTCGGGGAGCGCGCAAGGCGGATCGCCTGGCGCATGATCACGATGGCTACGATCAGCAAAAAGAGCGCGATGAATACGATGACCATGCCCAGCACGAGGGCCCACATCCCCTGTCCCAGCTTCTCCAATATTGTCACCGGGTCAACACCTCCTAGACCGTCGCATGCTTGCGGGGCAGCCGGTTTTCGCGCTTCGTGCAGAGTATTTCGAGCGCCGCGGCCACCATGGGCCGCGTGGATTCCGGCTCAAAGAGGTCGTCTACGAACCCGGCCCGCGCGGCTGCCAGCGCGCCCGCGTCCTGCTCCTCATACCGGCGCGCGTACTCGGCCCTGGCGCCGATCGCGTCGTCAGCGGCCGCTATCTCATCCCGGTACAGCATGACCGCGGCCGCGGCGGGCTCCACGGGAGCGATCACCGCACCCGGCCAGGCGTATACGATATCGGCGGCGGCCTTTCCGCCCATCAGCGGCCAGCCGCTGCCGATAGCGCGGCCCGCCACGACGGTAATCTTGGGCACGGTAGCCTTCGCGTAGGCGGAGACCATCGCAGCACAGCGGCGAATGAGCGCGTTTTTCTCGCTGTCGGCCGAAACAGGCAGGCCCGGCGTATCTACGAGCGTCAGTATCGGTATGTTGAACGCGTCGCAGACGGTCACAAACCGCGCACACTTGTCGGCGGCTGCGCCGTCGATCGCTCCGTCGGCAGACGCAGGGTTGTTGGCCACGATGCCCAGCGGCCGCCCGTTTAAACGGGCCAGGCCCGTGATGAGCGACGGAGCGAAGTCTTCCGACGCCTCGAGAAACGCGCCATCGTCCACCACAGCGCGGATGACGGCGCGCATGTCGCGCGTTTCATGATATGCGTTGATCCGGGGCTCGGTGCGGTTCATATCGTCATAGGCGGGAGCATACGGCGGATCCTCCAGATTGTTATCGGGAAGGTAGGTCAGGAACCTGCGCACCGCGTCGAAGCACTCGCGCTCGTCCTCGTATCCGAAATGAACAAGCCCTGAGCTCCTGTTGGCCTGCGCTGCGTTGTTGCCGATACCCGCCGCGCCGGCCGCTTCCAGCACCTGGGGACCGGCCGACAGCATAGCGCCCCTTTTCCCCGCGACGAACACAAAGTCGGCCAGCTGCGCTCCGATCGCCGCTGCGCCCATGCAGGGCCCGCATACGACCGCGATTTGCGGTACCACGCCTGATGCCGCCGCGCAGCGGTTCATGATCCCGGCGTACGCCTCCAGCGCCGCCGCCCCCTCGGCGATGCGCGCCCCGGCTGAATCCAGCAGCGACACGACCGGTACTCCGGTTTTCATCGCGAGGTTTATGACCTTCTCGATCTTCTTCGCGTTTGCAGCTCCGATCGAACCCGACAGCACCGTATAGTCCTGTGCGTACAGGTAGACGGGCCTCCCCTCAATCGTGCCAAAACCGGCAACGACGCCCTCGGCGGGGATGTCCTGCGCGCCGCTTCCCTTGAGAAAGACATCCGTCTCGACGAAGCTGTCCGCATCCAGCAGGAGCCCGATCCGCTCGCGGGCCGTCAGGCTTCCGCTATCATGCTGACTTCGGATAGCCTCCTCGCCGCCGCCCTTTTTCAGGGTTTCACGGTACATCTCCAGGGTGGAATTCTCGCTCATACAACAGTTTCCTCCAAAATATGCGTACTGGGCAACTGAAACCTCGAAATCCCCAATCTATCCCGATTTCTTATATTCTGCATAAAATCTTTTTTTCCTGCTAATAAAAAAGAAAAACTGCAACCAGTTTTACTCTACGTATTCCTCAACTTTTTGATCTCGAGGCTGGTCAGTTCCCGCCATTGACCTTTCGCCAGCCCCGCAAGGGTTACCGGACCCATCTGATCCCGGCGCAAATACCGCACATGGTGCCCTATGCCTTCGACCATCCGCCGGATCTGGCGGTTGCGTCCCTCATGGATTATGATCGAGAAGTGCGTGGCCGATGGCGTTCTCTGCACGTTCAGTATACGTGCGGGCGCGGTTTTTCTCCCGTCGAGCACGATACCCTTTTTCAGCGCTTCCAGCTTCGCGTCGCTGATGGCGCCGGTGGCTTCCACATAGTAGCGTTTCTCTATCTCATGCCTGGGATGCGCGACCGCGTTGGCGAAGTCCCCGTCGTTGGTCAGCAGCAGCACGCCCTCGGTATCATAATCAAGACGTCCGACCGGAAAGATCCGCTCGGGGAAAGCGCCTGCAAAGAGATCCATGACCGTCCGCCGGCCCTGCGGGTCCCCGTTGGACACGATGACGCCCGCAGGCTTGTTGAGCACGATGTACCGCGCCACATCAGGAGGCGACAGCGGGTTGCCGTCGAGATATACGCTATCCTTTCCGGGTTCCACCTGCACGCCGGGGGTACTGACAATTTTTCCGTTCACGCGAACCCTTCCCGACGCGATGATGTCCTCGCATTTCCGCCGGGAAGCCACTCCGCAATGGGCAAGGTATTTCTGAAGCCGCACATCTCACTCCGTACGTTATGATCCAGCGAACCTAGTATACCACCTCCGGATCTGTTCTTTCAATCGGTTTATCAATGTGCTTTGGGCGATGCTCCGGGCGGCCATGAGCGGGCTTTCGGCGCTCATGTCTCCCACCCGGGCTATGACGCGGCCCGCTTCCTGTCCGAAGAGGATTTCTCCCTGCCATGTATTGAGAACGTCCACCGCGAATACGGGCGTCTCGCTTCCGTCCCTTTTAAGCGGCAGCCGGATGCTTTGGCGGGCGATCAGCGCCACATGGTCGTCCATCGCCCGTGTCAGGGGCAGGTCCGCGATGTGTACGCCGGCTTCCAGCACGCACCGGTACTCATAGTGCGCAAAACCGTAATCGAGCAGCGCCATGGAGTCCTCGAACATCGGTCCGCAGTTGAGTACGACCGCGATGAGCTGCATACCGTCGCGCCGCGCCGCCGAGACCAGACAGCGGCCGGCAGCCCGGGTGTATCCTGTCTTGACGCCGTTTCCCCCGCTGTACTGCCAGAGTATCCTGTTCTTGTTGTTCAGTATCCGGTTCCAGCTCTCGCCCGCCTTTGGAATCGTCGCGGTGCGTGTGGATACGATCCGCGCGAAAATCTCGTTGCGCATCGCGTAGGCGGTGATGCGCGCCAGATCCGCGGCGGTCGTATAGTGATCGGGATGGTGAAGCCCGTGCGGATTCATTAGCTGGGTGTTTGTCGCGCCGGCGCGGGCCGCGGTTTCGTTCATCAGCGCGGCAAAATCCGCGACGCTGCCCGCCACGTGTATCGCGATGGCCACGGCGGCGTCGTTCCCCGAGCGGAGCATGAGCCCGTAGAGAAGCTGCTCCAGCGTGAGCTCTTCACCGGCCGCCAGATAGATCGAGGAGCCCTCTATACCCACCGCTGCAGGATCGACCCTGACCACCTCTGCGGGATCCGCGTGCTCGAGGGCTGTGATCGCGGTGATAATTTTCGTGGTACTGGCCATAGGGAGCTTCCTGTCGGCGTTTTGAGACCAGAGCACCCGTCCTGTCTCGGCCTCTATGAGGATCGCGCCCTGCGCCGATGTGGCGACGGAAGCCGCGCCAGCCGCAGGCGACGCCGCCAGCAGCAGCAAAAGCGCCAGCAGCGCCGCGGCAATTTTCTTAATCGTCGTCGTAGTCCTCATCATCGGTATCGTTTCCAGCTTCGTCCCTGCAGAACATCGCGCGAATATCGCTCACGATACCGGGTACGATGTCGATGACCCTTTCAAGCGGTGAATAGGTTTCCACGGGCAGCAGCTGTACCTTCCCGTTTCCCGCCACGAGAAAGGCGACGGGGCTTACCGATACGCCTGCTCCCGAGCCGCCCGCGAAGGGAAGATGCGATGGCTCCTTCCCGTATTCGGGCGAGGATTTGGAGGATCCGCTGCCCCCGCCACCTCCCGGGTATTCGCCGCCTCCCGATACAAACCCGAATCCGATCCGCGATACGGGTATGATCACGGTTCCGTCGGCCATGACTACCGAGTCTCCGACGATGGTGTTGACGTCCACCATGTCCTTGATGTTGGTCATGGTCGAATGCATGATGTTTTCAATGGGGTGCTGTTCCACGAGCGTACCTTCTTTCTCAGGTTTCTAAGCTTTATTTTGCTCAATCGGAGCAGATTCATGACTAAATCGGCGCGAATTTTCAGGATTACGTCTTGCTGCCTCGATAGACGGATCGAAAAACGGCATCCGAACAGGCCTAAAATGCTGTCCAGTATTTGCTCGAGTCCTCCCCATTTGCAGAGTATGTCCAGCGGGATATACAGATCGCGCACGAGAAACAGTATGCTTTTTACCTGCACCGACCTGCGCACGATGTCTCCATAGACGGCAGGCGAAACGAGCTGCCTGATCTGCTTTCCCTTTTTTCTGCTGTACTCCCGGAGCGTCACGAGGCTCAGCGGAAAGCGGATCAGCAGCCTGAACGCGCTGTACGAGACCTCCAGTTTGCGCTGTTTTCCGGCTGTAAGCTTGATTCCAAGCGTCCCGGCCGGTATGAATCCGGCGAGACGGATGCCAAACCAAAGCGATACGCTCCCGGTCCTGAACTCGAGGCGGATAATGATGCGGAAGCGCCACAGGCATATCAGTATGGTAAGCAGCGCCAGCGCGATGATGACAGCCCAGACCATTCCATTCACCCTGCTTAGCATGCGCCAAAAAATAGAAAAAAAACAGGGCAGGTGCGCCGACCGTACCGTGTACAGAGAAATTATGCTACCGCATTGCTGCTGTGAACAATAACGAAGTGCGCGCCCGGCATCCGCGCCGCAGCCCTACAGCTGCGGCAAATCCGATTTATCCGGATCGGAAATATCCTCCGGCGCGTCATGCTCGCCGGTCTGGGCGTTCAGCTCCTCCAGCCGGGGGAGCTCGTCCATCGAACTGAGTCCAAACGCTCTTAAAAATTCCGTAGTCGTACCGTAGAGGCGCGGATGGCCGACAGTGTCCCTGTGGCCCACCGGCTCTATCAGGTTTCGCTTCAGCAGCGACGCGATCGCATACTCGCACCTGACGCCGCGTATCTGCTCGACTTCTCCGCGTGTGATGGGCTGCATGTACGCGATGATGGATAGCGTTTCGAGAGCCGCCGCCGACAGACTCTGCCGTATGACCGGAGACAGAACGCGCCGTATGAGATCGGCGTGCTCCCTTCGTGTCGAGAGCTGCAGGCTGTCCTCTATAAAGTTAATTTGAATGCCCCGTCTTTCGCAGCGGTACCGGTCGATCATTTCCTCGATGATCGGACGCAGCTCCAGCTCGGTCATTTCCAGCGCCTGCGCCAGGTCCGCAATGGGCACCGGGTCGCCCGCTGCAAAGAGTACCGCCTCGACGGCAGACATGATTTCCTCCCGGCTCATACTGCTCCCCGCACCCCCGACCGTATCACTCATGGCCCGCGGCGGCCCCCCTCTCCTCCAGCATGATTTCGTCGTCTACGTGGGACTGCAGCACTGCTACGCGACTTAGACGAATGAGCTCCAGCAGCGCTATGAAAGTAACCACGACCTCCTCGCGCGTGGGTCGCCCCTCAAAAAGAGACGAAAAAGCGACGCGCGAACGCTCCTTCAGGCGGCTGCGAATATAGAATATCCGTTCCTGTATCGTAAAGGAATCCCGCTCGATAGCCTGCGCGGGCTCGGGCTCCTCCTCGTCCCGGACGCTCCTGCGCAGCACATCGCGCAGCGCCTGGCACAGCATCGAAACGCTGGCGTTGTCAAAGTCGTATTCGGTTTCACCGTACAGCTCGTCGGGCTTTTTATTGAACAGCAGCCCGGTCTGCTTCTCCTGCTCGCGCAGCCGCTCGCAGGCCAGCTTGAACTGCCGGTAGGTCTCCAGCTGCTCTATGAGAAGCGCTTCGTCGTCGATCAGTTCCTCGTTTTCCTCGTCCCTGGCACGGGGCAGCAGCTTGCGGGACTTGATCTCCAGCAGCCTGGCGGCCATGGCAAGGAACTGGCTGGACCGATCCATGTCTATGTCGCGCATCAGCGACACATAGTCGAGGTACTGCTCGGTGATCTCGGATATGTTGATGTCCCGGATGTCCAGCTGGGAAGCCGATATGAGGTGCAGCAGCAGGTCCAGCGGGCCCTCGAAGGGCTCCAGTACGACATGATATGCCATCAAAAGCCCCCTCAGAGTATGAGCCCGTAGAATCGCTCGAATATGTTCGCGAAAAAGCTTACGCCCGCGCCCAGCACCATACCCAGCACGCCTATGAACGACAGCGCGATCAGCAGCACGATGCCGTACCGCTCCAGTTTCCAAAGCGTGCTCCTGTTACGCACCGGAAGCAGTGTTTTGAGTATGTTGTATCCATCCAGAGGCGGGATGGGAATCATATTGAGTATGAACAGCACGAGATTGATAGAGACCATCGGCCCCATGAGGCTCATGAAAAGCCCTTCGCCGACATTGAAGCGGTATCGCGCGATGAGCAGCACGCCCATCGATACAAAGGCGATCATCAGGTTGGAGAGCGGTCCCGCAAGCGAAACCCACAGGAAGCCGTACCTCTTGTCGCTGTAATTCGAGGAATTGGTGCGCACCGGCCTGGCCCACCCGAATCCGAAGAAAACCAGCATGAGCGTGCCGACGAAGTCGAGATGCGCACGCGGGTTAAGCGTGATGCGTCCGTCCATGCGAGGCGTGGGATCCCCGAGGCTGTCGGCCATCAGCGCGTGGCTCAGCTCATGGATCACAAGGCCCACCAGCATGGCCGGCAGCGAGAAAAGGATCAGCAGGGGGTTTTGCAGTCTGCTCAGCATCGTATCCTTCCTTTACATGGCTCCTATTATAGACCACCCGGGCTCCTGCTGCAACAAAAGAAAGCCCTCGGACTCCCGGGGGCCTTCAAACCGGTGTCAGGAAGGATATCGTCTCCTATCTGTCTGACATGAAGCAGCCGATGATTTTCCTGAAATAATCCCAGACCCCGGCCGCTTCCACATCGCGGTCGCTGACCACGTCGTACCGGCATACGATCTCATTGTCCAGCGATACGACGACCTCGCCGATCTTCTGTCCTTTTTTTACCGGAGCCTTGATCCCCTCAAATATATCGACCGTATAGGATGACCGGTCCTGGCTGCCCTTTTCGAGAAATACCGATACCCGGTCGGGCACGATGCCGTTAATGCGGTCCTGCCTGCCACTGGTTACCGGCACGTCCAGAGCGACCGCCTCGCCCCGTCCCATGATCACATGCGTCTCATAGTTGGCAAATCCATAGTTGAGAAGCTTTGCGGCTTCCTCAAACCGTATGGCGCTGGTCTGCGAGCCCAGTATCACCGCGATAAGCCGGGTATCGTTCTTGGTCGCCGTGGCCGATATACAAAAGCCCGCGGCGCTCGTAGAGCCGGTCTTGATGCCGTCGCAGCCCGGATACTGGCGGATCATCTTGTTCGTATTGGTTATCATCGTAACCCGGTCGGCTGGATGCTTGAGTTCGTCCAGCCAGATGGTGCTGTACTGGAAGAACAGCGGATGACGCAGCAGCTCGCGCGACATGACCGCAACATCGGCCGCCGAGGAATAATTGTCCTCTTCGGTCAGGCCCGTGCAGTTCGTGAAATGGGTGTTGGTCATGCCCAGCTCTTTGGCCCGCTCGTTCATTTTGCGGATGAAGACTTCCTCGCTTCCGCAGAGGATTTCAGCCATCATGACGCTTGCGTCGTTCCCCGAGGCCACGATGATGGATTTCATCAGGTCGCCGACAGAGTACTGCCCGCCGGTTTCGATGAGCACCTGCGAGCCGCCCATGCCGGCCGCGTTTTCGCTGGCTGTTTCCAGGTCGTCCAGGCTGATCTCGCCCCGTTCGATCGCTTCCATGCACAGCAGGATCGTCATGATTTTCGATACGCTGGCGACAGGCAGATGCGCATCCTCGTTCTTGGAGAGAACCACGGTACCGGTATCGGCGTCAACCAGTATCGCCGCCTTTGCATTGATTTCAAAGGGGGTGTCCGCCTTCGCCAATCCTCCCGGCGCGAGCGCGAGGATGCAGGCTGCCAGCAGCGCGCAGGCAATTTTTCGAGCCATTGAAATACCTCCCGTTTTTTTATTATCGTGACCGGACGGGAGGCAGAATATTCAAAACGCGCTTTTTCCTTTCCCTTTTCACCTGTGAAACGCTTTGTCAGGCCGAAAGCTACCTGCCCACCGCCCTGATCACGCCGCGCAGCAGCAGCGTGAACTTCTCGCGTGCAAGTTCGCCCGTCTCGATCACCTCGCTGTGCGTAAGGGGCCTGGGCAGTATGCCGGCGGCCATATTCGTAATGCAGGATATCGCTGCGGTCACAAGTCCGCAGTGGTTGGCTGCGATGACCTCAGGAACCGTGGACATGCCCACGGCGTCGGCTCCCAGCGTGCGCAGCATGCGTATTTCAGCCGGCGTTTCAAAGCTGGGACCGCTCATCATCGCGTATACGCCATGGTGCAGCGGTATGCACAGCTCCCGGGCCGCCTCGTCTATGAGCGCGCGGAAATCCGCGTCGTATGCGTTAGAAAGGTCCGGAAACCGGGGCCCTGCCCCTTCGTCGTTGGGCCCGATGAGCGGATTGATGCCCGACAGATTGATGTGGTCGTCTATGACCATCAGGTCGCCGGGCTTCAGGCTCAGGCTGATGCCGCCCGCCGCGTTGGTGAGCAGCAGCCTGCGCACGCCCAGCGCCGCCATGACCCGGATCGGGTACACGATGTCGCGGGCTTTATGGCCCTCATAGTAATGAAAACGGCCCTGCATGACGACGCAGGGAACGCCCTCAAGCGCGCCCAGTACGAGCCGCCCCGCGTGACCCGCGACGGTGGAACGCGCGAATCCCGGAATCTCCGCGTACGGTATGCTCACTGGCTCTCCCACGGCCTCGGCCAGCCCTCCGAGGCCCGAGCCCAGCACGATGCCCACCACCGGCTCTATCCGGGTCCTTGCCCTGATCGTGTCCAGCGTTTCCTTCATACGCCTGTCCGCCTTTCCTCCCGCCTGCCCGGCAGGGAATATTAACCGGTCTGTGCCGCGTCAAAAAGCGGCGCGCCGCCGCCGATCGGCGGCAGCCCGAAATAATCAAGCACCGTCCTCGCGATGTCGGCGAAGCTGGCGCGGTCCCCGGCGTCGCGGCCCGCGATCCGGGCAGGGCCCGCCACCAGCACGGGCACCCATTCGCGCGTATGGTCCGTACCGGCATAGGTCGGGTCGCAGCCATGATCGGCCGTGAGTATCATAATGTCGCCCGGGCGAAGCCGTGCGACGATGCGCGCAATGTACCGGTCGCAATCCTCCAGGCACGCCGCAAACCCCTCAGGATCCCTCCGGTGGCCATAGAGCATGTCGAAGTCAACGAGATTGACGAACACGAGCCCCTCGCCGTCCTCTACGAGATCCAGCGTGGCCTCGAGGTTCTCCCTGTTATCGTGGCCCCGGATAGAGGACGCGATCCCGACGCCCGCAAAGATATCGCGGATCTTGCCCACACCAGTTACCGGTATGCCCGCGTCTGACAGCACGGCCGGAAGCGTCGGCCCGGTGGGCTCCAGCGAGAAATCACGCCGCCCCTGTGTCCTGTAATACCCGCCAGGAGGCCCCGCGAAAGGGCGCGCGATGACGCGGCCCACGCCGTGGGGCGGGTGCAGTATGCTCCGGGCCACGCGGCAGGCGGCGTACAGCTCTTCGGGCGGTATCGTTTCCTCGTGCGCTGCGATCTGAAAGACGCTGTCGGCCGATGTGTAGACGATCCAGCTTCCGGTGCGCCGGTGCTCGTCCCCCAGCTCCTCGATGATGCGCGTGCCCGAGGCGGTGCGGTTGCCCAGCACACCGCGCCCGGTGCGTGCCGAAAACTCGCGTATGATGGTATCGGGGAACCCCGCAGGATATGTCGGAAACGGCTCGCTGCGGATAAGCCCCGCGATCTCCCAGTGCCCGGTCGTCGTGTCCTTACCCGCGGAGGCCTGCGCGCACCGGCCAAAAAGCCCCGCAGCGGCTCCCGGGCGGTAGAACGATGTGCCGCGTATGCTTCGTATGCCAAGCCGGGTCAGCGCGGGGATCCGCAGGTCGGGAAAGCGGGCCAGCACATGCCCCAGCGTATCGGATCCCGCATCGCCGTAGTCGGCGGCATCGGGCGCCGCGCCGACGCCGACCCCGTCCAGCACGATCAGGAAAACCCTTTTTCTCACGTATCCATCCCCTAGCGCAGCATCAGCCCTATCAGACACTGCATGCCGCATGCCGGTATGCCGCACAGAAACAGCATGATGAGGTCGCGCAGCAGCAGCAGCCGGGAAGAGCCGTCGCCGACCCGTCCCCGCGCTCCGGCCGGGGCGCGTACCACATGCAGTATGCTCTGCACCGCTCCCAGCATGAGAAGGGGCAGGGTCAGCAGCACAATTATAGCATAACACCCTGTCAATGCAATCGCGTAGAGAAGACCGATGGGCACAATCAGCAGCGCGCGCAGCGTCAATCCGCTGGCAAAGCTGTAGGAAATGAGCACCATCGCGGGTACCGGCAGCGCGTATCTCGTCAGGCAGCACAGCAGCATCCAGGAGAGCAGCGCTCCCCACCGCCCCATGGCTACGAGGAATATCTGAAGGCTGGTGCGCGCCGTCTCCACGCTGCCGTCCAGCATCAGCGCCAGCGTTTCCAGCGTGGACCGATCCATACGGGAAGCCGCCTGCCAGCCGCACAACAGACCCAACAGGCACGCGAGCAGCGCGAAAAAATAGAGCCCGCGGTGGGCTCGGATACGGGCATATATGACCGAGCGCAGCTGCCTCAAAGCCGCCACCTGCCTGTCTACAAATATATGGCGGCCGGCAGGCCAATTATGTGCCCGGGGGTTCAGACCATACGTAGCTTAAGACGAATATTGTCCGCGATCATCGCGATGAATTCGCCGTTTGAGGGCTTGTCCTTATTGGCGCTGACGGTATATCCGAATATCTGCTCAATCGTCTCCACGCGGCAGCGGTTCCACGCGACCTCGATCGCATGGCGCATCGCCCGCTCCACGCGGCTGGGCGTCGTCCCGTAGATGTCGGCTACTATGGGATAGATATCAAACGTCATCCGGTTGATGAGGCTCATATCCCGCACGACCATCGCGACCGATTCCCGCAGATACCTGTATCCCTTGATATGCGGCGGTATCGCCATACGGTGCAGCAGTAGCGATATCTCCTGCTCGAGTCCGTCGGGGCGGTTTGCGCGCGCTTCACCCGGCGGTGCCGCCTTGCCGCCTCCCCCGGACACGGCCATGATGCGTTCCAGCCGCCTGCGGAATACGTCCATCCGAAAGGGCTTCAGAAAGATGGAGCGTGCGCCCAGCTCCGACACCCTGCGGATGAGCTCCTCCTGCCCCGACGAGGAAAATACGACGATCCGGGGCAGGGCGCAGGCCATGCGGCTAAGCTCCTTCATGACGCCGATCCCGTCCAGCCCGGGCAGCACCGTGTCCAGTATGACGATGTCAGGCGAATGCTCCCGGATCGCTTCCAGCGCTTCGGTTCCGCTGCCCGCTTCTCCCACAATCTCAAACACATCGTCCCCGTAGAAGTAATCCCGCAGCATGCTACGGAAATCCGGATCGCCGTCAACGACCAGCATACTGATTCGGCCCATGCGCACCCGCTCCCCTTTCTCCCTCCCAATTCGATGCTGCCTCCCTTTCTTCCTCCTACTCGTCAGGAATAGACTGCATCAGCATCCATTCGACAAAAACCGCGTGTCCTTTTGTGGGATCGTTGATGAATACATGGGTGATCGCGCCGGCCAGCTTTCCGTCCTGTATGATGGGGCTGCCGCTCATACCCTGCACGATCCCGCCGGTCTTTGCCAGCAGTTCCGGGTCGTCGATCTCAATGACCATGCTCTTGATGGCGGGACGATCCTGGCTGAATACCCGTATGATCCTGCAAGAGTACTCGCGGATCCCCTCCGAATCGATCGTCGTGAGCAGCGTAGCGGGGCCCGTATGGACCTCGCTGTGGGAGGCCACCGGTATCGGATCGGGGTAGAGCGGGTTCGTGATGGGCTCCAGCGCGTCCCCAAAGAGCCCAAACGGCGTATTGAGCCGGATATTGCCGATCGCGACGTCCCCGCTGAAGAAGATACCCCGCAGTTCTCCGGGCGTGCCCCGCTCGCCCTGCTGTATATCGATGATGTTCGAGTACTGGATCGTACCCTCCCGCACATCGAGCACGGTGTCGGTATCCATGTCCTTGATCGCGTGGCCCAGCGCTCCATAGGTGCCATACGCCGCGTCGTAGAATGTCAGCGTCCCCACGCCCGCAGAGCTGTCCCGCACCCACATGCCCATCCGGTATATGCCGTCCTGCCCGTCGCGAACCGCGGTGATCGAAAGATTGAGCGTCCTGTCGCCCCGCCGCACCTTGAGCCGCGCAGGCGCTCCGGCGCAGCCCTGTATGATGTCCGAGAGGCTCTTTGCGTCAGTCAAAGGCTTTCCCTCGGCCTCCAGTATGATGTCGCCCGGCTGGAGCCCGGCTTCCTGGGCCGGCCGCCGCGTCGTACCGTCCCCCGACAAGAGATCCGATATGCCCACCACGAGGATGCCCTCTGTGTACAGCGAGACGCCGATGGGCTGGCCGCCCGGTACCAGCGTCATTTCCGGGAACACATGGACGCTGACGTTTTTTATCGGTATGATGCCGAAAAGCGTCAGCGACAGCGCGGTCTGTCCGCACTCCTCCGGATAGATTTCGAGCGCGTCGGCGGTAAATACCGCGTCTCCGGTCGTCGCTGTCTGGCTGAACCGGATCAGCTCGTCGCCTTCGTTTTCCACAGTCAGCCACCCGGACGGAAGGCCAAGCGGCAGGCTGATCGACTGCCCCCGGTGCAGATTGAGACTGCCGGGAACGTTTCTGAATAGTCTTAGAGGAGAGGAGTAGTTCAGGGCTATAACCCCTGCGGCCAACATGATTCCAATTGTCTTTTTGACAGCTTCC
>JBMNNN010000039.1:0-13019 GCA_050942555.1 Christensenellales bacterium
CGCTGGCGGGGCTGCTGCACGATATCGACTACGAGCAGACGGCCCAGGACCCGGCGCGGCACGGCCTTGTCGCCGGGGAGATGCTCCGGGAAGCGGGGCTTGACGAGGAAATCGTGCACGCGGTCATGGCCCATAACCCTGCCAACGGCGCGCAGGGCGACAAGCTCATCGACCATGCGCTCTACTGCGCGGATCCGGTGACCGGGCTGATTACCGCCTGCGCGCTGGTCCGGCCCAGCAAGCAGATCGCCGACGTGGCGGTATCGTCGGTCAGGAAGAAATTTAAGGATCCCTCCTTCGCACGCGGAGCAAGCCGCGAGCAGATCGACGCATGCGCGCGGCTGCCGCTCGAGCGAACCGAATTCATCGAACTGGCCCTTCGGGCCATGAAGGATATCGCAGGGGAGCTGGGACTGTGAGTACCCCGACCGATCTGAACGAGCTGACGCTCGGAGAGGAGCTCAAGTATAAGGGACGCGCTTTTCGCGTCGTGCAGTACCGGATGCGTATGCCCGACGGGCGGGAATCTCTCCGGGATGTGGTCGAATGTCCCAACGCGGTCGCGGTGGTGGCGGTCGACGACGATGCGCGCGTCGTGATGGTGCGCCAGTTCCGCCGCTCGGCCGATTCGGTGCTGCTCGAGCTGCCCGCCGGGAAGATCGAGCCGGGCGAGAAGCCGTCGGACGCGGCCCGGCGCGAGCTGGAGGAGGAAACCGGCTGTATCGCCCGGGACATGCGCTACCTGTTCGGCGGGCGCGTTTCGCCGGGCTATTCGACCGAGATCGTCCATATTTTCCTCGCCACAGGCCTGGCGACGGGCCGCCCGCATCCCGATGAAAATGAGTTCCTGCATGTGGAGCGCATCCCGCTTGCCGAGCTGATCGAGCGCGTGATGGACGGCGATATCGGCGACGGCAAGACCATCGCGGGTATACTGGCAGCGGCCCGTATACTGGACGCTGATAAGGAGCGCTGAGTTATGGAGCAACAGATTGAGAAAGCACTGCTGAGCTGGCAGGGGCGGCCGCCCGGAGACTCCGAGCTGGCCGATGCGCTTGACCCGCCCGACCGCGCGGAATTTTACGATCTGCTTGAAAAAATGCGCATCGACGGGCGGCTGGTGCGGACCCGGCGGGGCGGGTGGACGCTGCCCCGGCTGATCGGCATGGCCGCCGGAAAGGTGCAACGACACCCGAGAGGCTACGCGTTCCTCATACAGGACGATCCCGACGAGGAGGATATTTTTATACCCGCCGCGCGGCTGAACGGCGCGATGCACGGCGACCGGGTACTGGTCATGCTGGGGCGCCGCGAGCGGGGCGACCGCCGCGTCGAGGCAGAGGTGCGCGAGGTGCTCTCCCACGGTCGCTCCCGGATCGTGGGTCTCTTTGAGCAGGGCGACGCCGGCGGCTACGTCACGCCCGACGACACGCGCATCGGCATCGATCTGTTCATTCCCCGCCACGCGCAGGGCGGCGCGCTGGGCGGCATGAAAGTCGTCGCCGAGATTACGCGCTGGCCCGAGGGACAGCGCGGTCCGGCCGGCCGGGTCATCGAGGTGCTGGGACCGGCCACCGACGTGGGGGTCGATATACTCTCCATCATACGCGAGATGGAACTTCCCGACCGGTTCCCCGAGCGGGTGCTGCGCGAGGCCAAGCGCATACCGCAGACCGTGCCGCCCGAAGCCGTCGCGGGACGCCTGGATTTGCGCGGACAGGTCGTATTTACGATCGATGGCGCCGACGCGAAGGATCTCGACGACGCGGTTTCGATCGAGCCTCTATCGGGGGGCGGGTGGCGGCTGGGCGTGCACATCGCCGACGTATCGAGCTATGTGCGGCCCGGTACGGCGCTCGACGAGGAAGCGTTTGCCCGCGGCACCAGCGTGTATCTTGTGGACCGCGTGGTGCCGATGCTGCCCGAAGCGCTCAGCAACGGCATCTGTTCGCTGAACCCGGGGGTTGACCGGCTCACGCTGTCGTGCGTCATGGATACTAGCCCGGACGGCGAGGTAAAGGACTTCACCGTGTCACCGAGCGTGATCCGCAGCGTCGCGCGCATGACATACGACGACGTGAACCGGGTGCTGGACGAGGATCCCGGCGCCTGCCGGGAGTATGACGCGCTGGTTCCGCACTTTACCGAAATGGCGCGTCTGGCCCAGGCGCTCAATGCCCGCCGTATGCGCCGGGGCAGCCTGGAGCTGGATATCGACGAGGCGTATATCGAGGTGGACGACGAGGGGAAACCCGTCAACATCACGCCCCGGGAGCGGGGCGCGTCCCACCGGATGATCGAGGAGTTCATGCTGTGCGCCAACGAGACGGTGGCGGCATGGCTGTCGAATATGGAAATGCCCGCCGTATACCGCATACACGAGCAGCCCGACCCCGACAAGATGGAGGAGCTCGCGCTGTTTGCGGAATTTCTCGGCTGCCGTTTGAGTGCGCGGCCCAGCGCGGTGCGGCCCGGGGACCTTCAGGCGCTGCTGCGCTCCGCCCAGAACACGCCTGAGGAAAACATACTGGGCCGCATCGTGCTGCGCAGCATGCGCAAGGCGCGCTACAGCCCCGAGAACAAGGGGCATTTCGGGCTTGCGGCGACCGACTACTGCCATTTCACCTCTCCGATACGCCGCTACCCCGACCTTTTCGTGCACAGGGTGGTTCACGCGGTGCTTGCGGGTTCGGTCACCGCTTCCTGGCTCAGGGAGTATACCGCGCGCGCGGCCGAGGTCGCGCGGCAGAGCTCCGAGCGCGAGATCGCTGCGCAGGAAGCCGAGCGGGCCGCCGACGACCTCAAGATGACCGAATACATGAGCAGGCACGTCGGAGAGGTGTTCGACGGCATCATATCGGGCGTTACGGAGTTCGGGCTGTTCGTGGAGCTTCCCTCCACGATCGAGGGGCTGGTGCGCATGTCCAGCCTGGACGACGACTACTACGTATACGACGAAAAGCGCTACTGCCTGATCGGGCGGCGCACCCGGCGCACGTACCGGCTGGGCGATCCGGTTCAGGTCGAGTGCATGGGGACCGACCTGGCGCAGCGGCGGATCGAGTTCGAGATGGCCGACTGACCCGTAGAAAAGGCCGGGGCTTTCCCCGGCCCGCGTCCCTGCTGCCTTTTGTGCTAATGCACTCTGTCCTCCATCTGCGCAAAATCCATTCAGGGTTTTATATCATTCATTATTCGTTATTCATCATTCATCGTCATCCGGGATGGCGTTATCACAGGATCATCAGATGGCGCATGGCGGCCTCTTGCCCAAAACATATTAACAAAGTATAATATTCGACGGACCGGGGAGGTGATCGGCACGGGGCTTCGTATTGTATCGCTCTTTTCAGGCAGCAGCGGGAACGCGACGCTGGTTGCGTCGAGCCGGACCGGCGTGCTGGTAGACGCGGGCGTGGCGGCCAGCCGGATCGCTGCCTCTCTGGATGCGCTGGGAATCGATATCGGCAAGCTGCGCGGCGCGCTCATCACGCACGAGCATATCGACCATATCCGGGCGGTGGGCGTCCTGGCCCGGCGCTATGACCTGTCCCTCTATGCGAACGCATCCACCTGGGCCGCGATCGATGGCCTCGGGTGCGCCGGGAAAATCCCGCAGCGGAACCGCATTGTCATCGAAACAGGCCGCGACTTTTTTATAGGGGATCTGTGCATATCCTCGTTTCCGATATCGCACGACTCGGCCGAGCCGGTCGGCTACGTGCTGTGGGGAGAGGGAAAGCAGGCCGCGATCGCCACCGATATGGGGCACATGACCGACGCGGTTCTCAGCCGCCTGCGCGATTCCGACGCGGTGCTGCTCGAATCCAACCACGATGTGGACATGCTAAAAAACGGGCGCTATCCGGCTGCGCTCAAACGCAGGATACTGGGCCGTCGCGGGCATCTGTCGAACGCCGCCGCCGCGTCTTCGCTTCCCGGGCTTCTGGCATGCGGGGTGCGCCGCGTAGCGCTGTGCCATATATCTCGGGACAACAACACGCCCGAAGCAGCCTGGCAGGCTGCCTCCGATGCGCTCGAGGCCGCGGGTGCGCGGATTGGCCGGGATATCGACGTATCGCTGACATGGCACGACAGGATCGGGGCCGACTGGACGCTATAAAACGACAGCGGGAGGATGCACGATGAAAAACCTGCTCGAATACTTTCTGCGGGATGAGCCAGCCGGGTTCCGGTGGGCTGCAATGCCCGCGACCTGCACCGACACCGACGGAAGCCTCTGTGTCGTTCCGCCGCCCCATTCGGATTTCATATGTGAGCCCGGCACGGGACGCAAGAAACTCGACGCCAGCATCCTGGAGACCCGGATCGGGGGCGATTTCATCGCCCGGGCGCGGGTCAGGCCCGACTTTTCCAGCCCCGGCAACGCGGCGGGAATCCTCATATACTCCGATGACGACAACTGGGCCAGGATATGCTTCGAGCGGGACGAGCAGGGCCGTGCGGCGGTAACGACCGTCGTGACCCGGGACGGCGTGTCGGACATCGCGAGCGCTCCCGCTGCTGAGGATGAGAGCGTCTGGCTGCAGCTTATCCGCTGCGGCCCGCTCTTTGATATGCAGCGGTCCGGGGACGGCATGGCGTTTGAGAGAATCCGGCGCTTTTCCACGGCTGCGCCCTTTATGCTGTCGCTGGGACTTGTCGTGCTGTGCCCCAACGCGGCGCAGGCCAGCCACCATTTTGATTTCTGGGGCCTGATGGAGAGCGCCTCGGAGATGGTAGCAGGGATGGGCGAATAAAACGCTTCCTTTATGAAAGACAAAAAAAACCGGTATGCTGCGCATTGCATTGCCGCCTATAGGAGCAGGGATGTGATTTTTGGCCATCCCGTGGTATAATGATTCCATGAACGGCGTGAAAAAAGTGAGATTCTTCGGACGGCGGGCGCAGCCTTTGCGGAGGTTCAATATGCGCAAGGCCGCCCAGTCGGTTATTTGGGCGAGCTGGCTGCAGATCGCGGTGGCCGTCGCGCTCGCGGTGCTGTATTTCATGGGCGAGCCCATCGTTACCGGCGTGCTGATGGCGCTCCTCGTACCGATCATCGCGCTGGGCAACGCGCTGCTCATGCGCAATGCCTGGGTGATCCTCTCTTTTGAGGAGCAGATGGAGTCGATCGAGCAGACGATGCAGGGCGAGGCGGCGCTGAACCGCAAACTGCGCGCGCAGCGGCACGATTTCGTCAACCATCTGCAGGTGGTCTATTCGCTGCTGCAGCTGGGCGAGTACAGCGAAGCGGAGGAATACCTCAAGCGGACATATGACGACCTGAAGCAGGTGGGCGCGCTGCTGCGTACCCGCAACCAGGCCGTCAACGCGCTGCTCGCCGCAAAATCGATGCATGCCGAGCAGCGCCATATCCGCCTCAGCTATTCGATCAGGGCTGCGCTGAACGAACTTCCGGTCGAGGACTGGCAGCTGTGCCGCGTGCTGGGGAACCTCATCGACAACGCGCTGGACGCGGCTGCCAGCCAGGACGAGCCCTGTGCAGAGGTATCGCTGTGGGAGGAGCTCGACGCGCTGTGCTTTGCGGTCTCCAACAACGGCCCGCCCATCCCCGCTGAGATCATGGGACGGATATTTGAGCCGGGCTTTACGACCAAGGGAGACCGCGGCACCGGCATGGGACTTTATATCGTCCGGACGCTGATCGAGCAGTGGGGCGGACGGATTGAAGCCGAGAGCAACCCGGGCATGACGAAATTTACAGGCCGGATCCCGCTTGTATCGGGACAGGCCATTCAGGATAAACCGTCAAACTGACATCTCGACGCGATAATGCGGGATTTCGTGCGCGGACTATGGCAGGCGCGCAGCGCGTACGATATGATGGGATCGGAAAGGACAGGCGGAAGGAGGGGAACTGGATGGAGCTTGCTGAATTCATCGCCGAAAACTGGCCGGCGATGATATGCCTTGTCGCGGGGCTGGCGCTCATCATATTCGAGATGTTCACGCCGGGTTTCCAGCTGCCCGGAATACTGGGCATCGTGCTGCTGCTATTGAGCGTGGTGCTGACAGCCGATACGTTCTCGCAGGCGCTCGTCATGGTACTGGTCATCCTGGCGGTACTGACGGTCGTGCTGGTCATCGTGATCCGGTCGGCCACGCGCGGGCGGATATTCCGGTCTCCGCTGGTGCTGAAAAGCAAGGCGACCGGGTATCTGTCGGTCGACGACATGCACTACTATGTGAACAAGACCGGGGTTGCCGCGTCGCTGCTGCGGCCATCGGGCATCGCGGACATCGAGGGCGTCAAGCTGGACGTGGTTACGCAGGGAGAGTACATCCAGAAGGGAACCGCGATCCGGGTCATCAAGGTGGAAGGCCGCCGCATCGTCGTGGAGGCCGTCAGGGACGAGGCGGCCGAAGGATAGCGGCCGTAAGCATTTGGCCGGGAGCCTCCGGCCCGACATTATTGGAAAGGGGTTGTTGTCATGCCTCCCGTATTACTGGCACTGCTTATCATCGTAGGCGCAATCGTATTTCTATCGTTCTTCTTCAGTTTCGTACCGGTCCGGCTGTGGATATCGGCCATCGCGTCGGGCGTCCGGGTCGGTATATTCCAGCTTGTCGGCATGCGCATCCGGCGCGTTATGCCCGCGCGGATCATTAACCCGATGATCAAGGCCGTCAAGGCGGGCCTCAACATTTCTCTTGACAAGCTCGAGGCCCACTACCTGGCCGGAGGAAACGTGGACCGCGTCATCAACGCGCTGATCGCGTCGCACCGCGCCGGGATCCTGCTGGAATTCGAGCGGGCCTGCGCGATCGACCTGGCTGGGCGCGACGTGCTGGACGCCGTGCAGATGAGCGTGCGTCCCAAGGTGATTGAGACGCCGGTCGTGGCGGCCATCGCCAAGGACGGCATCGAGCTGCGCGCCAAGGCGCGGGTCACTGTAAGAGCCAATATCGAACGGCTGGTGGGCGGCGCGGGCGAGGAAACCATCATCGCCCGCGTGGGAGAGGGCATCGTCACCACGGTCGGCTCGGCCCACACGCATAAGGAAGTGCTGGAAAATCCCGACCTCATCTCCCGCACGGTGCTGGGCAAGGGTCTGGACGCCGGAACCGCGTTCGAGATACTGTCGATCGACATCGCCGACGTGGATGTGGGCCGCAACATCGGCGCGCAGCTCCAGATGGACCAGGCGCAGGCCGACCTGCAGATCGCGCGCGCCAAAGCCGAGGAGCGCCGCGCGATGGCCGTGGCCAGGGAGCAGGAAATGGTGGCGCTGGAGCAGGAAATGCGCGCCCGCGTCGTGGAGGCCGAGGCCGAGGTGCCCCGGGCCATGTCCCAGGCGCTGCGCGAGGGCAAGCTGGGCGTCATGGACTACTACAACATGCAGAACATCATATCCGATACGTCCATGCGCAAATCCATCGCGCAGATGGGCAGCGACCCGCAGTCGGCGCCAAAGGCTCCCGATAAGAAGGAGTAACGGATGGCGCGCCGGGCGGGGCAGTCCCGCCCGGCGTATGTTCTCTATGAAAGGATGGTGGACATGGGGGAGTTAATCAGCGTCCTTTCGGGCGTACTGGTCCCGATACTCGTGCTGGCGGGGGTCGTAATACGCGCGGTAAACGCCGTCCAAAAAGCGGCTCCTCCCGCGCAGAAGCCGCCGTCTACCAGTCAGCCCGTGCAGCCGGTGTTTCATACTCGCCCGGCCCCGGCGCGGACGTCCACGGTACCCACGCTGAGCGGCTCGGCGGAGCCGCCCCCGACCGCCCCGGCTGCGCCGAAGGCGCAGCAGCGAACGGTTTCGGGCAACATACCGGGAGAGGGCAGCCCTCTTCAAAGAAACTCGCTCGAGGGCGCAGAAACGCGCTGGGGCTCGCTCGGGGGTATACCGGCAGGTACGGGCGTGGAGCACGGTCTTACGCAGCGCATTAAGATGCGGATGAAGGCCGACCCGATCGCTGAAGCGCCCCGCGCCAGGCGCACGAGCGCGAGGCCTGTATTCGCGCCGTCCCGCAGTACGCTGGTGCAGGGCATCCTGTACGCGGAGATACTGGGGCGGCCGGGCGGCAGAAGGGCGCGCAGATGAGCGAGCGTACGGTTCTTATCGTCGACGATCAGCCCGACATGCGCCGGGTACTCGCGAAGATCACCGGGAAGGCCCCGGGGTTTACGGTGGTCGGCGAGTCGGGCGACGGCGAACAGGCTGTGGCGCTCTATGAGCAGCTGCGGCCCGACGTTGTGTTTCTGGACGTCGAGATGCCCGGCATATCGGGCGTCGAGTGCGCCCGGCGGATCGTCGACATCAACCCGCGGGTGTGCCTTATTTTCGCGACGGCCCACGAGCAGTACATGAAGGACGCGTTCGAGCTGTACGCGTTCGACTACCTGCTCAAGCCCTTCGATGTCGAGCGGGCGCTCGAAACGTTCCGCCGGATCGCCCAGACGCTGTCGCTCTCGCAGGAATCCCGGGCGGCGCCTGCCCAGCCGTCGGTTCCCGGGCTCAACAAGCTGATGATCCGCCACCGGGAAGGCATCAGCCTGGTCGATATGGCCGATATCATACTGGTGCAGCGCGAGGAGCGCAGCACCGTCATCTATACCGCCAACGAGCGGATCGTGACCAGCGAAACGCTGTCCGACCTCCACAAGAGACTGGATCCGGCGCTGTTTTTCCGCAGCCACAAGTCCTATATCATCAATCTGACGATGGTGCACAAGATATACCCCTACGGGCGCTGGACCTATGTGGTCAAGCTCAGGAATCTGCGGCAGGACGCGCTCGTCACCTACGACAAGATGGCGGAGATGGAAAAGCTCTTTAAATAGGAGCCTACGGGCGTTGGATCATTCATAAGCGGCGGGCACGCCGCTTTTTGTTTTGCCTGCTTTGCGGGACAACCCAGGGCGACAGGATTTAACGAAAGTGCCCAAAAAACCGGGGGTCACGCCGGGAAAATCTTGATTTCTTTGGTTACTTTCTGTATCAAGGCAGAAAGTAACCCCAGCGGAGCGAAACCTCTTATTCAGAACCCGAATAAGCAAAGAACAATTAGGGACGCGGCGGGAGCAAGCCCACGCCATCGGCTCCTAAAATGATGTTAGTTCGACAATTATCAGCAAGCAGTAGCCCATCGGAACACTTTCGTAACTGTTATCTTATGGAGAACAAATACTGTCGCCATACGCGACGCCGGTTCATTTGCAGTATCTCCGGGTAACAAGTATAATGGAAGGCATCCGACCTGCCGATAAATCCTTCCCGCAAATATGGAGATTTTCTGTATGGACACGCACAGGAACAGCCGGATCATCGAGTATATCAACAATCTAAGGATCCATGTGATGGAAAGCGGCTTCTGCCGGCTCGGCAGCGAATGGAACCGCAGGGACGTCTGCTCGCCCTATACGCGGCTGTACTACATATACGCAGGCGAGGGCGCGGTCCGCTGGGACGGCCGCAGGCTCCCGCTCCGGCCCGGCTTCTGCTACCTCATCCCCGCGGGCCTGACGTTCGACTACGCGTGCGGCAGCTTTCTGGACCAGCTGTATTTCCATGTGAACGCGTATGCGGCTGACGGATGCGATCTGCTGTCGCGCCTCACCGGCTGCCGGGAGCTTCCGGTTCCCGGTGGCGAGCTTGCCGATCTTCTCATATGCTATCGCAGCGAGAATCTTGCGGGCGCGTTCGGGCTGCAGGCGGCGCTGCAGCGGGCCATCGCGCGATTCGTCGGGTCGGCCAAAGCGGGAGAGGACGCGCTGGAAACCCATTCCGCGTTCCTGCGCAGGCTGTATCCGCTGGTGCAGCAGACCCTGTCGTCCAGAACCACCCGGAAGATGCTGGCCGACGCGATGGCGATGTCGCAAAGCACGCTGGCCAAGCGCTTCAAGGCAGAGACCGGCATGACGCTGGGGCGCTATATCGACAACCTGCTCCTTGAGAAGGCCCGGCAGCTGCTTGTGACGACCGACGACCCGATCGGTGTGATCGCAGAAAGGCTGGGATTCTGCGACCAGTTTTATTTTTCCCGGTACTTTCGGCAGCGACAGCACGAAACGCCCAGCCAGTATCGCAGAAGACTGCGTGTATGGATGGAGAATGCCGCCGAATAATGCCCGGTGCGTAAAAGCGGCGGAAGCACTGCGCCCGCCGCTTCTGTCCTTCCTTATAGGCCTTTACTTGAGGAACAGCTCGATTACCGGCACCAGGTATCCGGGCATGACCGGCGGCAGCTCGAGCACCAGCAGGTCGTCTGCCTTGGTCGCGCTGAAGTGATTGACCGCGCCCTCGGTAAACCGCACTTCGCTGGCGTCGTGGAGGAACTGTGCGTACTCGACCCTGCCCGCCATCCCCTTTAGAAGCAGGTGCCTGAACGGGTACGCGAACAGATGCAGATAGAGCCTTTTCCCGTCCACGCTCTGCGTCATCCGGCAGTCGGCGGGCATCGCCTTGAGGAACTCCGGCTCGGCCATCGTGCAGCCATATATCGACCGGCCGTTATAGCGCATCCAGTCGGCGAATACCTTGAGGGCGGCCTGCGCGCGGGCATCAAGATAGCCGCGCGCCGTGGGCCCGACGTTCATGAGCAGGTTGCCGCCCACCGATACGGTATTAATGAGCATGCGGATCAGCATGTCGGGCGACTTCCAGGTATGCTCGTCGCGGTGGTAGCCCCAGGAGCCCGAAAATGTCTGACACGCCTCCCATGTGACCAGCTCGCCGGTCTGGGCATGGCGGATCCACTCGACGGGCTGGTACTGCTCGGGCGTCCACAGATCCTGCTCGATATCGGCACGGTTGTCGATGATGATGCCGGGCTGGAGCTCCCGGGCCAGCCTGATCAGCTCCTCGGCTTCCCAGTCGTCCTTTCCCTTTCCCTTCATCCAGGCCTTGTCGCCCTCGCCCTGTCTCTGGCCGTAGGAGTAATCGAACCAGAGTATGTCGATTTTCCCGTAATTGGTCAGCAGCTCGCGCACCTGGTTGCGCATATATTCGGCGTATTTGCGAATGTCGCGGCCCTGGCTCTGCTCCCTGGCATCGGGGTCGTCGCGCCGCGGATGCAGCATGTCGATCGGAAACTCGGGATGGTGCCAGTCGATGAGCGAATAGTAAAAGCCGACGCGCAGGCCCTCAGCGCGGAACGCGTCCACATACTCGCGTATCAGGTCGCGTCCGGCGGGCGTGTTTGTGCACTTGTAATCGGTGTACTGGCTGTCGAACATGCAGAAGCCCTCGTGATGCTTGGCGGTCATCACGGCATAGCGCATGCCCGCGGCCTTGGCCAGGCGTGCCCACTCGCGGGCGTCGTAGAGATCGGGGTTGAAGTGCTTAAAATAGATGTCGTAATGCGCTTCGGGGATCCTTTCTCGCATTTTCACCCATTCGTGGCGGGCGGGCATCGCGTACAGCCCCCAGTGGATGAACATGCCGAACCGGTCGTGGGTGAACCATGCGGTGTCGCCGGGCGTCTTTCGCGTTACGTAGCTGGACATATGCATTTTCCTTTCTTCCGCCGATTTATTTACAGTGATACCCATAGCAAGTATAATAAATAAAGCGCGGGTTTGGAATGAAGAAACCGTCCATAAATATGGATATTCCAGCATGAAGAATCATGCCGGAATCGCGGAAGGCACCGGGCTTGAACGAAGCGGGCATAGCGGGCAGGTCTCAATAAAGCGGCACAGCCCGTATAAGGCACCGCTAGCCGCCCTGCTTGGCCGACTCCAGCAGTGACACCTCCACCGGACGGCCCAGTGCGTATGTGAGATAGCGCAGCAGAATCATGGTATATTAGAGCAATAAAAAAGCCGCGAACCCGCGGCGCAAGGAGCCCAATATGGTAAGCGAAACGATGATCCGGGTCCGATATGCCGAGACCGACAAGCTGGGCATTGTCTACCACTCGAACTACTTTCCATGGTTTGAGGAAGGCCGGACCGACTATATGGAGCGCCTGGGGTTCCCCTACGCGCAGCTGGAGGCCGAGGGGCTGTTTCTGCCGCTGACAGAGTGCCAGTGCGCGTTCCTGTCGGGCGCAAAATATGCCGACCGCCTGCGCATCCGCACGCGGATAGCGGGAATCCGGGGCGTCCGCGTCACGATGGGCTACGAGGTCGTGCGCGCCGCCGACGGCGCGCTCCTCGCCCGGGGCGCGACGACCCACGTATTTGTGGACGGTTCGTTCCGGCCTATAAATATCGCCCGCGTAAAGCCCGCGCTGTGGCAGGCGATGCTGTCACAGATCGAATAAGACCCGCCTAGTCCCGCTCGCGGCCGAAAAAGCACAGCCCCAGCGTATCGGGGCCCGCGTGCGCGCCGATGACCGGGCCGATCATCTGCACGATCCATTCCTTGAAATGTATGCCGCTGTGCTCCACCATCGCCTTGAGCGCCACCGCGTCGTCCTCGCAGTCGGCGTGCAGGAGCATGCAGGCGTTGTCCTCGGGGTTCTCTACGCGCTCTGCTACCTTCTCAGCCAGATAGCGGATCGCCTTTTTGCGGCCCATCACCTTATCGACCAGCACGAGCTTGCCCTCGCGGCTGATGTGCAGCACCGGCTTGACGCTCAGCATCGTTCCGACCGCGGCGGCCGTGGCCGATATGCGCCCGCCCCGCCTGAGATGGTTGAGGTCGTTCACGGTAAAATAGCTGTTGGACCGGAGCATGTTCCCGCGCAGCCAGTCGATGACCTCGTCCATCGAGGCGCCCTGATCGCGCAGTACGAGCGCGCGGTACACGAGCAGCGCCATGCTTCCCGATATGCTCAGCGTATCGAATGTCTCGATGCGGCGCTGCGGAAATTCCTCGCGAAGCTGGGCCGCCGCAGTCGACAGATAGTCGTAGGCCGACGAGAGCTTCGACGAGAACGACAGGAACAGTATGTCCTGCCCGGATTCGAGCGTATTGCGGCAGAAGTCCACATAATACTGCGGCGGGTAGGTCGACGTGGTGGGCATCTTGCCCTCGCGCATCGAGCGGAAGAAGCCGATAAAGTCGGTGGTCTCGCCCAGGTCGTAGCCGTAGTCGACGTCGTCAAGG
>JBMNNN010000040.1:0-12929 GCA_050942555.1 Christensenellales bacterium
TGCCGGCCTTTTCCCGGCGGATATGCTGCTCGCGCGCCTGCAGCGTCAGCACATATCCCCGCCTGCCCGCGCTGTCGGTGGTCTGGCCCACGATGCGGCCCGGCAGCTTTCGCATAAGCGGCGAGCGGCAGGCCATGAAGCCCAGATACGGGCCGCCGAAGCTCATGCTGCCGCTCAGGGGCTGTCCTTCCCCGACCGCGATGTCGAATCCGGCTTCCCCGGGCGTCCTGAGTATGCCCAGCGCGATCGGATTGACCGACGCAACCGCCAGCGCGCCCGCAGTATGCGCGGCGTCGGCCAGTGCGTCCAGGTCCTCGATGCAGCCCAGATAGTTCGGGTTCTGCACCAGCAGGCACGCGATATCGTCGCCCGCTAAGGCCGCGCGGTCGGTGACGCCGCCCGACAGCGGCACTTCCGCAAGCGCGATGCCCGCGGCGGCGCAGCCTGTCCGCAGCACCTGCCGGACATGCGGGTGTACGCCTTCCGACACGGCGGCGCGCATGCGGCCGCGGCCTGCGCACATCCGCACGGCTTCCATCGCCGCCGCGGCCCCGTCGTAGACCGACGCGTTGGCGGCGTCCATGCTCGTCAGCTCGCAAACGAGCGTCTGGTACTCGAATATCGCCTGCAGTATGCCCTGGCTTATTTCGGCCTGATAGGGCGTATAGGCGGTGACGAATTCCTCCCGGGCGGCAAGGGCGCGCACGACCGCCGGTATGAAATGGCGGTATGCGCCCGCGCCCCGGAAAACCGCGTCATAGCGCGTGTTGCGCTCCGCCAGTGCGGCGACCCGATCGCGCACCTCGGCCTCGCCCAAGCCCGGGGGAAGGTTGAGAGGCCTATTGAGCCGTACGGCCCGGGGGATCGGGGTCAGCAGGTCCTCGACGCTGCCGATGCCCAGCGCATCCAGCATCGCCTGCCGGTCGTCCGGGGTGCCGGGAACGTATCCGGCCATATTACGACTCCTTTTCCAGCAGCGCCGCGTACTCCGCTGCTGAAAGAAGCTGCCCCGGCTCCCAGTCGGACAGCTTGACGATCCATGCCTTGTACGCGTCCTCGTTGATGAGCTCGGGGGTGTCGTTGAGCTCCTCGTTGACATTATTGACGGTACCCGTGATCGGCGCGTACACATCGCTTACGGCTTTGACCGATTCCACCGTCGCCACCGTCTCCCCCGCTTCGATCCTCGTGCCGATCCGGGGCAGCTCCACATACACGATGTCGCCCAGGGAATGCTGCGCGTACTCGGTGATACCCACCACCGCGCGTCCGTCGTCGTCAAAGCGTACCCATTCGTGGTCCTTCGTATAGCTGAGCGTTTCGGGTATATTCATGATCCGACTCTCCTTTAGCTAGATGGTTCGGTGTTTCTTTTATAGAAGGGAATCCGCACGGTACGCGCATCCAGCATCCTGCCCCGCACCTCTGCCGTCACGGCGGCGCCTGGCCTGTGAAGCGGCGGCTCCACCAGCGCCAGCGCGATGGCCTGCCTCAGCGTGGGCGAATGGGTGCCCGACGTCACAACGCCGATCTCGCGCTCCCCGGAGTAGACGCGCGCGCCGTCCCGCGCGATGCCCCGGTCGGTCAGCATGATCCCGGCGCGGCGCCTGCGAAGTCCCGCGGCCTTTTGGGCCAGCAGGGCGTCACGGCCTATGAAATCCGGCTTGTCGAAGCGGACGAAGTGGGCGAGCCCCGCCATAAGCGGCGTGATATCGGGTCCCAGTTCGTGGCCGTAGAGCGGCATCGCGGCCTCCAGCCGCAGCGTGTCCCGCGCCCCCAGCCCGCAGGGGCGGATCCCCTCGCCCGCTCCGGCGGCAATGAGCGCGTCCCACAGCTCCGCGCCCCGCTTGGCCGGGCAGTACAGCTCGAACCCGTCCTCGCCCGTGTAGCCGGTGCGCGATACGAGGCAGCGTATACCGGCGACCGGCACGTCCTCGCGGAACGTAAAGCCCCGCTCGGGCAGCCGCTCCGTGCCGGTCAGCCGCGTCAGCACCGCCGCGGAGCGCGGGCCCTGCAGCGCCAGCTGCGCCACACCGTCGGATATGTCCGACAGCGACGCGCCCATCGGGTTATGTTCGCGCATGAACGCGTAGTCCTTGTCCCGGTTCGCGGCGTTGACGACCAGCAGATACCGCTCTGGCCCCTGCCGGTATATAAGCAGGTCGTCCACGACTCCCCCGCTCTCATCGCACATCGGGCTGTAGCGCACCTGCCCGTCCTGCATACCGTCCAGCGTATTGGTTACGAGATGCTCGATGAACTCGGCTGCGCGCGGGCCGTCGACGAGGATCTCGCCCATGTGGCTGACGTCAAAAAGCCCCGCCGACGTGCGTACCGCTGCGTGCTCGGCCAGCACGCTCTCGTACTGAACGGGCAGCAGGTATCCGGCGAACGCAACGATCCGGCCTCCGGCCGCGACATGCCGCTCGTAAAGCGGGGTTTTTCTTGCTTCCATCCGTTTCCCCCCATTCTATAAAAAGAGGCGCCGATTTCGACGCCTCTGTCGCAAACCAGAGAGATTCTCCGCCTAGCGCGGATTGCCCCGTTGGTGTCGGAATCACGGCTTTCGCACGCTTCCCGCCGACTTTCCAGAGTTCCGTCGGAACACGGTCCTTTTGCCTGAGAGATTACTGCGCGATTGCTCCTTCGGCGCCGCCCGCAGGCGGTCTCTCCCATGTTCTTCATCCGGCTCAATGCCATTATATACCCGGCGGTACGGGGTGTCAATCGCATTTCCGCCGCTCCGCAATGCCGGGCAGCAGGCGGCGCGCCGCCTCAGGCTCCCCTCCCGCGCTGTCCGTCCGCGGGCAGCGAGAGGATCCTGTCCTGCTGCGCGGCGGCCCTGGCAAATTCCGCCGCCAGGAGATCCATGTTGCGGGCTGCCGTCCTGAGCGCCTCCCGCCGCGCGGCGATGCGCTCCTCGATCGCTTCAAGATCCTTCTGCGCCCGCTCCCGCTCCTCCCTGATGCGCTCGCGGGCCTGCTCCAGCATGCGCCTTGACTGGGCTTTGGCCTCCATGAGCGCCCCCGCTATGTCGGCCTGCTGCCGCTCGATGTCGCCAAGCCGCTCCCTGAGCGCGAGATTCTCATCGCGCAGCGCCAGCAGCCTTTCCTGCTTTTCCATAAGGAGCGCTTCGTTGCGGGCTTTCTGCGCGCGCAGGCAGGCGCGGACCTGAGAGGCGGAGTATCCCAGCAGCCTTCTGGCGAACCGCGTTTCGTCCATGTTCGATCCTCGTTTCGGTTGGTGTGCATATTATACGGAGTAATATGGACGAATTCTCGTGTTTGGCGGCGCTGCGGCGTGTCGAACCATCGCTTTTTTCACCGAATCAAGCGCCTTGAGCGCGGCCTCATATCCCCGGCTGATGCACAGCGGTATTTCACCAAATTCAAATGTGCCGATTCCTGTCATGTCCGGGGTGATGACCACGCGGGCGCAAATCGTCCGTAAATCGGTCAGGCGGCGGGATATGACGCTGAGCGTCTGCTGGCCAACCTCAAGGAGTCCGCTTGCGGGTCTGGTACGGACCGCGCGGGACAGATCGACGGCCACCACGATGTCCGCGCCCATGCACAGGAGCACGTTGACCGGTATGTTTTCGAGCGCTCCGCCGTCCACGAGGCGCATTCCCGCGGCCTGACGCACAGAGAACACCACCGGAATTGCGGCGCTGGCCGCAACCGCGTCGGCGATGCGCCCCTCGGACAGGCAGCGTATCCCCGGCGTTTCCCGCAGCCCTTTGCTGTCGGATACGAAGAGGACGAGATCCCCGCCGTCAAGATCGGTCGCGCTGATGGCCAGCGGCAAGTGGGCCTGCGTGAGCAGCCTGCCGCCGGTCGCCGCAAGAAGCGCCCGGTGGAGCCTGTCTCCTTTTATAAGCCCGGTCAGGGGCTCGCCCCGATGCAGGCAGGCGCGCAGCAGCCCCCGCAGATCGTAGTCAAGGAGACGCTTATTCAGCCCCAGCGCGAACTGCTCCATGTCATCGGGATCCATCCCCGCGGCGTACAGCCCCGCCGCGATCGCGCCGGCGCTTGCGCCCGACACAAGATCCACCGGGATGCCGTGCTCTATAAAGCAGCGCAGCACGCCGATGTGGGCCGCCCCCTTGACGCCCCCTCCCGACAGGGCCAGTCCGACTTTCATGGGCTCCCCTTCCCCGTACGCTTTTCTCTGCATACTATGCGGCGGGAGGAGCGGAGGTTTAGCAAAGCAGCAGTTCGCCCGCACTTCCTTGACATGGTAATTTCGCTATCCTATAATAAAACATGCCTTTTCTGTCTCATTCACACGCAAAGGAGGTCCCCCCGATGCAATACAGACCCCTGGGCAATTCGGGCATATCGGTCAGCCCGCTGACGGTTGGATGCTGGAGTTTCGGAGGTGACGAGCGGAGCTATTGGGGCGGCCAGAGCCAGCACGAGGTGGATCGGCTGGTGCGCGAAGCGCTGGATCTGGGCGTCAACCTGTTCGATACCGCATTTGGGTACAACGAGGGCGCGAGCGAAATATCGCTGGGCAGGGCGCTCGCCGGGCATAGGGAGCGCGCGATGATATGCAACAAGATACCCATCGTGCCCCGCGAGAAGATCCCCGCCTATGAGGACAAGATCGCGGGCAGCTTGAAGCGCCTCGGGACGGACTATATCGACATACTGATGATCCACTGGCCCACGCGGGACGAGCGGCTGCTCCGCGAGAACTTCGAGGCGATATTGTGCGTGCAGCAGCGCGGGCTCGTCCGCCATATCGGCGTGAGCAATTTCGGCGTGCGCACCCTTCAGATCGCGCGGGAAATGGGCGTTCGGCCCGTGGCCGACGAGCTCGCCTATAATCTCATCTCCCGCGGCATCGAAAAAGAGATACTGCCCCGCTGCATCGAAGAGGGAATCGGTGTTGTCGCCTATATGCCCATCATGCAGGGCATACTGACCGGCAAGTTCGAGTCGCTCGACGCGATCCCGCCGGCGCGCAGGCGCACGATCCACTTCGACAGCCGGAACAATCCTGCCGCGCGGCACGGCGGCCCGGGTGTGGAAGCCGAGCTTGCGGAGTTCCTTACAAGGCTCTCGGAGCTGGCGCGCCAGAGCGGCATGACGCCCGGCGACCTGTCGATCGCCTGGGTTTCATCCAAGCCCGGCATATCCAGCGTCATCGCCGGATGCCGCAGCGTCGACCAGCTTCACCAGAACGCGCGGGCGGCCGAGACGGCGCTTCCTGCGGATTTGGTAACGCTTCTCGACGAGGCCAGCGCGAAAATTCTGGAGCTGCTGGGGCGCAACGCGGATCTCTGGGAGAGCCCGGCAAAATCCAGGGTCTGGTGACCGTCCCCGCCGTCGATCCTGCAACTGATGCTGAAGGAGGCCTGTACCGATGTCGTATACGCTGTCGCTGTTTACCAAGCCGTGGAAGGAACAAACGCCCGACCAGCTGGGCGAGCTGGCTGCGGGGCTGGGATTCGACGCGATCGAGTTCCCGCTGCGCCCCGGCTACCAGGTGGATCCCGAAAATGCGCTAAAAGGCCTTCCCGCGCTCTCCCGGACGCTGGAGCGGTACGGCGTGCGGATCGCCAGCGTCGCCAGCAGCACCCAGGAGCACATATTCGCCGCCTGCCAGGAAGCGGGCGTGCCGGTGATCCGCATCATGCTGCTCGATTACGGGGACTGTGCCGGATACATGCAGGCCGAGTCGGCCTGGGTCCGTATGCTTGACGGGCTGTGCCCGCTGTGCGAGAAATACGGCGTACGGATAGCCGTGCAGCAGCACCAGGGGCAGGGCGTGTTCTCCAGCATGGATCTGCGGCATCTGCTGGAGCGCACCGACGCGCGCTATATCGGCGGGATCTGGGACGCGGCCCACTCGGCGCTCGCGGGGGAAACGCCCGAGAAGGCGCTCGACATACTGTGGGACTACCTCGCCATGGTCAACTTTAAAAACGCGTTTTACCGCCGCACAAACGGGCCGGAGGCCAAAAAGGCCCGGTTCGGCATGCATTTCACGACAGCCGCGCACGGCGCAGCCGACTGGGAGCGCGCGGTGCGGTATCTCAAATCCCGCCGCTACGAGGGCGTCGTGTGCATGCCTGCCGAATATACCGACACGGAGAACGTCGACCGGTATATCGCCCGCGATGTGCGCACCCTGAAAGCGCTTCTTGAAGACCCCGAATGAGTCCGAACGAGAAAAAGCCGGAATCTGTTCATATAATCGCGAATTCCGCTTGATTTCGTTCGTCTCGATGCAGTACAATAAACCCAGAATACACCAACGACAGGAGGTATCGTCATGCGCGAAATCCAATCCGGCATCATCGGCTGCGGCGGTATTGCCAACGGAAAGCACCTTCCGGCCGCAAAAGCGCTGGGCAACGTCAGGTTTGTGGCATTCTGCGACATCGTCAGGGAGCGGGCAGAAAAAGCCGCCCGGGAATACGGCGTGCCGGGCGCCCGAGTCTATGAGGACTACAGGGAAATGCTCGAAAAAGAAGGCCCGCAGATGGAAGCCGTCCATGTGTGCACCCCGAACCGGAGCCATGCGCCCATTACGGTCGCCGCGCTGGAGTCCGGACGGCACGTCCTCTGCGAAAAGCCGATGGCCATCGACGTGGCAGGCGCGCAGGCCATGGTGGACGCCGCCGCCCGCACGGGCAGGCTGCTCACGATCGGCTACCAGAACCGCAACCGACCCGAGTCACTCTATCTCAAAAAGGAATGCGAGGCCGGTACGCTGGGCCACATCTACTACGCCGAGGCGCTGGCGATCCGCCGCCGCGCGGTGCCGACCTGGGGCGTGTTCCTGAACGCCGAGGAGCAGGGAGGCGGGCCGCTCATCGACATCGGGACCCACGCGCTGGATCTGACGCTGTGGCTCATGGATAACTACGATCCCGAGATGGTCGTGGGCTCGACCTACCGGGAGCTGGCGGACAACGAAAATGCCGCCAACGCCTGGGGCTCCTGGGATCCCAGGGAGTTCACGGTCGAAGACTCCTCGTTCGGGTTTATCAAGTTTAAAAACGGCGCGACCGTGATACTGAAAAGCTCCTGGGCCCTCAATATACTCGACACGGCAGAGGCCAAGTGCGTGCTGTGCGGCAACAAGGCGGGCGCCGACATGAAGGACGGCCTGCGCATCAACGGCGAGAAGTTCGGCAAGATGTATACCTTCACGCCCGATCTGTCGGCCGGCGGCGCGGATTTCTATGCCGGGAAATCCGCAAATCCATCCCAAATCGAATCGCACGTGTTCTATTCGGCCATCATCAACGGCACGCCGCTTCGCGTGCTGCCCGAGCAGGCGCTCAAGGTCACCCAGATACTGGCCGCGATCTACGAGTCGAGCCAGACCGGCCAGCCTGTATACTTCGAATAGAGAGTCGCCAAAAACGCCGGTCGCCGTGCGCGATAGGCGTTTTTATTATATTGCGCGGCTTTGGGTCCCGTTATGGTATATTTCGTGCGATCTGCTATGGCCCGCGCCGCTCTCATATGCTATGATCGTATCAACAAGGGATTAGGAGGTGTTTTCTTGAAATCCATGCGGTTTTCCCATATTCTACTCATCGGAGCGGCGATACTGGTCGTCATTGTAGCCGCGTCCGGATTCTATCGCGTCAACGAGGGCTCGCAGGCGGTGCTCATGACATTCGGAAAGATGACGAGCCTCAAGACGCCGGGGTTCTACTGGCGCGTGCCGTTTATCCAGTCGGTAGAGGTGGTCAGCGTCAGCGAGATCCATACGCTTGAATACGGCTTCCGGACCACGCAGCCGGGCACCACCACCAGCGAGGCCGCTTACAGGGGTGTGGACGAGGAGGCCATCATGCTGACGGGCGACGGCAATATCGTCCGGGTAGAGGCGATCTACCAGGTGGTCGTGGACGACGTGCCCTCGTTCCTTTTCGAGGTGGACAACCCCTACGGCTCCCTGCAGAACGCGTTCGAGACCATCCTGCGGCGCAACATACAGAACCGCACGCTGGACGACGCGCTTCTCAACAAGCAGGATATCGAGCGGGAGGTGCTTCCCGATTTCCAGCGCCTCATCGCGGCCTATCGGATCGGCATCGAGGTGCGGGAGGTACGCATCCAGAATATCATCGTGCCCGACGAAGTAGCTCCGGCCTACGAGGACGTGAACAACGCGAAGAACGAGAAGACCCGCAAGCTGGACGAGGCCGAAAAGTATTTTAACGAAGTGGTTCCCGCGGCGCGCGCCGAAGCCTACCGTATGGTGCAGGAGGCCGAAGCCTACCGGGCCGAGACCATCGCGCGGGCCGAGGGCGACGTGGCGGTGTTCACGCAGGTTCTTGACAAATACCGGCTGAGCCCCGATATCACGCGCACGCGGCTGCTCATCGAAACCCTTGAGCAGATACTTGGATCGGCAGACCATATCTATGTGGTTCCCGAGAAAGCCGGGGGGCTAATAGAGCTGCTCCCGCTGGACGGCGCGACAGGAGGTAACCGATGAGTACGATCAATATAAACGACATGCGGGCGGTACGGAACCGTTCCGCGGGCAGAACCATTCGCAGGATCGTGCTGGCGGGGGCCATACTGATCGGCGCGATTGTGCTTTTCAACATCGCCACATTCACGGTGGGCGAGGGCGAGCAGGCTGTCGTGTCCCGCTTTGGCGTGATCCAGCGTATCATCATCGATCCCGACAACGACTTTACCGAGCGCCATCCGGATCTTGTGACCGGCGAGGACAGCGAGCTCGGCAACGTCGCCGTCACCAAGGGAAAAGGGCTCTTTTTCCGGATCCCCTTCATCGATACGGTGGACAAGTACAACAGCCGCCTCTTTACCTATGTATCGGGCGCAGAGTCGGTCAATACGTCCGACAAGAAGCAGTACTATATCACGATGTACGCCCAGTGGCGCATCATCCACCCGGGGCTCTTCGCGATCACGCACCAGACCGTATCCAAGGCGACGAACTACCTGGACAACCTCATCTACCCGGTCATCATACAGAACGTCAACAAGCTTATGGCCGACGACTTCATATCCAACAAGGAGCTGCTCAGTGAGTCGCTTGCGGGCGCGCTGGCGGCCATCAACAATACCGTGAGGGGCAGCGGCATCGAGCTTTCCGACATACAGGTCCACCGCACATCGCTTCCTCCGGCCAACCTGCAGTCCACATACGAGCGGATGCAGGCCGACAGGGCCAAGGTCGCCCAGCAGCTTCGCGCCGAAGGCGAGGAAAACTACCAGAAGGCGGTTTCCGCCGCCGACCGGGAAGCGCGCGAGCTGGTCGCCCAGGCTGTAAAGGAATCCGAGCAGATACGCGGCGAGGCTGACGCCAGGGCGCTAGCGATCTACGCGGAGGCCTACAGCGCGGAACCGGAGTTCTACGAATTCTGGCGCTCGCTTCAGGCGCTCAGGTCGTCGCTGTCCGACAACGCGACGCTGGTGCTGGAGCCCGATCATCCGCTCTGGGGACGCATGATGGAGCTGCTGCGCGGCGGGGACATCGCGTCGCGCGCCGTGAGTGCGCTAGCGGAATAGCGAGCAATGATTATAAGGCATGGCTACAGCCATGCCTTTTTTTACTCATAAGTCGGGTAGACATTCCGGCATTAGGCTGATATAATGAGTCAAATCTTTTTCATATAATACAATCGTTTGGGAAAGGAGGTGCGTATCATGCTCTGGTGGGAGGCTATCGCCCGGCTGGCTCTCGCGATGGTGCTGGGCGGACTGGTAGGAATGCAGAGGGAATTTCAGCGCAACGCCGCGGGCTTCAGGACGCACACGCTGGTCGCGCTGGGATCGTGCGTGGCCATGCTTACGAACGAATACCTGTACCGCACATACGGGGGCAGCAGCACCGACATCGCCCGCATGGGTAGTTATGTGATCAGCGGTATCGGCTTTCTGGGAGCAGGCAGCATCGTAAAGGACGGTGTGCGCATTCGTGGCCTGACGACAGCGGCCGGATTATGGGTCGTGGCCTGTCTGGGTCTAGCCGCCGGAGCAGGCTTCTATATCGGTGCCGGAGTGGGCGCGGTGCTGGTGGTTATGATACTCACGCTCATGAAGACCGTCGAGGGCCGGTTTATGCGCAAGAAGGAGCGCATAGAGATAGGTCTGCAGATGCGCAATCAGCCCTTTCAAATGGCGCAGGTGCTGCAGGTACTCGGAGAGGCAGGTCTATCGATCCGCGACGTGAAAATGGCGGACACCGACGAAAAATGGGTAGACGTTACGATTATCACTACGCTGATCGCGAATGTCACCGCCGAGGACATATCCTCTCGCCTGGAGGGACTCAAAGGCATCCGTCTCACATCGGTCGATTTCACCTGACCGACCCGGTACTATACGAGTTTTCGGTTTTCGGTCTGTTAACAACATGAGCCGCGCTGTGCTATAATGATTTCCTAACCGATATGAGTTAAAGTCCGCACGAGCGATGTACAATCAGGAGCCGGAGCTCTTTGTGAAGGAGGAATTCCATGACCGCAGATGACCGGATACTGGTCCGAAGGGCGCAGAACGGCGATACCGACGCCTTTGAAAACCTGGTCAGAAATCATGAGCGCCGGGTGTACAACCTGTGCCTGCGCATGATGGGCAGCCCGGAGGACGCGGCCGACGCGGCGCAGGAAGCGCTGCTCAAGGCCTGGCGCAGCATAGGCTCCTTCAGGGGAATGTCGGCTTTCTCTACGTGGCTCCATCGGATAGCGGTCAATGTGTGCAACGATATGCTGCGCCGCCGTCGTCCGACTCCCGTATCGGTCGAGGTCATGCGGGAGTCGGGCTGGGAAATAACCGATCCGCAGGCGGATAACTTTGCAGAGCGAAGCGTCAACTCCCAGATGGTTCTCGAAGGACTCATGCGCATATCGCCCGACCACCGGACGGTCTTGGTGCTCCGCGACATACAGGGGTTCTCATACGAGGAAATAGGCCAGATGCTCGAATGCCCGACCGGCACCGTGCGCTCCAGGCTCAGCAGAGCCCGAAAAAGTCTGGCCGACGCGGTGCGCGCCATGGAACAAAACCGAAGATTGACCGTCTAATGGTATGAAGGGGGTACTCTACGTGACGTGTGAGCAGTTCAGAAAAAGCATATGCCTCTATCTGGACAAATCGGTTTCCGATCCGGAAATGGAGCACATGAACGAGCATCTGCGGACCTGTCCCGCCTGCCGGGAAGAATATGAATCGCAGCGGATGCTGGTTGACGCTCTGGGCGCTGTGCCCGAAGCCCCTTTGCCCCCTCATTTCCATGAAAGGCTGCATATCCGCCTGCAGACAGAGCGGCAGAAAAAGGAGGGTGTCCAAGTGAAACGCAAACTCAGGCTCCCGGTACTCTCGGCGGTTGCCGCGGGACTGCTGCTGCTTGTCGTGGGAAGCGCAGCGCTGCTGGGCGGCGATCCGGGCCTCGGTCATGGCGCGCCCCGAAGCGACGAATTCGGTTACACGAGCGGACAAAGCACGAATAACAACATGAGCGCCGCGGGAGGCAGGGACGGCTGGCTGACGGGAAAGAGCGTCGAGGAAGCAGAAAAGCCGGAACTTGCACCCGCACCCACAGCCCCGGGCGGCGACATGGACCTGGCGACGCCTGACATACGCGGACAGGGCGAGACGGTGCAGGAAAACGCCAACGTATCCGAAGGCAGAAAGATCATCTATTCGGCCCGGATCGGCGTGCGTACCCGCCAGTTTGACGAGGACATGGCCGCAGTGCGCCAGGCCTGCGCGGCGGTGGGCGGCTATGTGGAGAACGCATATGTGGAGGGCGTGGGATTCGACCAGCCCGGCGGAAATGGCCGGACAGGCACTATTACCGTGCGCATTCCCCAGACGGCTTACGGCCAGTTTCTGACCGAGGTATCGGGTCTGGGGCAGGTCACCTCCAGCAACGAATACACGCAGGACATCACCGCGCAGTACGTAGACTACGGGATCCGGCTGGGCACGCTGGAGCTCCAGCTGGAGCGGCTCGAGGATATACTCGAGAAAAGCGAGAAACTGGAGGACGTCGTGCTGCTGGTGCAGGAAATATCGCGCGTGACCAGCCAGATCGAGCAGATCAAGGGCCAGCTCCGGCTGTGGGACGATCTGGTGGACTATTCAAGCGTGACGGTCACGCTGACCGAGGTGCAGGAATCGACGATCATCGAGCCCACCGATCCTACGCTCGGCGATAGGATGGCAGTGGCCTTCTTCGGAACGCTGAACGCGATCAAGCGGGGCCTCCAGTCGTTCGCGGTTCGCCTGGTGGGCGCGACGCCCTACATCATACTGCTGGCGGCGCTCGCGCTCATCGCCGTGGCGGTCACGGTGGCGCTCGTTCGTCGCCGCCGCGCCCGCGCCGCGGCATCGGTCCCAGCCCCCGCTCCCAAAGAGGATGATCAGTAAATCCGACCGATTCCGGGCGGCCGCGATGCGGCCGCCTTTTTTTTGCGTGTGGCTGCATAAATGCCGTCGCCCGGGGTTTTTAAAACCACAACCCTATGATACGATCCGTTTATTGTGCTATAATGTATATGTATTTCCGTAATGGAGGGAAAGATAGTATGTCCAATGTACAAATTTTAGCCGATTCCACCTGCGATCTGCCACCGGAGCTGGCCGAGCGCATGGGTATCGGCATTATACCGCTTTACGTGCTGCTGGGCGAAAAGACCTACCGGGATGGTGTGGATATCGATCAGGAGCGGATCTTCGCGCATTTTGACCGCACACAGCAGACGCCCACCACATCGGCGCCCTCGGTTCAGGATTTCGCCGATTTCTTTGCGCCGTATGCGCGGCAGAAAAAGGACATCGTATTCATCGGAATATCCGCGGATATGTCGGCCACCTGCCAGAACGCGATGCTGGCGGCGCGCGAGTTTCCCGACGTGACGATCCGCGTCGTGGATTCGCGGAGCCTGTCTTCGGGAATAGGGCTGCTGGTCGTAAAGG
>JBMNNN010000041.1:0-12883 GCA_050942555.1 Christensenellales bacterium
GGACGGCGCAGTCAAAAAGATACCGCCCCGCGCATGAAAATCGCCTGACGCTCATCTCTCTGCGTACTCATCTATACAAAAAGCTGCCCCGGGGGCGAAAACGCATCATCGCATAAACCGTACCTTATCAGCGGGATACTTCTGCCGCTATTGCGGCATCATTACGGCTCACGGATCCCCTTTGTGAATGAGCTTGCTGATTTTCCCGCTGTACAGGTCGATCATGCTTTCTGCGTATTCCTCATTCATCCCTTCGGCAAATATATGAAATACCGGGGAGGCCGGGTCGGGCGCGATGAACACCCAGTTGTTGTGTTTGCGGATCTTGATGCCGCCGCTGCCGGTCTGGCCGGGATCGGCTTCCTTGATGAGCGCCCGCATGATGTTGCCGCGGGACTCCCAGGGGCAGTGCACCCTGCGCTCGCGGATGGCGCCGGTCGGCATCCGGTCGACCATTTCCGACAGACTCATTGATTCCTCGGTCAGCATCCGGTCCAGCGTCAGCAGAAAGGCCGGCCCGTCCAGCATGGTAATGCGGGTGCGCTCGTCCATCTCCTCGGCAAGCCGGTGCATCCATTCGGAGGCGAGGTATCCGGTATCCGCGGCGCGCGCAGATCCGGCGCGCAGGCTCGTTTCCAGCGCACGCGGGAATATCGGCGAGACCGGGACAAACCCGTCGTGTCCCGAAAGGTATTTCTTGGCGGCCAGCGCACGCAGCGTTTCCATCTGTCGCGTGCTGAGCACTCGCCGCCGCTCGTCCCGCAGTATCAGCGTATCGCCGTACTGCGTGATCTTCACGGCGACGGCGTCGCTTTTTCCGGGAAAATGCTCGCCCTTTATAAAGCGTACGCTGTAACCCCATTTTTCAAGCTGGCGCACGCAGTAGGGGCCCAGCTCCTCGTCGTCGCACAGCACGTCCAGAGAGGAAAGCACCGAATCCATCGGCTTTCTAAACTCCCGCGCGTATTGCCGGGACAGCTGTCCCAGCGGCGTGATTTCCCCGATGCGCGCGTCGCGTACCGGCTGGGTCATGGCCTGGCTGAGCGCGCTTTCCATGCGCTGCGCGTCCTTCCTGCCCAGAGCGCACCCGTACGTGTCATAGAACGAAATCCGCCACCGTCCCCGGCTGGCCGCGACATGAACGCCTCCGGCAAGCGCATGTCTGCGGATCGCGTACCGGAGCATGTAGGGCAGCGCGTCTTCCATCACATCGCAGTTCAGGCCCAACAGCGACAGCGACGACTTGAACCCGTTGAGTATCGCTGCGGCCGCCTTTGAGCCCCAGCAGCACAGGCCCACGCGCAAATCGGTCTTATGCAGCCCCGCGAAAGCGCCCGCCGCCAGCGCGATGTACCCGGGCGTGATGTCCCGGTTAATCCATCCGTTCAGACAGCCCTCGGATATGAGCTGCTTTGGCTGGCAGTGGTTCCACACGATATCGTGGGCCACCTCGTCGTGGTTTTCGATGATCTTTTGGGGCCAGATACGGACCCCTCCGTGTATGCGCACATCCTCGCCCACCGCGGTGTTCGGACCCACCGTGACCCCCTCGAATATCCGGGTGCCCCCTGCGATCTTGACGCCGTTGCATAGGACGGCGCCGCGTATCTCGGTTGCGGCGTCGATGATTACATTGTCCCAGAGTATCGACCGCTTGATGCTGACCCCGGCACTGATGCGGCTCCCGCGGCCGACGACGGTACCCGGACCGATGACCGCGCCCTCGGCGATATAGGCGTCCTCGCCGATATAGCAGGGAGCGTGGAGCGTCGCGCTCGAGTGAATGAACGGGTGCCCGCTCAGATAAATGCCCGGACCCACGGGCTGCCCGTCGATCGGAAGCCTGATGCGGCCGCTGAGAAAATCCTCGTGCGCGATCCTGTATTGCTCGGGGCTTCCGATGTCGCACCAGTACCCGTCGGTCACATACCCGTACATCGGACAGCCGTCGGCCAGTAGCCGGGGAAACAGATCCTTTGAAAAATCATAGGGCTTCCCCTCGGGCACCTCGTCCATGATCTCGGGCTCCACGATATAGATGCCGGTATTCACAAGATCGCTGAAGACCTCGTCCCACGACGGCTTCTCCTGAAAGCGCACGACGCGCCCGCTCCGGTCGATGATGACGACGCCAAAACGGACGGGCTCGGGGGATTTTTTCAGAACAAGGGTCAGTCGGGCTCCTTTCCGGCGATGAAACGCATAGGCTTTCTCGATGTCGATATCGACCAGCGCGTCGCCGCTGAGCACCACGAACGGCTCCTTGATGCACTCCATCGCGTTGCGCACGCTGCCCGCCGTGCCCAGCGGCGTATTCTCGACAAAATAGTGCAGCTTGACGCCCTGCCTGTCCCCGCTGCCAAAATAGCTCATGATGCGGCCCGGCAGATACTGCATCGTGACGGCCATTCGCTCGATGCCATGTTTTTTGAGAAGCTCTATACCATATTCCATTACAGGTTTCCCGAGAACAGGCACCATGGGCTTGGGCAGATCGCATGTCATGGGCCTGAGCCGCACGCCCTGGCCTCCTGCCATGATAACCGCCTGCATAAAAACTCCCCCTTGCATTACGCATCGTTTAAGCTAGTATTCATGAACGCGCCGGTATTTATACATGCGTATGGGTGGTAGCAATGGGAGCGGGTGCGCGCCGCGGCAGGATTTTCCGGAATGGCGAACGGGTATTTGCAGGAATTTGTGTGTGATAAAAAACGCCCCGTTTTAAGGCCTGTCTCAAGGTACGGTAAAAAAATGCACCGCCCGGCGGTTCTGCCGGACGGTGCGGGTAAGCGGCGCCTGGTCGCCTGCTACTCGTAGAGTCCTACGCCCCAGGGCTCGCGCGTACGGAACGGTTTTTTATACCGGGACGCGCTGCGGGTCAGCCCCCTGCGCTCCAGGCACGCGATGCAGGCGCGCGCGCAGGCCGCCGCGATCCGGTTGGGCGGTGCCAGGTGATAGCTTGTGTCGGGAAATGCGCCGTTCTTGCAGTAGCGGCACTTCTTATAGTCGATGTCCGCGACCCGTATCTCTCCCGCGCCGTAGTCGACGGTCTTGCTCGCGCCCATAGCGCCCAGCGGGCACTCGCGCACGCAGACCGCGCACTCTTCCCGGTCGCACAGGCCACCTGCGAAGGGCTCATCGGCAGGAAGCTCGTATTCGGTAAAGAGCATTCCCAGCTGCTGCCGGACTCCGAACTCCGGCGTCAGGAACAGCCCGTTATAGCCGACCTCTCCCAGTCCCGCGCAGGTGGCTGCGTATTCCAGCGAGGGGGTTACGTTGGGCGCGACCTTCGCGTCGCCAAACACCACGCCGTCGGGCCAGCGCTGCGGCGCGAGCGGCGAACAGGGTACCGCAAGGATGCCCTGGTCCTCGAACCGGCGGCACAGGTCGTAGGCGTACCACGGATGGGTCTGGCGTGCGATGCTGATCCAGAATGTGCCCTCCTCGATGCCCAGGAACTGGCCGCGCGGGATCTCCCGCGCGAAGGCTATCACCGACTTCGCGGTAGGAAGTATGCTCAGCGGGTTCCACTGGGGCGCAACGTTTTCATACCGGCTGATGGGCGCGACGCCGATGAGATCCAGTCCCAGCTCGTCTGCCCACTGCCGCAGCATTTCCTTGTTCATGCCTTAACCTCCTCATCCGGTACCAGCCGGCCCGGAATGGTTCCTTTCCTGACGAGATGCCGGTAGCATGCCTGTATGCACCCGCGCGCGCCGCAGATAGGCCCCGGGCGGCCCGACTGACCGATTTCCTTGTAGCCGGTCGCCATGCGTCCCTGGTAATCGACGCGCGTCGATATCGCAAAGCCCAGCCGGAACGCCTCATACCATGAGAAGCTCGTTTCCTTCACGTTCATATTAAGGCCCGGCAGATCCCTGCGCACGAACGGCGACGCCAGAGGGTTGATGCCCCAGTGCGTCACCTTGCACTTGCCCAGATCTACGTCTCCCCAGCTGAATGTGCGGCCCTCGACGGTAACGGATACTTCCTTTCCGCCCAGCGCATATCCCGGGCAGCCGCGCACGCATGCCATGCAGCGGTCGCACAGATGCTCGCGCATCAGCGGATCGGGCTCCAGCTCCGCATCGGTCAGTATGATGTGGAAGCGCTGCCGCGGGCCGAACTGCGGCGTCAGGAAAACCTTCGACCATCCCAGCTCTCCCAGTCCCGCCAGCGCCGCCGAGATACGGGTATGCACCGACACGTCGGAGGGCAGTTTGCCGGGGGCAACGGGAAGCCTCTTGGCGGGCTGCTCCAGAAGCGTCGCGCCGCCGCCGGTGTGGACTGCCTCGTGGCCGTTGGCGGCCAGGAACCGCGCGACGCCCGAAGCTGCGCGGCTGAGCGTTCCGCAGGTGCCCGCTCCGTATCCGTATATCCAGTAGGCGGCCCAGTCGGTGCCCTGCTCGATGCCCTTGTAGCTTCCCTCGAGTATGCGGCAGGCGATGACGATCACCGACCGCGTCTCAGGATAAATCGAACAGGGATGGGTCTCAGGCGGCGCATCGGCAAAGCGCTCGATATTGGCGATGCCCACGAGGTCCGCGCCCGACATGCGAGCGTATCGCTTGACCTGCTCACTTGTAACCATCGTAATCCTCCATTTCCTCAGGCCGTAGTCCCCAGGGCGCACGCACCCGGAAAGCATGGCTGTAGCGGCGCATGTCCCCGTGCTCGAATGAGGCGACGCAGGCGCGGCCGCAGGCAGCCTTGAGCCTGTTGAGGCTGCTCAGTCCGCTGACCGGCTGGCTGAAGCTCACAAGCTGGTTGCTCTTGTTGATCTTGTGGTAGAGCTCCTCCCAGCCCGGCAGGAGCTGCGTGTCGGTGTATACGCCGTTGGGGCAGACCTTGCAGGCGTTTTCATTGATAATGCCGATCTCCATTTTCTTGCCCATGATCGTCAGCGTCATGGACTGCGTGGCTGAAAGCGCCCCAAGCGGACACAGCGAAGCGCATTTCTTGCACTTGGTGCAGATGGGTTCCATATGGATGGGCGTTCCCGGAAGCGGCGCGTCGGTGATCGCAAGTCCCAGAGACTGGCGGATACCGAACTGCCGGGTCATGAAAAGCCCGCAGTATCCGATTTCCCCAAGCCCCGCAGCCACGGCCGCGTATTCGACGAGAATGCCCACATTGGGCGCCACCGCTCCCTCGCGTACCGGCTTGCCGGGCATCGCCGCGTCGGCGCTGGGGACATACGGAACGCAGTTATAGCCCTCGCGCTCCACGATTTCCGCGACCTTAAGTGGTTTCGCGTAGTCCCAGCGCGAAGCCGGGCCCCAGACCGTTCCTTCCTCCAGCCCCCGGTAATCGCCCCGCGGGATCTCGGTCGCCGTGACGATGACCGACTGCGCGCCGGGCAGTATCGATGCCGGGTGGGCCGCCGGTGCAAGCCCTTCGAACCGCTCGATGGGGGCGACGCCGATCAGGATCTCGCCGGTATCGCTCATGCCCGCGAGCTTGTCCAGTATGGACATGAATCAACCACCTCCGTTTTCAGGCTCTAAGCTCTGTTACGATGTATAATACCGTCCGCGCATCAGTATGTAAACAATATAAACAATCAAGAATTTACACTATTCGCTCATCCGCGTTTCCTTATTGCGGAATTCCGCATCCCGCTCCGAAATAATGGAAAATCGGGACCGGACAGCCAGAGCAGGCCTTCGACCGCGCCCTGCGGTATGGTTTATCGACAGCAGGCTGTCTGGCATGATATGCTCTTGCGTCCCCCGGGCCCGGGCGGTATAATCGGGGCGGCCGGTTCACCTGCCCTCTGAAGGGTTTGAAGGAGGGTCCCCATGTACAACACTCCCGACTGGATCCGAGCTGACGTCGGTATCGGCTCCATTCTGTCGGTCAATCTCGAGCACCATGAAAAAGGATGGCGCTACAGCCACAGCGCCCGGAACCACGGCCGGCGTACCAGCGCATTCGTGCTGGTACTGGACGGCGCGGCGACCTACCGGATTGGCCGGAAGAATTACCGCGTGGAGCAGAACGATCTCTTATTCCTGCGCAAGGGCATGGTATACGACAGCCGGGTGACCGAGGACTGCGTCTATACGATACTGGTCGTCACATTCAACTTTCTCTCCGAGGAGGAAGCCCGGCGGCTTCCGATCGGGTGGAAAACACCGCAGAGGCCGGGCGGCCGCATCTTCGAGCTCTTCACGGAGCTGCGTGAAATCTGGGCGCGCGGCTCGTTCTTCTACCGTCTGGGAGCGCGCGCCATACTGCAGCAGATCGTCTACGAGCTGTCGGTGCAGTCTTTAAGGCGGATCATGAATTCCGACCGGGCGTCCAAAATACTCCCGTCGATCGAATACATGGAGCAGCATTTCTCCCGGCCGCTGCGCCTTACCGAGCTGGCGCGGCAATCGAGCTTCAGCCCGTCCCATTTCCGCAGGCTCTTTGTCGAGGCGTTCGGTATGCCGCCCATGGAATACCTGAACTATATCCGTATCGAGCACGCGAAAAATTTGATCGCGAGCCGCAGCTATCCGCTCAGCGAGGTGGCGGAGCGGACAGGATTTGGCAGCCCGCAGTACTTCAGCCGCGTCTTCCGAAAAGTCACCGGCGTCAGCCCCAGCCGGTATACCGGCGACTAAAAACAATTTGGCATTTTAACCGGCCCGGTTGGCATCCGGTGCTCTAATTACTGCAAAACATGCGGGTTTTTGTTGTAACTGCCGCACGATGCATTTATAATCAAACTGCAACTACCGGAAGGAGGAATTGATGTGAAGGTCGGCATCGTTACCCGGAGTTTTCCGGAAATGACCAACGAGCAGGCGGCCGCGTTCATGGCGCAAACAGGCTTTGAGACCACAGAGCTATGCCTCTCGCAGACAGACAGCAAATACTGGGTCTACAACGGTATCTCCGACATATCCGCGCTGACGGCGGCCCGTGTTGCCACGATCGCGGACATCTACCGCTCGCAGGGCATCGAGGTGTGCTCTCTGGGCGTATTTACGAACCTCATCGAGACCGACGAGGCGAAAAGGGCGGCCAACCTCGCCTACTTCGAGCGGCACATGCAGTACGCATCCGAGGCGCGCATTCCGGTCGTTGCGACCGAGTGCGGATTCGACCCGGCAAGCAGGGGCGTGCGTGTGGACGTCTACGAGTCGCGCTTCAACCTGCTTTTGGACAGCCTGGGCTGGCTGTGCGAGCGGGCCGGATGGTACGGCGTTGACCTCGCGCTGGAGCCCTGCGTCATCGACGTCGTGCCCAGCGCCAAGCGCATGGCCGACACGATCAGTCAGGTGGGCTCGCCGCGGCTCCGGGTGCTGCTGGATCCGGCTAACCTCATCGCCAACTCGTCGGAGCGGGACATGTTCGACTATCTGGCCCCGCATATCGCCTACTTCCACGGCAAGGATCGCAAGGTCAACGACGCCAAGGGGCGCGTGGTGGGCGACGGCGACATCGACTGGCCGCTGTTCCTCCGGCTCTATCACGAGCGCTGCGAGGGAAAACCCTTCATCATCGAGTACGTGAATGCCGGCAACTGCGCCGAGATACTGCGCCGGGTGCGCGAGTACGACCGGATGTCGGCAATGCGATAACAGGAAGGAGACAAGCAATGATCAAGCTGGGCGTCAATACTGTACTGTTTAAGGCGTTCTCTTTCCGCGAAGCGGCAAAGGCCATCGCGCTGGCCGGGTACGACGGGCTGGAGATATCGGCCATAGCCGGCATGTGCGAGCACCTGGCGCCGATGCGCTACCGCGAGCAGATCGACGAGATCCGCGACGCTCTGGCCGAAACCGGTCTCACGATCCTGTCGATGGAGGCCGCCTCGCACGACCCCGAGCGCATGGAAAAGGCGTTCGAGGCCGCCGCCAAGCTGGGTATTCCCATCGTCAACGTCGGCCCCGGCGGCAAGACGGGCGACGAGGAATCCTTCCGCGAATCGATAAAATCGCTCAAATACCTGGCGGAGCGGGCCCGCGCCCACGGCGTCACGCTGTGCTGCAAGGCCCATGTCGGGGCGGCGATACACGATACGCCCACGACGCTGCGGGCGATGGCCGAGATATCCGATCCGGGTTTCGGCGTCGACATGGACCCCAGCCACATATATCGGGCAGGCGAAAATCCGCGGGAAGCGCTGCCCGCGGTGCTGCCGCGCACCCGCCACATACACATACGCGACTGCAAGGGGCCCGGCCCCTCGCCCGGCGATCCGCTCATGCAAACCTGCGGCCGGGGCGACATCGACCTTTTTGGATACTTTGAGGCCATGGTCCAGGGCGGCTACGACGGCCCGGTGTGCCTTGAGGTCATCGGACGGGAATGCTCAATGAACGAAGCTGTCGCCATAGCCGCCGAGAGCTATGGATATATGAACGCATGCCTCAAGCGCCTTGGCGCTCGCTAGAAAGGAGACAGCCATGAAAAAGCCCCATCTTCTGTTCTTCGGTATCGACAGCCTCCTATCGGACCACATGAGCCTTTATGGGTACAAAAGGCTGACCACGCCGCATATCGACCGCTATCTGGCCGACGGCGGCATCGTCTTCGACCGGTGCATCAGCCCCAGCATACCCACGACGCCGGGATACTCCTCGATGCTGACCGGCATGGACTGCTTCGGAACCAACGTCGTCGCGCTGCGCCACGAGGGCGACATCGCGCCGGGCGTGCGCACGCTGGCAGAGGTGCTGCGCAGCGAGGGATACGAGACGTCCTGCGTGGGTTTTTCGGGGAATCCGGCCTCGCGCGGATTTGACAAGTATCTCGCATACGAGGGCTGGGCTTCCCAGAAGAATGGCCGTCTGCATAAGGCCGAGAACCTAAACGCTGTGACGCTGCCCGAAATGGAGCGGCTGGCCCGGTGTGGCAAACCGTTCTTCCTGTTCCTGCGCCACATGGAACCGCACTCGCCCTACCTGCCGCCCGAGCCATTCCACAGAATGTTCTATCAGGGAGACGAATTCGACCCGGCCAACAAGTCGCTTCAGCCGGTCTACGACTTTAAGCCCTTCCGCGATTACTTCATGACATGGTTCCCGCCGGGCTGCACCGACAAGGACTACATCATCGCGCAGTACGACGCGGAAATCGCCTACATGGACGTATGCATACAGGTGCTGCTCGAAAAGCTCACCACGCTGGGCCTTGCCGACAACACCATCGTCGTGTTCACGTCGGATCACGGCGAAACCCTGTACGATCACGACTGCTGGTTCGACCATCATGGTCTGTATGAATGCACGCTGCGAGTCCCCTTCGCGATCAAATTCCCCGGACAGACAAAGGCGATGCGCATCGCGGATCCCTGCCAGCTTAAAGACATCATGCCCACGCTGCTGGACGCGATGGGGATTAAGACCGACATCGCTTTTGACGGGCGCAACCTCATGCCACGGGTGCGGGGCGAGTCGATCCCGCAGCAGAGCGAGGCCTACATCACCGAATGCACATGGATGCGCAAGCACGGATGGAGAACGCCCCAGTGGAAGCTGATCCGTGCGCTCGAACCCGACTTCCACTATAAGCCCGAGGTGGAGCTCTATGACCTCATCAATGACCCGGGCGAGCTAAACAACGTAGCCGACGAGAACCCCGAGACCGTCGCGTATCTCACCGAGCGCATGCTCGCGCACATCGCGCGGCGCGAGAAGGAAACCGGCCGTACAAACCCGATGTATACGAACCTCAACTGGCACGGGCATGGAGAGGGCGGGCCTTTCCGCAGCTCGGATGAGGCCTACAATACGCTGCACATCGGCGATCCCGAGGCGGCCCGCCGTCTGCAGGCGCAGGCTGGAAGGCGCAAATAAAACCGCGCCGCGGAGCGGCAGCTATGGAGGTAACGATATGGTCAGAGTCTGCGTCATCGGCATGGGGCCGATCGGGAATACCCACGCCTCGGTCTATGCATCTCTCGAAAACGCCGAACTCGTAGGCGTCTGCGACCGTCTGCGCGACCGCGCCGAGGCCGCAGGCAGGAAATTCGGAGTGCCCTGGTACGAAAACGCGCAGCAGATGCTGGACGCGCTCCGTCCCGATCTGGTCAGCGTGACCACCGGCGGCTTCGAGTACGCGAGCGACCACTACGAGCCCACGATGCAGGCTCTTGAGGCCGGAGCGCATGTGCTGTGCGAAAAGCCGATCTGTAACGATCTTGCGAAGGCCGAGGAGATGGTGCGCGCCGCGCACGAACGGAAGCGCTGCTTCGCGCTCAATTTCAATCACCGCTTCACGCCCGCGGCCCGCACCGCGAAGGAGTGGCAGCGGGAGGGACGCATCGGCGAGCTCCTCTTTATCAACATGAACCTGTGGATCGGCCGGTCCGGGAAGTTCGACACCGAGTTCTACCACCTTAAAGCCCTCAATCCGCACAGCGTCGACATGGTACGCCATTTCGGGGGCGACGTAGCCGAGGTGCAATGCTTCGCGATGAAGGCCACAGGCCGGGATATCTACTCGACCGCCTCCACGAACCTGCGCTTTGCGTGCGGGGCCGTTGGCCACATCACGAGCTCCTACGACATCCAGCGCGGCCACCCGATGGAGCGCTGCGAGGTGGCGGGCACGGCCGGCCGCCTGCTGGTGGAGGACATGTGGCGGGAAGCCACGCTGTACCCGGCCGAGTCATGGATCAAACAGGTATACACGAACCCGGTGTTCGGCGGCTACGGCCAGTTCTATGACACGTTCGCGGCGCGCATCACATCGTTTGTGGACGAGGTAGACCGCGGCGCCGCGCCCGACGAGATCGACGGAACCGGCGCCGACGGCCTGGAGGCCAGCCGGGTCATCCACGCCGCGATCGAATCCATCCGCCGCGGCGGACAGCCCGTCCGGGTGGCCGAGATCACGCGATAGCGCGGAAAGGGTGACAGCATGGACACGAAGGTACTCGCGAGCGCCGACTTCTTCGTAGAGGGCGGCCCGCCGATCTGCGTGCACTATAACGCACAGCACGGCAAGAGCGGCCTGCACCAGCATGAGTTCATTGAGCTCGTGTACATCAAGCACGGGGCCGCGCTACACAGCCACGAGGGAGAGACCCAGGTGCTCACGACCGGCGACGTATTCGTGATACTGCCCGGGGAACGCCATGCCTACATCAGCACCAGCAACACCGCGCTCTATAACTGCCTGTTCACGCGCGAAGCGTTCGCGGGCGCCGAAAACCTGATGGGAGACATGCCGGGCCTGCGCTGGCTCACGGCAGGCCGCGGGGAGCGATCCACGCGCGTCCGCGCAGGGCTCAGCGATTCGCAGGAAATACTGCTGATCCTCGAAAAGATGACCTGGGAGCAGCTCAATCGCATCGAGGGCTGGGAGCTGAAAATGCGCTCGCTGCTCTACAGCCTGCTGGTACTCTACGCCCGGCTGAACAGCCGGCTGAGCGCGTCGCTTCACAGCCACAACGCGAACTACAAAAACGTGATGGCCGCAGTTGCGTTCATCGAGCAATCCTACCGGCGCGACGTGCCCATTGAGGAGATAGCGGCCGCGTCGGGCCTCTCGCAGGGGTATCTGTCCCGGCAGTTTAAGAGCATACTGGGCACCTCTCCCTCGGAATACGCGCGCAGCTTCCGTATGGCAAAGGCCGCCGAGATGCTGCGGACCGCGGACCGGCCCATCAGCGAAGTCGCCCGCGATATGGGATTTTCCGACGTGTCGGTCTTTTCGCGGCAATTCAAGCAGGTGACGGGCTTTACCCCTTCGGGTTTCAGGAAAAACATATAACGGGAGGAATCGATTCATGGCGCTTAAAATTGGTATCGTGGGCATGGGCAATATCGGCAACACCCACGCGTCTGTCTACAAACAGGACGAGCTGGCCGAGCTCGTGGCCGTGTGCGACGTCAAGCGCGATCGGGCCGACGAGGCCGCCGCAAAGCACGGCGTAGAAGCGTTCTACTCACTGCGGGATATGCTCAATGCGCATCCCGAGCTCGACATCGTGGACATAACGACGTCGGGCTACGAAAACGGAAGCTGGCACTACGAGCCGGTCATGGAAGCGCTTTCGGCGGGCAAGCACGTGCTGGTGGAAAAGCCCATCAGCAACGACGTGCGGGAAGCGCGCGAGATGGTGCGCTACGCGGCCGAAAAGGGCGTGTACCTCGGATGCAACCTGAACCATTATTTCACGCAGCCCGCCCAGCGCGCGGCGGAGCTCCTGCGCGAGGGCAAGGTAGGCGAGCCGGTCTACATACTGCACAAGATGGGCTTCAACGGCGGCGAATGCGGCTACAAGGGCCCCGGATCGGCGCGCTGGCATCGGCCCTACTCGCACCTTAAGGCGTTCCTGGCCCATCCGTTTTCGGTCATGCGCTATTTCGGCGGCGACATCACCCATGTGCAGGCGTTCCTCAACAAGCCCGGCGTGCGCAAGACCGCGAACGATCTCATGTACTCGATTAACAGCGTGCACGTGCGCTTTGAGAACGGCAGCACCGGGTATCTCCTCTCCCAGCGGGGCGACGCGATGTTCGGACTGGGCGGCTGGTGGTCGTTCGAGATGGCCGGAACACGCGGTACATTCGTCATCGAGAACTGCGTGGAGAAGCTCATGTACTGGGACGCGACGCATCCCACCAGCACGATGGCCTCCCCCGAGCCCAACGAGGTACTCGACACCGGCGTGAAGGATTTCGGCGCGACGTTCCCCGCCCGCCTGCACGCGTTCCTCGAGGACGTCGCCAACAAGGTGCCCCGCGAATCCCTGCGGGCCTCGGGCCGCGACGCGCTGGCGACGCTGGAGTACACGTTCGCGGTCATACGCTCCTTTGAGGAGGGCGGCACGCTGGTTCGTCCCGAGCCGCTGCCCAACATCCACGGCGACATCATGGCATCGCTATAGTATATGAGCGCAAGACCCAACATCCTGCTGCTGGTCGCCGACCAG
>JBMNNN010000042.1:0-12783 GCA_050942555.1 Christensenellales bacterium
TATACCGACTATTCCCAGCGGTTAACCAAAAAAGGAGCCAAAACCATGATTTTCCGGAAAATCACCGAATCGGAGCGACACGCCGCGTCGTCTATCCAGTCCAGGGCTTTTCATTTTCCGATCAATCACGACCTAAAAAAGCCGGTTGAAACATACCGCGCGGCTTTTACCCATCAGGGACAAATGACAGCCTGCCTGGAGCTCATCGATTATGATGTGTGGTTTGACGGGCAAACCGTCGGAATGGGCGGCATAGGAGGCGTGGCTTCGCTGCCCGAGTACCGGCGCAGCGGCCATGTGCGGGGACTTTTTGATCTGGTATTCGAGGAAATGCGAGATCGCGGCGATGTGTTTTCGTGGCTTTTCCCGTTCTCGTTTGAATACTACCGCAAATTCGGCTACGAAGTCGGATGCTGCGCCCGCCATGTGACGATCCCGCTTGCCGAGCTGCTGCCCCTGGCGCAGCCGGGCCGCGCCGAGCAGTTCCTGCCGGGCGGCAATCCCGAGCCCATCATTACGATATACAATGACTTCGCCTGCCGCTACAACATGCTGGCCGACCGCACCGGATGCCAGTGGCAGACGCGGCTTGAGATCAACCCCGATGAAAAGCTGGTTTTCTCCTATGTCTGGTACGACGCGCAGGACCGGCCCGCCGCGTATTTCCAGTACCGTTTCAATGAAAAAAGCGCCGGGCCGCGCACCATGGAGGTCACCGACATCGCGTGGCGCACCCACGAGGGCCTTGTCGGGCTTCTCGGGTTCATGGGGCGCTTCCAGGGGAACCTCGAAAAAGTCGCCGTCACCGCTGGCCCGGATTTCCAGCCCGAGCTGCTGCTTCCCGAGCCCCGGCAGTTGGAAATAAAAATCAGGTTTCTCGGAATGAACCGCGTGATCAACGCACAAAAAGCGCTCGAGCGCATGGCCAAGCCGCAGGGCGGCGGCTCGGCCGCCATCGGCGTCATCGACACCATGGCGCGCTGGAACGACGGCACCTGGCAGGTAAACTGGGACGACAGCGGCTGCGAGGTCGTACCCGCGTCCCGCGCTGCCGATATCACTTTGAGCGCGCCCGCGTTCGCGCAGCTTGTGACGGGCTATCTTCCTTTTGAGCAGCTGGCCCGGCGGCAGGATGTGGAGGTATCGGGCGACGCGCAGGCGCTGGCCCGGCTTTTCCCCGGGAAAAAGATATTCGTCGCGGATTTCTTTTGATGACCTGTTGAAAAAAGCGGGCGCTGTGCTCCCCGCTGTGCCCGCAGTCACATCATAAATTCTATAGAACCAATCTTTACTATCTGCTTTCCCCTTCGGACCCCCGCTGCCGATCCAGCTTTCGCATCCTTCCCTTTGCGGCTGTTACGACAATATCTGTTCCTATACTGGTTGTCTTGCGGGGAATAAATGCTGTCACCCTGATGATGACGCCTGTCCCTCCGGTATCACTCCCGCGCCAGCAGTCCGCGCACCAACGCGTCCACGGCCTCCTCCCGTTCTTCCGGAGGCTCCACGCCGTCGATGAGCTCCCAGCGCTCCTCGTGCTCGATCGTATCCCCGCTGTCCATGAGCACCAGCGGGGACAGCGACTCCATCTCCAGCATCAAGCCGTTCGTGAAGGTCTCAAAGCTCATGCCGCCGTCGGGATAGAGCGCCTCGATGTCGTGCTCGTACCGCTTGATGAACGCCTGCCGGTGGTTGAAGTAGGCAGCCCAGCCGTCCTCGTTGTTGATGCCGAACTTAAACTTCTGCGCGATCGAGGGATCCTGACGCAGCATGATATAGCGGTCGCCCCAGCGCACGCGGGGGTCGCTCATGCGCGTGTAGGGCCACAGGCCCAGCACGCGGTTTCCGACAAGCCCGGTATCCCGCGCCGGCATTGGCACGACCTCCAGCCCGCCCGGCGACAGCACCGTCAGCGCCCAGATCGCGCACTCGACCGGCCATGCCCCGTGGTTGGTCATCCTGTGGGTAATGACGACGCCCGAGCCCGCATCATCCAGTACGATGTCCATCTGCTTGCCCATGCCCGCCCACGGCTCTACCTTCTGTCGGGTACGGATGCCGCCCGGGATCTCTTCCCACTCGACGGGCTCGCTGTCGGGCTCGTAGGTGCGGGGCATGTGCTCGGGACTGTGCCACAACCGGTGCCCTCCCCATATGTGCCACCCGTTGGCCTCGGTAACATCGGGAGCCTCGCACATCATGTTGGGCTTCCCGGGAAAACCGTACCGTATGATCCGGGGCCCCACATCCAGCGTGACATACAGCTCCGCATCGCCGTTCGCGATGCGCGCACAGCGCCCGAAGGGCGCATAATCGATAAGGGAGACCATCGCTTTCGCCATTTTCATCCTTCCTTTCGCTGCATATGCCCTGGCTTTTTTCGGTTCGCTCCAGTTTTATATTCTACCAGTTGATTCCTTGCGATACAACCCTTGCGCACCGATAAAAAATGGGATACAATATTGATCGCACTAGAAAGGAGGGCCCTATAATGGAACATGAAACCAATCAGGATACAGTGGTCTTCATCGACGAGAATGGTGAGGACATCGCGCTGCATATCGTGGATTATTTTCTGTACAACGGCGACGAATACGTGATACTGACCGACAGCGAAACCGACGACTGGGACGAGGAAACCGACGAGGAAGCGGCTTGCTGCTGCGAGGAGCACGATCATAGCGACGAGGACGAAGAGCCCGAGGAGGTCGACGTCTACGTGATGCGCGTAGAGGTCATCGACGACGAGAACGAGGAGTTCGTGCCGCTCGATCCGGACAAGGAAGAGGAAGTCCTGGCGTACGCTGAGAAGTTCCTCAATGGCGATCTGCCCGAAGAAGACTACTGATCCTGTTCACCGCGCGCCGCGCGGCCATTGGCCCATTTAAAAAGAACCGTGAAAGATCGCCACGGTTCTTTTTTAATCGCAGCCTATGCGCCGTAAAGCGGCTCCTCGTACCGGGTGTCAATGTCGCGGTAGCTGGCCGTAGCGGCGTCCCATGTGAGCTTGACGGTCCCGGTGGGGCCGTTGCGGTTTTTCGCGATCTTTACCTCGGCGATGTTGGACAGCTGCGCGGCCTCCACCCCCTGCTTCTCGTCGGCGTAGTACGCCTCCCTGTACAGGAACATGACGACGTCCGCGTCCTGCTCGATGGCGCCTGATTCGCGCAGATCCGCCAGCATCGGCCGGTGGTTTTCCCGCCGCTCGGGCGCGCGGGACAGCTGTGACAAAAGCAGTACCGGCACATTAAGCTCCCGGGCCATGATCTTGAGCGCGCGCGTGATCTCGCTGACCTCCTGCTGGCGGTTCTCGGCGCGCCCCGTCCCGGTGCCGCTGATGAGCTGCAGGTAGTCTATTCCCACCAGCGACAGTCCCTTCTCGAGCTTGAGCCGCCTGCACTTGCTGCGTATCTCCATGACGCTGATGCCCGGCGTGTCGTCGATGTATATCGAGCTGCGGCCCAGCTTTGCGGCAGCCTCCCACAGCTTGCTGAAGTCGTCGATCTGGCCCGTCCTGATATTCGCAAGCGACAGCGGGCCCGCATCGCTCAGCATGCGGGCGGCGATCTGGTCGCAGGGCATTTCCAGCGAAAACAGCGCGATCGTCGCTCCTTCGTTTCGCAGCGCGACCTGCCGCGCGATGTTGAGCTCAAAGGCCGTCTTGCCCATGCTGGGACGCGCGGCCACCAGTATCAGTTCCGATGGATGCAGCCCGGAAAGCCAGTTGTCCAGCGCGTTGAAGCTCTTGAGCCCCGTAACCGCGCTTCCCTCCTCCGAGAGCACCTGTATTTTGTCGAGCACCTGATCGATCGCTTCCTGTATCGGCACGAATCCCCGGGTGTGCTTCGATTGGGAAATGCTGAATATCGCTTTCTCCGCTTCTGAAAGGATCTGCTCGACGTCCTTGGACGCGGCATAGCAGTCCTCGGTCAGCTCAGCCATCGCCCGTATCAGGCGGCGCAGCACCGAGCGGTCCTCGACGATCTTGATATACTCTTCCACATGGGCGGCCGAAGGGAGGAACGTGCTGATGCTGCTGATATAGTCGTAACCGCCCACCGCTTCCAGGACGCCTTCCTTCTCGAGGGCGTCGGTGAGCGTGACGAAATCGACCGGCTGTCCCCTGTTAAAAAGCCCGGCCATCGTCGCAAAGATGCGCGCGTTGTTCTGGTAATAGAAATCCTCAGGGCGCAGTCGCTCCACGGCGCGGGCTACCGCCTCGGTCTCCAGCATCATCGCGCCCAGCACCGAGCGCTCGGCGTTCAGGTTGTGGGGCGGTACCCTGCCGGCCATGAACGCATTGTCGGGCGGCTGTGTCATTTTACTCCTCCGCCGTCACCAGTACCTTGATGGTGGCTGTGACTCCGGCGTACAACCGGAGCTGCGCCTCGTACTCCCCCAGCTGCTTGATGTGTTCGTCCAGCGTGATTTTCTTCCTGTCAAATGTGAAACCGAGCTGCCGCTTGAGCGCATCGGCTACTTCCCGGGTGGAAACCGAGCCGAAAAGCTTCCCGTTCTCACCCGCCCTGACCGCTACGCGTACGCTCTTGCCGTCAATCCGGGCAGCCTCATCCCGCGCCCGGTCCTCGGCCGTGGCGGCCCTGTGCGCCTGCGCTTCCTGATGACGGCGCAGAGAATTGAGCCTGGAAGTATCGGCCGGAACGGCCAACTTCCGGGGGAACAGATAGTTGCGCGCATATCCGTCGGACACATCGACGACATCGCCCTGCCGGCCGCTTCCCTTTACGTCCTGCTGCAGTATCACCTTCATCTGTCCTCATCCTCCTTCTTATGCTCGTCCCCGGCGTCCCCGGGTTGTTCTCCGCTCTGCCGCCTGCGCAGATCCGATAGCATCTGCTGCCGCAGCGACCAGAATCTGCGTATCCCGAATATCATATCGAAAAGACCAATCCAGCTGAGCACGCCGCGCGCGATCAGGAAAATGAGCGCGATCACGGTCACGCGGCCCGGGATCCGCGTCCTGCGCGTGGTCAGCCAGAACCAGATGACCGCGATACCCTGCACCATGAACGCCTTCATGACCAGGTTCTCCACCGCCAGCGAAACGGCGGCCATCGGCTCCCAACCGGCGTAGCGGACGATAAACGCCAGCACCAGCATCACCATCATCGGCAGCGACACCCACCGCGGTATCGACCAGCCCGCAAATGCAGGAGGCTCGGGCGCTTCCCTGTACCAGTCCGCGATTGCCCTGCTAGTTCGCCTGGCTCTCCACAGCGCCAGATGCGGCACAGCCCAGCCCAGCAGGCCGCCGTAGACCGACATGCCCACCACCCAGGACGGCGTCTGCAGGCGCACGCTGTCCTCAATGACCGGAAGCACGATATCGATGAGCTCGGCGCGCGGCATCGACAGATATTCCTGCTGGAGCGCGACAAGCCCCGAGAATGAAAAATCCCCTTTTGCCAGCGAAGCAAATCCCGTCGCCATGATGGCCAGCGCATCGTCCACGCCCGAACCAGCGGGCGCTGCCGTAAGGGTTTGTTCGATCCATGCGATCAGGGAAGCGACTGGATCGCCGCCGTATATCGCATAGAGCGCGGTCAGCCCCCCGGCCAGGCCGACGAAGGCCGCGGCACAGCTTACGACCAGCCCGTCGAAAAAAGGCGTCCCGCGGCGCAGCATCCACTGCGTGGCAAAAACCACCACGACAGCGTAGATCACGACAGGCAGCGCCGCAAAGCCCCACCCCGCGATCGCCGCGACCGATATAGCGAAGATGAGCAGCAGTGATAAGAACGGTTTGCCCGACCGTACGTCCAGCGCTCCGGCCAGACCCGGAAAAAGCGCCGCAAGACCAGCCCCTGCTGCCAACAGCAGCGGCAGGCCCATCGTCAGCGCCAAGGCCTCCCAATGAATCGGCATGATTCACCTCAGTCCATGCATCGACCGGGCTAACCCCGGCTTATTCCCGCCAGTTCCACCGCGGCTGCATCGGGCTCCCCTACCCGAAGCGATTCGACCTTGCTGCTCAGGCGGGCATTGATTAGCTCCATCGGAACTCCCAGCCGGCCCGCCAGCCGCCATGTGGAGAATATCACCTGGGAAAGCGTTTCCGCCAGGGCGTCGCTGTCGGGGCCTCCCTGAAGCGATCGGAAAAGTCCTGTTACCGCTCCCAGCAGCTCTACCTTCAGGCTTTCGATAGCCCGTATGCTGCGGGCGATGTCGAAACTTTTCTCGTGCTTCATGGGGCGTGCCTCCCGGTCCGTGAATAACCCTATTGTAGCCAACCGGTATCTCTCTGTCAATGAATATGCGCCACCGGTGTCACAAAGCACCCGGATTATCGGTTATTTCCCCGCGTCCGACAAATCTTCCGCTTTCGGCCGCGAAAGGTCGATGAGCCGGGGAAGCCTGTCGGTCCCGGGCGCGTGCCCCAGCCACTCCTGCGCAGGGACCTCAAAGCGCGTGTTGGCCCAGGCGAGGAGCTGCGGCTGCCGCATCGCTGCGTCCACGACCATGTAGCGCACCCGTCCCTGCTCCACCAGAAGTATGAGCGTCTCCGGCGTCAGATAGCGATCGCTGCCATCCCTGCCCCCGGCAATGATGACCGCCTCGCCGCTTGCCAGCATCATCGGCGCGCCGCGCTCCCCGCTTCCCACGACCGCTATGGCCTCGCACTCCCCGCGGTTATCCACCAGATAGCCAACAAGCGGATCCGCGCCGGGCCCGGGCGGCCTTTCCCGGAGCATCGGCCCGGCTATCGGTTCGGGCGCGTCGCCGTACATAAGCGGCGTGCCCGCCCAGACCGCCGCCGGCGTCAGCAGCGCCAGGAGCGCCAGCGCCGCCGCCCAGCTTCTGGCCGGGCGAAAAATGCCATCGGGCGCATACCGCAAAAGCGCCAGCGCCAGCGCGCATCCAAGCGCAGCCAGCGGCGCGAATACCAGCCATTCGTTCCAGCCCTGCATGTTCCGGGTAATCCACTTGAGCTGCCAGAAAGCCGACACGGCCAGCGCCGCACACGGGATGAGCGGATAAAACCGCTCCCTGCGGTAAAGCGCGACGCAGGCCCAAAGCCCCAGGCCGCAGCACCCGGCTATGGCCGGGGCGGCCATCACGAGCAGGCCGGTGCGCGGCGCTTCGCCCGAAAAGGAAAGCGCCGCCCACACCGCGGCCAGCCAGACGAGCCACATCGCCGTGCCGCGGAAGACCCCCGATTTCCTGCCGATGATCGCCATCACGAGCGCCAGGGATCCGCCCAGCGCGGCCGGGGCCATCATCCACGCGATCTGGCCGCCCCACACCGGCCCGAAAAAGCGGCCGACGCCCGGCTCCCCGGCGAACGCCTCGTCGGCCGGCGGACCCGTATCCCAGGTTATGAGCGCAAATGCCGAGTTGTTTCCCGAGCCGCCGATCCACGGCCGCTCCGCCTCGTCGGTCAGCGTTACCGCCGTCATCCAGGCTGCCCCCGTCGTGACCAGCACGATCAGCGCGCATAGGAAATAGACCGCCCGCCTTGGCAAACAAGGCTTCGCGGGACTGTCCGGATCGGGAATGCGGATAAGATACGCGGCGGCCATCGCGGGCAGCGTCCACAGCGCGCGCAGCGACCCGATATGAAACCCCAGCCCGATTAAAAACGCGCCCAGCGCCGGAAGCCCCGCGCCTTCCCCGCGCACCGCGGCGGCTGAGAACGCCCAGGCCGCCAGCATGAGCAGGAACAGCAGCTGCATGTCGGTCGCGGTGCTGCGGGCCGATGCCGCGAATATCGGCGTTGCGGCCAATACGAGCGCGCCCAGCAGTCCGCACCAGCGGCCAAGGCCGTCGTCGCCCGCATTGAGGCGGATCAGCCTGTACAGTGTATAGCACGAGCCCACGGCGGCCAGCGCCTGGGGCAGCCTGAGCGCCGAGGGCCCAAATCCGAACACCCTGGCGAAGAGCGCCTGTATCCACAACCCGAGCGGCAGCCTGTCCACTGACACAAACCCCAGCGGATCGGCAGAGGCATAGAAGAAATGACGCCACGACAGCGTCATGCTGCGCACCGCAACCGCGTCGTATGGGTCGCCAAAGCCCGCTTCTTCGAGTAGAAGCGCGTACAGAAGCGCCGATGCCGCCAGCACGGCGCCTGCGAGAGCGCGGTGCGGGGGTTTGACCGTGTCCTGCGGCTGCGTCATTGGCTCCATTTTCCTCCGTCACGGCTCAGTAACAAAAAACTCCTCCGCGCGGGAGGAGTTCCGACAGGCTTTTTCAGTCCACCGAGTAGGGCAGCAGCGCCATTACCCGGGCCCGCTTGATGGCGATGGACAGATGCCTCTGGTGATAGGCGCATGTGCCCGACATGCGGCGAGGCATCATCTTGCCGCGCTCGGTGATGTAGCGGCGCAGCTTGTTGGTATCCTTGTAGTCTATATCCCGCACCTTATCCACACAGAAGGAACATACCTTCCGGCGGCGGCCACGGCCTTTGCGGTCGCGATCGTGATTGTATTCTGCCACGTTTTAGCCTCCTAGCTGCTGTTGTCTGCCGTCAGAACGGCAGGTCTTCGTCGATTTCGTCGGTCTGGGGCGGCGCGCTCCTGACGGGTGGCTTGCTGCGCTGTGAATAGGATTCGCGCGGTATATCCTGCTGGTAACCGTCGCCGCTGTCCTCGCGGCCGGCGATACGGTTTAAAAACTTCACCTCTTCGCCCACGATTTCGGTCACATACCGGCGGGTGCCATCCTGCGCATCATAGCTGCGGGTCTGTATGCTCCCCGATACAGCCACCTGGCTGCCCTTGCGCAGGTATTTGGCGCAGTTTTCAGCCTGTGTGCGCCAAACAACGACGGGCAGGAAATCCGCTTCCCGCTCTCCCTGTTGATTGGAAAAACGGCGCGTAATAGCCAGCGTGAAATTACATACGCTTATTCCGCTTGCCGTGGTCTTTAGTTCGGGGTCTCTCGTCAGATTGCCGATCAAAAAACACTTATTCATTCACATGCCCCTCCCTGCTGTCAGTCATCTTTGCGTATAACCATAAACCGCATCACATTCTCATCGTTCCGGAAATTGCGCTCGAGTTCGGCCGTAAAGCCCGGCTCGGCCGTAAAATTCATGAGCACATAATAGCCGTCGTTCCTGTAATTGATGGGATAAGCCAACCGGCGCTTTCCCCACTGGCTGATTTCGTCCACCGTGCCCCCATTGTCGGCGACCAGCGATCCATATTTCGCGACCTGGGCGGCGATGGCTTCCTCATCCTGCTCGGCCTGTAAAATGTAGAGAACCTCATACTTATTCAATATTATCACCTCCTCGGACTTAAGCGGCCCCGGATCATCGTCCGGAGCGAAGATGGTTCCAGGAACGAATTATAACACGGGTTTTTTACCAATGCAAGCATTGAAAAGGGGCAATCGGGTGAAAATACCGCTATTTCACGCATACTGGGCCCGGTGTCCGGATATGCTGTAATAATCAGGATAGCCCACGCAATGAAACTGTATGAATAGGACAAGCGCCTGCCCGAAAGACTTGGCGTAAGGAGGTATCAGGGTATGGCCAGATTCGGAGAGAAATTCAGCAAACTTGCTTCGGACACGAAAAAACAAGCCCAGGTCATCGCGGAAACAAACAGGCTCAACGCGGCTATCCGCCGGGAGGAAGACGCGATACAGGCCGTCTATACGGAAATCGGCAAGCAGTATTTTGAAACCTGCAGGGACGACGGGGACGCTCCCCAGGTGCTGCGCGCGATGATGGACCGGATAGCGAACCATCTATCCCGGATCGGGGAGATGCGCGCAAGGCTGCTGGAGATCCGCGGCGTAAAAACCTGTCCCGGATGCGGCGCAGAGGCACAGATCAAAGCGCTATTCTGCAGCAACTGCGGACACGGCTTCCGCGCTTCCGAGCCCGAGCAGCAAACCCCAGCCGAACCCCAACCCGTCCCCCAAGCTGAACCGCAGCCCGTCCCCCATGCCGAGCCGCAGCCGGCGCCGGACGGGCAGGTCTGCTCGGCCTGCGGCCAACCGCTGGCAGAGGGTATGAAGTTCTGCGGCCACTGTGGACATCGCCAGCAGTAATCAGTAAAGCGGCTCCGCGATTGCGATTGCGGGGCCGCTTTGAAGGGTACAATCTTACAGCATTTTGGATGCCTGATACAGTTCTTCTTACCCGGGAGTGTCTTCATCACTTCTGTATTCCAGAATATCTCCCGGCTGGCAGCTCTGCATATTGCATCCAGAGTCGAAAACCGTTAGTGGGAAATCAATTTATGGCAAAGAGCAGGATATCCGTTCAAAAAAAGAGCCGCTGCGAAGCGGCTCGGTCCCGGTCATGAACCGGTCTGTTCCTTTGGATAGACGCTGACCTTTTTGCGGGTCTTGTCCTTGCGCTCGAACTTCACCACGCCGTCCACCATGGAAAACAGCGTATCGTCGCTGCCTATTCCCACATTGTTGCCGGGATGAATCCGGGTACCGCGCTGGCGGACCAGTATGTTGCCGGCCAGTACGAACTGACCATCGCCCCGCTTCACACCGAGACGCTTGGACTCGCTTTCGCGCCCGTTCCTCGAGGAACCTACGCCTTTCTTGTGCGCCATTTCTTCACCTCCCGAATGGTTGATCCCGGTTATCCGTTGATCGCCGTTATTTCCACATGCGTATAGGGCTGCCTATGTCCGGTCTTCTTGCGCACGTTCTTCTTGGGCTTATACCGGAAGACAACCAGTTTTCGGCCCTTGACGTGCCGGAGCACCCGGCCTTCGACGCTGACGCTCTCGACGATCGGAGTGCCGATGCGCACCGTTTCGCCGTCGCTCACCATCAGCGCGTCGAACCGTACCGTCTCGGTGCTGCCCTGCGGAAGCTTCTCCACGTAAATGCTGTCTCCTACCGATACGCGATACTGCTTTCCGCCGGTCTTGATCACCGCATACAACAAGGTCTACACCTCCTGTGCCGATCTCGCCATGACAGGGCGGAGCGAAGCTCTCTTGACAGCCCTTCCTGAGCGGAAGAAGAACCGCCGAATCGTAAAACCACGTTTCAGCGGTTCTCCAGCCGCGATTCTACCATACATGAGCCGTTCTGTCAAACAAAAAAAGTAATTTGCAGGCGAAAGCATTTGTTCCCTGATATAAGGGAAATCAGATATATAAAAGCGTGATAAAATCAGGTGCGCTACCGCCTGCCCCATATGAGCGCGCCCGCGATGATTTCCAGATTCCCGCGCATGACGCGCAGGTATTCCCCCGCGTCCGGGGTCTTAACCGTATCGGGAGCGATCAGCATCGGGTCCAGCTCGATGAGCGGCACACCGGCCTGCGCCGACACCGCCTCCGCGGCGGCCGGATCGGCTCCCCGCTCGACGATGAGCAGGCTGACCTGCCGTTCCCGGCATACCTGTACGAGTTCGGCCAGCCGTTTATCCGAAATATGTATCTCCTCCGAGCGGGTCACGATATCGGCCACCTCGAGCCCGTATGCCATACACATCGGCGCGAACGATTCACGGAAGAGCACCACGGCGCGCCCTGAAGCCCCGGCCATCATCCGCTCATAGAGCGCATTCAGTTCCTCAAGTTCCCCTATATAGAAGCGGGCGTTGGCCCGGTACGTTTCGGCGTTCCCGGGATCGTATGCCGCAAGCGCCTCGGCGATACGTCCGACTTCCCCGATATGCCCGGCCACGTCGGTCCACGGACAGCCCCTGGGCGGCTCTTCCCCGTCTGCATGCAGTATTGCCGTATCGGGAAACTCCGCGCGGATATTTTCCAGGCAGGGCTCCAGGCGGCCCGACGCGATAAGGATAGCCGTGCAGCCCAGTATCGACCGGTCCTCCCGGGACAGCGCCGCATCCGTGGCGGGGTCCTCGAGCGACAGCATGCCCCGGGACAGTCCGGCTGTCCCCGCGACCCGGTCGAGCGCCAGATACAGCGGGTAAGCCGTAGCCATGACCGCGCAGTCCCGCCCCTCATGGTATGCGCAGCCCGGCAGCGCCGCGACGATGAGCGCAGCGACGATAAGCGCTGCAAAGCGTACCGATGCCTTTCCCATGGGCAGCCCTCCTTCCCGGTGCCATATTATAGCATAAATTCACAGCGTCAAACAGACCGGCGTTCACAAAGCGGAATAAATATATAAGCGATATATTTCATCGCTAGCGCAGTCCTGCCATACAGGACGATATAGATAACATTCCTGCGGGCCAGCTTTTTTGGGGTGACATGATCGCAAGATAATCACAGCGCGGGAAATTTTGTACTTGCAATTCCGATGGTGTTTGGCTATAATAAAATCCGCGTCGCGCTGATGTAGCTCAGGAGGTAGAGCACATCCTTGGTAAGGATGAGGTCACGAGTTCGAGTCTCGTCATCAGCTCCAAACGAAAACCGGCTGAAAGGCTTACATAAGCCATCAGGCCGGTTTTTATGTTCTTTTCTGGTTCTTAAGATTTTCGGGTTTTTGCTGCTTTCCGCCTTCCAGGCGCATCCCGGCATGAAGCTTGGTTTTTTTCATATAAAAGTATTGACAAGACGTGTAATTGATGTACGATTAAGTTTAACAGGAAGTGGATTGTATGTATTATTATACGGATACTTTTCGCCTGCCTGCCCCCACCGGCGCAAACTGCAGGACGAACCAAATTTCATATTTTACTGTAATAAAGAACGGAGGCATCTGGGGATGAGCGCAAACAACAAGAGCAAGAAGGTGCTCTGGGGCCTTGTCGGCGGCGTCCTGGGTATAGCGGCGGTCGCCGCGCTGGCTGTGCTGGTGGTGGTGCCCGCTCTGCGGTACGGCAACGCTTCCCGTTTGCTGGACGACGGGCAG
>JBMNNN010000043.1:0-12726 GCA_050942555.1 Christensenellales bacterium
GGCTTTGCTGACCGCGCGATCGCGGCCTGGTGCGGTATAGCAGAGAAGAACGTGCGCGAAATGCGCCGCCGGATGGGCATACTGCCCACTTTTAAAATGGTAGACACATGCGGTGCCGAGTTCGACGCGGTGAGCCCCTACTACTATTCGACCTACGACACCGAGAACGAGGCCAATCCCGCCCCCGGCCGATCGGTGGTGGTGCTGGGCTCCGGGCCCATCCGCATCGGGCAGGGCGTCGAGTTCGACTACTGCTCGGTTCACTCGGTATGGGCGCTCAGGGATGCTGGATACGAGACCGTCATCATCAACAACAACCCCGAGACCGTTTCCACAGACTTCGATACGGCCGACCGGCTGTATTTCGAGCCGCTGACGCCCGAGGACGTGGGAAACGTGCTGGACCTGGAGCGTCCGGCGGGCGTCGTGGTGCAGTTCGGCGGGCAGACGGCGATCAAACTGGCCGAAGCGGTGGAGGCGATGGGCTACACGATACTGGGCACGCCGCTGGCCGATATAGACGCCGCCGAGGACCGCAAGCAATTCGACGCGCTGGTCGAGCGACTGGGCATACTGCGCCCGAAGGGCGGCACGGTCTTTACCGCTGAGGAAGCGCTGGGGCTGGCCCGAAAGCTCGGGTACCCGGTGCTGGTTCGCCCCAGCTACGTGCTGGGCGGGCAGGGCATGCAGATCGCGCACTCCGACGCCGACGTCGAGGAATTCATGGCGGTCATCAACCGCTACGGGCGGCAGGATCACCCGATCCTCGTAGACAAATATCTGCCGGGCAAGGAAATCGAGGTGGACGCGATCAGCGACGGCGAGGAGATACTGATCCCCGGCATCATGGAGCACATCGAGCGGTCAGGCGTCCATTCGGGCGACAGCATATCGGTGTATCCTGCCTTTTCTCTGTCGCGCAGGCTGCAGGACGAGATCGTCGATACGACCAGGCGGCTGTCCATCGCGCTGCATGTGCGGGGCATGATCAACATACAGTACATCGTCAGCAACGATGCGCTGTACATCATCGAGGTCAATCCCCGCTCCAGCCGCACCGTGCCCTATATCAGCAAGGTGACCGGCGTGCCGATGGTCGCGCTCGCGACCCGGTGCGCGCTGGGAGAGGGCCTGCGCGCCATGGGGTACGGAACCGGCCTTGTGCCGGCACGCGATCTTTTTGCCGTCAAGGTGCCCGTTTTCTCCTTTGAAAAGCTGCCCGAACTGGAGGTCAGCCTGGGCCCCGAAATGAAGTCTACTGGCGAGGTGCTGGGACTTTCCCGCGACTACAGCGAGGCGGTGTTCAAGGGGCTGCTGGCCGCCGGAATGCGCATCCCCGGCAGCGGCGACATACTTCTCTCTGTGCAGGACAACGATAAGCAGGAACTCATACCGCTTGCCGAGGATTTGGCGACCCTGGGCTACAATCTCTACGCGACAGCCGGGACGGCGCACGCGCTCAATCACGGCTACGTAGCCGCTTCGCTTGTGGGTCGGTTCAGCGAGCCGTCTCCGAACCTCGCCGACATGATACGCGGCGGTCATGTCCGGCTCATCATCAATACCGCGACGAAGGGGCGTGACCGGCGGCGCGACGGGTTCCGCATCCGCAGGATGGCCGTCGAGTACAAGATCCCCTGCCTGACGTCGCTCGATACGGCCCGCGCGCTGATACAGAGCCTCAAGCTCAACAGGGCCCGTACCCAAGTCGAGCCGCTGGGACTTCATGAGATCACACAGACCGCGAGGGGGACCCGATGAAAAAGCGATTCGAGGGCGCACTCGCCGCTATACGCGGGGTGGCGCGCGACACATTCGAGCTGACGGTCGAAAGCGATCTGGCGCGCGCGCCGTCTCTGCCGGGCCAGTTCGTCCATGTCGCGGTGCCCGGCGACGATCTGCTGCTGCGGCGGCCTTTCAGTCTCTACGATGTCGACCGGGCGGCGGGCGTATTCCGGCTGATCGTACAGCAGAAGGGCGAGGGGACGGCCCGCCTGTGCGCGCTTGCGCCCGGCGCGAAGCTCGATCTCTTAGGCCCGCTGGGACGGGGCTTCACGCTGCCGGCGGGGGCGCGCCGGGTGGCGCTCGCGGGCGGGGGCATCGGGGCCGCGCCGCTATGCTACTGCCTGCGCAAGTGGCCGGACGTCGGATTCGAGACGTTTGTGGGCTTTCGCGGCGCGCAGTACGCGTACGGACTCCATGAATTCGGCGCGCGCTCCCGGCTACACGTAGCATCCGACGACGGCTCGCTGGGACAAAGGGGATTTGTGACCGAGCTTCTCGCCCAAATGCTCGCGCAGCAGCCCTTCGACGCGGTGCTGGCATGCGGTCCGCTGCCCATGCTACGCGCACTGGCGCGGGTAATGGCCGCGCACCCCGATATCCCCTGCCAGGTGTCGCTCGAGGAGCGGATGGGCTGCGGCGTGGGAGCCTGCCGCGTATGCGCCTGCCCGATACGGGAGGACGGGGAGGAGCGCTATATGCGGGTGTGCCGGGACGGGCCGGTCTTTCCGATCGAAAAGGTGGTGTTCGAATGAACCTGTCGGTCGAGCTGTGTGGCGTGCGCCTTAAAAACCCCGTCATCGCGGCGTCGGGCTGCTTCGGGTTTGGCAGGGAAATCGCGCCGCTCCTTGGCGGCCTGTCGCGGCTGGGAGGCGTCGCGCTTAAGGCCATCACGCTGGAGCGCCGGGAGGGAAACCCGCCGCCCCGCATCGCGGAGACGCCCTCGGGCGTGCTCAACAGCGTGGGCCTTCAAAACCCGGGGCTTGCGGCGTTCCTTAGCGAAGAGCTGCCCTGGTTCGCGGACGCGGACACCGTGCTTTTTGCCAATATCGCGGGCGCGACGCTGGACGAGTACCTCCGCGTCGCAGAGGGTCTTAACGACACGCCGATCCCGTTTGTCGAGCTTAACATATCCTGTCCCAACGTAAAAGCCGGAGGCGCGGCTTTCGGCGTCGACCCGGACGCAGTCCACAGGGTGACCGGCGCCGTCCGCGCGGTGTGCGGCAAGAAGCTCATCGTCAAGCTCACTCCCAATACGGCCGATATCGCAGGCAGCGCCGCGGCGGCCGAGGCGGCAGGGGCCGACGGCGTAAGCCTCATCAACACGCTGACCGGCATGGCCGTCGATGTGCATACCCGCCGTCCGATCCTCGGAAACGTCGTGGGCGGGCTTTCGGGACCGGCGATCCGACCGGTCGCACTGCGCATGGTGTGGCAGGCGGCGCAGGCAGTACGGATACCGGTCATCGGCATGGGCGGCATCATGACCGGCGAGGACGCCGTCGCATTCCTGCTGTGCGGTTCCCGGGCCGTCATGGTCGGAACCGCGAACCTCATTAACCCCGACGCGTGCATTCGGATCGCCGAGGGCATCGGCGAATACATGCGGCGGCACCATATCGACGACGTAAACGCGCTCATCGGCGCACTGGAGGTCTAGCATGGACCAGCAACAAATTATCGGCATACTGCGGGAGACGGGCGTCATGCGGGAGGGACACTTCCTGCTCACATCGGGACGGCACAGCGATAGGTACATGCAGTGCGCGCGGCTCTTCGAGCATCCCGGGCACAGCGAGACGCTGTGCGCCGCGCTGGCGTCGCTGTTTGCGGGCAGCGCCATCGATATCGTCGCCGGGCCCGCGCTGGGCGGCATCATACTGGCATACGAGGTCGCCCGGCAGCTGGGCGCTCGCAACCTGTTTGCCGAGCGCGAGGACGGCGTCATGACGCTGCGGCGCGGGTTTGCGATCCCCGAAGGAGCGCGGGTGCTGGTCGTGGAGGACGTCGTTACGACCGGCGGCTCGGTGCAGGAGGTGCTCGCGCTGGTGCGCGAGGCAGGAGCCCAAGCCGTGGGCGTGGGCGCGATCGTGGACCGCAGCGGCGGCGCCGCAGACTTCGGCGTGCCGTTCCGGGCGGCCGTATCGATGGACATCGCGTCGTGGGACGCGGCGGACTGCCCGCTGTGCCGCCGGGGGATCCCCGTCGTGAAGCCCGGAAGCCGGAAGCGCGCCGCGTCGGGCGCATGAGCATCGCGCCCCGCCGGCCATAGCAGGTTGGCGGCGGCGCAAATTTCCCGGGCGGGTGTAAAACGGTTGACAGCAGCCGTATGCCGTGATAGGGTATGCATGTCAAATTCCTTTTCCTGAATCTCAAACCGAAGGAGGAAAACGAATGCAGATAGGGTTTATCGGACTGGGCATCATGGGAAAGCCGATGGCGCTCAACCTCATCCGGGCCGGATATGCGCTCAGGGTCTACGACATCAACCCCGAGCCCGTGGAGGCGCTGTGCGCGGCCGGGGCGCACAGGGCCGCGAGCGCTTCGGAAGCCGCCCGGGGCAGCGAGGTCGTCATCACGATGCTGCCCAACTCGCCGCACGTCAAGGAGGCGGTGCTGGGCGAGGGCGGCGTACTGGAGGGGGCCGCGCCGGGCACGATCCTCATCGACATGAGCTCGATCGCGCCGCTCGCGTCCAAAGAGATCGCGGAGGCCTGCGCGAAAAAAGGCGTCCGGATGCTGGACGCGCCCGTAAGCGGCGGGGAGCCCAAGGCGATCGACGGCACGCTTTCCATCATGGTGGGCGGCGCGCGCGACGACTTTGAGCGGGTCTACGATCTGCTGCTCAAGATGGGCGCAAGCGCGGTGCTGTGCGGCGATATCGGCGCGGGCAACACGACCAAGCTCGCCAACCAGATCATCGTGGCGCTCAATATCGCGGCGATGAGCGAAGCGCTGATGCTGGGCACGATGGCGGGCGTCGATCCCGAGAGCATATACCGCGCGATCCGCGGCGGGCTGGCCGGGAGCACCGTGCTCGACGCTAAAGCGCCGATGGTGATGGCCGGCAACTTCAAGCCGGGCTTTAAGATCGATCTGCATATCAAGGACCTCAACAACGCGCTGGATACCGGACACGCGGTGGGCGCGCCGCTGCCGCTTACGGCCTTTGCGATGGAGATGCTCGAGCGGCTCCGGGCCGACGGCTGCGGACAGCAGGACCACAGCGCGATCGTCAAGTTCTATGAAAAGCTGTCGGGCACCCAGGTGCGCGCGGCCGATCGCAAATAGCTGAGGGAGAGAACGCAAGCATGGGCGAACAACGGGTAGCCATCATCACCGGCGCGGCCCGGGGCATCGGACGGGCCATCGCGCAGGCGCTGTCGCGGCAGGGCGCCGCCACCGTCATTGCGGACATCGACGCTGAGGGTGCGCGCCGCGTCGCGCAGGAAATCGAGGGTTCGGGAGGCCGCGCGCTGGCCATACCGGCCGACGTGTCAATTCCGGCGCAGGTCGCCGACATGGTGCGGGAGGCGGCGGATCAGCTGGGCCGCATCGATATACTCGTCAATAACGCCGGGATACTGAGCGCCACTTCGATCGAGGCGCTCCGCGAGGACGAATGGGACAGGGTCATGGCCATCAACGTGAAAAGCGCGGTATTCGCGTCCCAGCAGGCGCTGCCGTGGATGATCCGGCAGGGCTGGGGACGCATCATCAACATATCGTCGCTGTCGGGCCGCATGGGGGGCGTCAGCGCCGGATGCGCCTACTCGGCATCCAAGGCCGCGCTCATCGGCCTGACGATGAGTCTGGCCAGGCAGACGGCCGGCAAGGGCATTACCGTCAACGCGGTAGCCCCGGGCACTACCCGCAGCGACATCATCCGGAGATTCAGCGCCGAGCAGATGGAGCGCATCATGCGCTCGATACCGGTCGGACGCCTCGGGGAGCCCGAAGAAATCGCGGCGCTGGTCGCTTTCCTCGCTCAAGATACAGCGGGCTTCATAACCGGCGCGGTCATCGACATCAACGGCGGCATGTTCATGGGCTAGCGCCCGGAAATGAGGAGAATATGAAAGATCACGCATACCTGCGCTGGATGAGCGAAAATACGCCCACCAAGTGGTGCAACGACTCGGCGAAAATGGACGAGCTGGACGCCGCGCTTGCAAGCGGAGCCGTAGGCTGCACGTCGAACCCGCCGCTTACATACGAGACGCTGACCGCAACGCCCGCGCTCTACGGGGACGGACTGGAGGCCATCCGTGCCGTCCCGCCGGGCGACGAACGGGCGGTAGCCTGCATCAGCGTCGTCGTCCGCCATATCGCCGCGCGGCTTGCCGATATCTATGAGTCGAGCCGGGGCGAATATGGCTATATACGCGCCCAGGTGCAGCCGTCGCTTTCCGGGGATGCCGACGCAATGCTCAAAATGGGTCTTCTCTTTGCGTCGTGGGCGCCCAACATCAAGGTCAAGATTCCCGGCACGAAGGCCGGCATATGGGTTCTCGAGGAGCTGGCTGCGCGCGGGATACCCACAAACCCGACCGTGTGCGTCAGCGTATCGCAGATGACGGCGGCGGCCGAGGCCCACGAGCGGGGAGTCGCGCGCGCCCGCGCCGCGGGTATCGCGCCCGCGCCCTCCACGGCGGCGATCGTCATGGGCCGGCTGCAGGACTATCTGACGACGCTCAATGAGGAGCGCGGAGCCGGCCTGCCCGTCAGCGACCTCGAGTGGGCCGCGCTGGCGGTGGCCAAGCGCTGCTGCCGCCTCTATGAGGAGCGGGGCTACCAACAGATCGTGATGCCTGCGGCCTTCCGGTGCGCGATGCAGGTCAGCGAGCTGGCGGGCGCGCGGGCCGAGATGACGATTCACCCGAAGATACAGGACGCCGTCATCGAGGCCGACGCGGCGGGAAAGCTCGCTCGCGGGAGCAATATCGGAAACGCCATCGACGAGGACGCCGTGGAGCGCGTGCGCCGCGCGCTGCCCGCGTACACGCTGGCCTATGAGGAAAACGCGCTCTCTCCCGACGAATTCGACCGGTACGGCGCGACGCAGATGACGCTGCGCGGCTTCGACGTGACCGGATGGCAGAAGCTCAGAACGCTCTAGAGGAGGCCGCAGATGGTAAGGAACGTACGCTTCAGCCTGGCCGTATCGCAGGAGCGGCTGGGAGACGGCGCGCCGGTTCCACTGCAGGGCGGCATACTGCCCGCGATGGAGCGGGCCGCGGCGCTGGGCTACGACAGCGTGGAGCTTCATATACGCGACCCGCATAGCCTCGATGCCGAGCGGATCGCGCAGACGGCAGAGCGGCTGGGCATCACCGTGTCGGCCATCGCGACGGGCCTCGAGTACAGCCTCAACGGCCTGACGATGACGTCGCCCGACCCCGCGGTGCGGCAGAGGATGCGCACGCGCTACCGGGAGCACATCGATCTGGCCGCCCGGCTGGGCGCCGTCGTCTTCCTGGGGATGTGCAGGGGCAACGCCGCATTCGCCGACATCCCCGCGCTTTGCGATCTTCTTGCCGATGAGATCGCGCCCGTCGCGCAGTACGCCCGCGAGCAGCGCGTCACGCTGGCGCTGGAGCCGATCGCATTCTACCTGACGCGGATTCTCAATACCACCGGGGAGACGCTCGGATTCCTCGAGCGGCCCGGCATGCAGGATATCGGGCTGCTGCTGGATACCCACCATATGTTCATAGAGGATCCCGATGTCGCGGAAGCCTTCGCGTCGTGCCGGGGGCGCATCGCGCACGTCCACATATCCGACAGCAACCGACGGTATCCGGGCGCGGGCAACGTCGATTTCGCGGCGGTGGGCCGCGCGCTCATCGGTATCGGGTACGACCGGGCGGTATCGCTGGAGGTGCTGCCCTGGCCCGACGGCGAAACGGCGGCCAGGCGGGGCCTTGCCTGGATGCGCAGCGTCTGGGGAGACCAGTCCGCCCGGTAATGCCCTGGCGGCTTGCGGCCTGTGTCTATACGCCTTCCTTGCGGATATCGACGAACTCGCTGTTGTCGATCGCGCCCTGCTCGAATGTGGCCATCTCGTTGCACACCCGCATCGCGGCCTCGATAATAAAGAACATGAGCGGGCAGCCCGTTCCCTCTCCGAGGCGCATATCGAGCGTCAGCGCCGGGGCGAGCTGCAGCTCGCGTATGGTGGGCACATATCCCGGCTCCTGGGAGCTGTGCGACGCGAAAAGGTAATCCCGCGCCCGCCCGTCGATGTGCACCGCGGTCAGCGCGGCTATCGCCGATATGAAGCCGTCCACGACGACCGGTATCCGTCGCTCCGCCGCGCCCAGGTAGAGTCCGGCCATCGCGGCGATATCGAGCCCGCCCACCTTGCTGAGAACGTCCAGCGGATCCGACCGATCGGGCCGGTTGATACGCAGCGCTTCCTCGATGACCACGATCTTCCGGCGGAGTCTCTCGTTGTCGATGCCCGCGCCGCGGCCCGTGATCTGCGGCACCGGCAGCCCCGTGAACGCCGCCAGCATCGCGCTGCTGGTCGTCGTATTGCATATGCCCATCTCGCCCGCGCCCAGCAGGCGGACGCCCTCGTCAGCCGCCTCATGGGCCATCTGCGTCCCCACCTCCATCGCGCGCAGCGCCTCCTCCCGCGTCATGGCCGGGCCCTGCGCGATGTCCGCGGTGCCGCGCCGCACCCTGCGGTACACCGTGCCGGGTATAGGCGCGTCGGCCGCGACGCCCACGTCCACCACGACAAGCTCGCAGCCCGCGTGCCGACAGAGCACGTTGATGCCGCACAGGCCGCGCGTCATGTTCGCGGTCTGTATCGCCGTCACCGCCTGGGGCACCGGCGTGATGCTCTGCGCGTGCACGCCGTTGTCGGCGGCGAATACGACGACCCGGTTCCGGCCCGGCGTGCTGTGAACCTGACCGGTGATCCCGGCCAGCCGGATCGCGATTTCCTCCAATCGCCCCAGTGAGCCCACGGGCTTGACGAGCCCGTCGAGCCAGGCCCGGGCCTGTTCCATCGCATCCGCGTCGAGCGCGGGTATCTCATATTTATTCATCAAAAACCTCCCTTTAAAAATAAAGTTTCCGGATGCAAACAGCATCCGGAAACTTTGCCTTCATTTCCGTACGCATCGCCTGGCAGGTCTCCTGGCTCCGGGCTCGCGCGGCCTTCCCTTCCCGGCTCTGGCCGGTGGCATTGAAGCGCGCTACCGTATACAGTGGCGGGTCCGCCGGGATTTGCACCCTGTTCCCTATTCTCCCCGAAGGGCACCCTGCGATGTGTTCGTTATGTAGTTTTTTAAGATCATTTACAGATCGACGGCCACCGACGCACCGGTCCTCGCGCTCTCAAAGACAGCCTCTATGAGCTGCATCGTGCGCCGCACGCTTTCAGGCGTGACGATCAGCTCGGCGGTGCCGCGCAGCACGCCCACGAGATTCTCGTAAAGGGCGGTCCACGACTGCGTGGGGGGCGGAAGCTCCAGATTGTCGAAGCACTCGTCGGGCCACGGCGCCATCGTGCGGGTAGGCCCTGCGGTGGTCGTGATGATGACGTTGCCCAGCTCGTCGATCGTATGCTTGACGACCGTAATGCCGCCCTTCTCGCCCGTAAAGTCGTCGATCGTCATCGTGCCCAGATCGCCCAGCACGAAGAAGCGCGGGGGCTTGCGCAGGCCGTAGGTTCCGACCTGTACATGGACCGACGGGCCGCCCTCGAACACGATCTCGACCTTGAAAAGGTCGTCCACGCCAGGATTGGCGAGGCTGAAAAGCTGGGCGAACACGGTCTTGATCTTCCGGTCGGGATACAGGCACGTAAAGTGGTCCATGAGGTGCACGCCCCAGTCAAGCACCATGCCGCCGCCGTACTCGGGGAACGCGCGCCAGCCGTAGAACTTCGCGTTGTTGCCGAACACCTTGCTCTCGATCGAATAGACCTTTCCCAGCGTGCCCTCCCTGATGACCTTGCACAACACCTGGTAGTCGCGATCCCAGCGGCGATTCTGGTGAACGGTGAACAGGCGGCCGGTTTCCTTCGACACGGCGATGATTTCGTCCAGTTCGGCGACCGACAGGGTCACCGGCTTTTCGCACATCGTGTGCTTGCCGGCCCGAAGCGCCTCAATCGAGAACTGCTTGTGCAGATGATTGGGCGTCGCCACCAGCACGAAGTTGATGTCGGGATCGGCCAGGAACTCCTCCCGGCTCTCGTACGCCTTCAGTCCGCTCTCACGGGCCGCCGCAAGACGCGCCGGATCGATGTCGTGCGCACTGACGACCTCAACGCCTTCGACCTGTGGCGCGTGGTTCAGGTGCCAGTTGCCCATACCGCCGAATCCCAGGATTCCCATTCTGATGGTCATTGATAGTCCCCTCTACCCTTCATATGAAATAAAACCCCAACGTTGCGCATTATATCACAGCACGCTGCTTATTACCATATAAAAAGTTGTACAAAAGGGCGTTAATTTTGCATTTTACAGCCCATCCAGTATTGTTCGCCAGGCGGCGAGCTTGTCCTCAAACGCCAACGGATACGCCGGACTGGTCGAGGGAAGCAGATGCGTCCCGATGCCCGCGTCCTTAAGTAGATCGGTCGGCACGAACCGGAAAAAAAGCTGCTGGGCGGCGCGGCCGTTAAAATAGATATGGCGCAGCTCCGGGCACTTTTTTATTAGGCCGGGGATGTCGTTGGGAAGGCAATCGCGGATCGCCGCGTCGGCGCTGCCCGGCCTGCGGCACTGGGCCGCCACATCCCACAGCGCGATGCCGCGACGCAGGAGCCCGCGGCATCGCTCCTCATATCCCGCCTCCGGGTCCATTTGAAGGAGCGCCATCATGATAGGCCAGAACGCGTTGCGCGGGTGCGCGTAATACTGTCCCGCCTGCAGCGAGGCGACCCCCGGCATGCTGCCCAGTATAAGCGCGCGGCATCGGGCGTCCGCAATCGGGCGAAAGCTGCGGATTACCGGCGGCTCCGGCTCCCTTCCCGCGGTCATGGCGCGCTCCTGCCGGGGATACCCGTTCGTCCCGCCGGATTCGGGAGGGATCCTCCGGAAGCTTTTATCGGCAAGACTAGAAAGCGCATGCGGGTTCCCCCTTTCTTCGCTGCTGCCCATCGTATCCGAGCACCAAAAAAAGCCTGCGGACGGAACGCCCGGGGCCAAAGCGCCCGATGCAGACAGCGATATATGACGCAGAGTGGCTACAGCGGCTCGCTGTTGGTAAAGCTGGACTGGCGGCACCAGCTGCACTGCCCGTCCATCATCGAGGCGCAGCGAGAGCAAATGTACCCTTCGCATGTGGAACAAACGGACATGCTGCGCGCATCATCTTCTTCGCCGCAATTGATACAGGATACCCGCGACATGGGAAAGACCTCCTTCGGTTTTCCCATTTATTTTCGGCCGGACCGCATGAAAAAATACCGGACAGGCCGCCGTGTCGCGGCCATATTACGGAACGATCACCGGAATCGCGGCGGGAAGGATCGTTACCTGCGTCCGGTCAGCCTCGGCTACGCGCTCGCCGTCGGCCCCCACCGTGACGGGGCCTTCGGGATACTCAAGCGTCACGCTGCGGCACCTGTGAAAATGGGCGATCGGAAGCTTTTCGTGCTTACCCGATATATACAGGGGAAGAAGCCGGATGATCGTAGAGGGGCTTACGTTGTCCACGAAGCATACGTCCAGCATGCCGTCGAACGGGTCGGCACAGGGCAGCGCCTTCATGCCTCCGCCCAGATGGGTCCCGCATCCGATATCCATGAGGAGTATCGGCTGCTCAAACGGCTGTCCGTCGAGCGTAAAGCGCACCGGAACGCCGCGGAAGCGCGAGACCGTAAAGAATACCGCGACCAGATACGCGAGCCGCCCCAGCTTTTTAAACCGCTCGGCCTGGATCGCCACCGCGTTTCCAAAGCCGATGTTCGCGATGTTCATGAACAGCCGGTCGTTCACGCTCAGCGCGTCGGCCATGCGACGCCGGCCCGCCAGCACGACGTCGAGCGCGCGCATCGGGTCGGCGGGAATGCCAAGGGCTCGGCAGTAATCGTTGCCCGATCCGCCGGGTATGACGCCCAGCGCCGCTCCGGTATCCCGCAGACCGGTGGCCACCTCCCCCACCGAGCCGTCTCCTCCCACCGCGACGATGGTCGTATATCCGTCGGTAATGGCTTCCCTGGTCAGCGTGGTGGCGTGGCCGGGAAAGGCGGTGTAACGAATATCATGGGGAACCTTATCCCGGCTCAGGCGTCTGGCGATCCGCTCGATGATGCGCAGGGCCTTGCCCTTGCCCGCGATCGAGTTGACGATAAAACAAATCATAATGCGCTCCATCTGTTCTTATCTGTCGTATTGCTCACCATTATACCACAAAGACGCGCAAATCGACATTGCCTGTCGCATTCTTTGCAGCCGACAGCAGCGGGAGCAGCCCCCGACTTTCAGTTATATGCATTTTTCTACGATGAAATCCGGCACATACGATCGGAATGGCCTTTAATCGAGTAGGGGAGATTTACTCTCCCCTCTCACACCACCGTACGTGCCGTTCGGCATACGGTGGTTCAACATAACTTCAGAGCATGACGCTCATTGTAGTAATCTAAACAGCTGATAAGCCCGCTTTGTGCCAGCTTTTCTTTTGATATTGCTCTCACTACGCATGTTTTCGTGATAAGGTATACTATTTTTCGCACAATTGAAAAGGGCGTTCAGGTCGTGTAGGATAGGAATGCAAAAAAACAACCAACACGAAAGGAAGAACGCCCTATGAACAAGATTATACACCTGGATGAGACGGGAATAAAGAACGAGCTGAAGGAGCTGGTCAGGGGATCGGTGGAAGAGACGCTCAACAAGCTGCTGGATGAAGAAGCGGACCGAATTACCAATGCCAACCGGTACGAACGGACACCGGACCGCTTGGATACGCGGGCCG
>JBMNNN010000044.1:0-12374 GCA_050942555.1 Christensenellales bacterium
CATATACAGGTTCACGAGCCGGCCCCGTCGGGGGTGCCGGCCGTTTGTCCCGGAGGAGCCGGGGGAGAATGGTTGATGAGAGAATCCGTTTATGAGCCCAACGGCCCGATAGAGACGGTCCGTGCCGACGTGGCCATCGTAGGCAGCGGGCTGGCGGGCCTGTACGCCGCGTACCATCTGAGCAGGAAGCTGTCCTGCGCGCTCTTCACAAAGGAAACCCTGGAAGTCAGCTCCTCCTCATTGGCTCAGGGCGGTATAGCCGCCGTCACCGAGCAGAACGACTGCTTCAACTATCATTTCGACGACACGATCAAGGCGGGCGCGGGCCTGTGTGACGAGAGTGCCGTGCACGTCATTGTGGAGGAGGGCCCCGGCGATATCGAACAGATGCTCCGCCTGGGTGCGCGGTTCGATACCGACATGTCGGGCCACCTGCTTACCACGCGGGAGGGCGGCCATGGCATGAGCCGGATCCTGCACGCAGGAGGCGATGCGACCGGCCAGGAGATGGTGCGGGCGCTCAAGCAGACCATACTGCGCACGCCGGGCGTGACGGTGCACGAGAACACGTTCGTGGCCGACATCGTCATGGACGACGGCCACGCCGCGGGGCTGCTTGTTTACGATCAGGGCCGGTGGGTCTACTGCGCCGCGCGGCATGTGATCATCGCCTCGGGCGGTATCGGGCAGATCTACCGCTATACCACCAACCCGAGCGTCGCGACCGGGGACGGGATGGCGATGGCGCTGCGCGCAGGAGCGGAGCTTAAGGACATGGAGTTCGTCCAGTTCCATCCGACGGGACTTTATACCCCCGCCAACCGCAACCGCCAGTGCTTCCTCATATCCGAAGCGGTGCGCGGCGAAGGGGGAATTCTCCTCAACGACGCGGGCGAGCGCTTCATGGAAGGCATACACCCGATGCGCGAGCTTGCTCCGCGCGATGTCGTTGCCCGGGAGATATACCGGCAGATACAGCACCAGAAATCGCCCTATGTGCGGCTCGACATCACCCACAGGAGCCGGGAATTCCTGCGGGAGCGGTTCCCCACGATATACGCCCGGTGTATGGAAAGCGGCATAGACATCGCGACTGAGCCCATCCCGGTAGGGCCGGTGCAGCACTATATGATGGGCGGCATCCGCACAGACCTGTGGGGCGCGACCAACATACCGGGGCTGTATGCGTGCGGAGAGGCGGCATGCACCGGCGTGCACGGGGCCAACCGGCTGGCCAGCAATTCCACGCTCGAGTGTTTGGTGTTCGGCAGGCGCTGCGCGACGCACATCAACGAGCGGGCGGACGACAGTCCGCCGCGCGCGAAACTGCCCGATTATCCAAGGCGGAAGCCCGTCGTACTCGATATCGAGCGCGAGAGGAACGAGGTCAAGGGCATCATGGTCAAGTACTGCGGCATCATCCGCAGGGGCGACGCGATGCGCAGGGGTCTTCACCATGTCAACGGACTGCTGGGACGGCTGGAAGACGCAGCCCTGACCACGGTGCACGCGATGGAGCTATACAATATGGCGCAGGTAGCCGGGCAAATACTGTCGGCGGCCCTGGCTAGGAAGCGGTCGGCGGGCTCGCATTACCGGACCGACGAAGGGGAGGACTGCGATGTTTGACAAAAATGCGCTGCGGGAACTGATCGCGCGGGCTTTCTCGGAGGACGTGGGCACCGGCGACATCACGACGCTCGCCACGGTTCCGCAGGACGCGCGGATAAGCGGCCGCTTCATCGCCAAGGAAGCGGGCGTGCTGTGCGGTATCGAAATCGTGCGGGCGGTATTCGAGTACGCCGACCCGGAGATCGGGCTGGAGGCGCTTCTCCAGGACGGGGACAGCTTTCGCGCGGGCGATGTCATCGCGAAGGTGCGCGGCAGGGCGATACCGGTGCTGACCGGAGAGCGCCTGGCGCTTAATTTCCTGCAGCGGCTATCGGGCATCGCAACCCGGACGCGCGCTGAGACCGAGAAGATAAAGGGCACCAAAGCCCGTATCGTCGATACCCGCAAGACGACGCCGGGACTGCGCATATACGAGAAATACGCAGTACGCGTGGGCGGCGGGTACAACCATCGCTTCAACCTGGCCGACGGCGTGCTCATAAAGGACAACCATATCCGCGCGGCAGGCGGTATCGCAAAGGCCGTCGCCGCGGCGCGGCTGCGGGCTCCGCACACGCTCAAAATCGAGGTGGAGACCGAAAACCTTGCCCAGGTGGCCGAAGCGCTCGAGGCCGGGGCAGACATCATCATGCTGGATAATATGACCACCGAGGCGATGGCCGAGGCCGTGTCCCTCATTGCCGGGCGTGCGCTCGTTGAGGCGTCGGGCAACATGGACTCCCGGGACCTCTGTGAGGTCGCCGCCACCGGCGTGGACTATATATCGATGGGCGCGCTGACCCACTCGGTCCGAGCGCTGGACATCAGCCTCCAGTTTGACGAGAATGCCGGAGATGCTTGACAAGAAGCGCGGGGACATGTACAATATGTAGCGCCGAAAGGATGTTCGGCCACTACATATGGATCGGGTGATCGTATTGGAGTTATCAGCCAACGCGCTGGAGGTTCTGCGAAAGCGCTACTTCATACGCGATGAGTACGGGAATCCTGCGGAGGACGCGCAGGGCATGTTCCGCCGGGTAGCCGGCGCGATCGCCGCGGTGGAGAGCCGGTACGGCGGCGAAGACAGGGTTGCGGAGCTGTCCGACGCGTTCTACCGGATGATGGCGGAGCTACGGTTCATGCCCAATTCGCCCACGCTCATGAACGCGGGCCGGCCGCTGGGGCAGCTATCGGCCTGTTTTGTGCTGCCCGTGGGCGACAGCATGGAGGAGATATTCGACGCGGTTAAGCACGCGGCGCTCATCCATAAAAGCGGCGGCGGCACCGGCTTTTCGTTTTCCCGGCTGCGCTCAGCCGGAGAGTCGGTGCGCTCCACCGGCGGCGTCGCGAGCGGACCCATCAGCTTTATGAAGGTGTTTAACGCGGCGACCGACGCGGTTAAGCAGGGCGGGACGCGCCGGGGCGCGAACATGGGCATACTGCGCGTCGATCATCCCGATATACTCGATTTCATACGCTGCAAGGAAGACTCGGCGCAGCTTACGAATTTCAACATCAGCGTGGCGGTCACCGAGGAGTTCATGCGGGCCGTCGAGCAGGACGGGGAGTACGAGCTGATCGCGCCCCAGAACGGGCGCGTTGTGGGCCGCCTGCGGGCAGCCGATGTGTTCGGGCTGATCGTTTCGATGGCCTGGAAAAACGGCGAGCCGGGCATCATATTCATCGACCGCATCAACCGGGACAACCCCGTTCCTGCGCTGGGCGAGGTGGAGAGCACGAATCCCTGCGGCGAACAGCCGCTTCTTCCCTATGAGAGCTGCAACCTGGGCTCCATCAATCTGGAGCGCTTCGTCGCGGACGGCGGCGTCGACTTTGCCTCGCTGGGCAAGACCGTGGACCTGGCGATCCGCTTCCTCGACGACGTAATCGACGCGAACCGGTACCCGCTGCCCGAGATCGAGGCCATGACCCTCAGAACGCGCAAGATCGGGCTTGGCGTCATGGGATTTGCGGGCATGCTCTATGAGCTGGGCGTCCCGTACGACAGCGACGAGGGCGTGGCGCTGGGCGAACGGATCATGGCGTTCATTGAGGAACGGGCGATCGCCGCTTCCCGGGCGCTGGCGGCCGAGCGGAGCGCTTTCCCTGCATTCGGGGACAGCAGGTTTGCGGGCGGCGAGCCGATGCGGAACGCCACGGTCACGACGATCGCTCCCACCGGCACGATCTCGCTGATATGCGGCGCTTCCAGCGGCATTGAGCCGCTCTTCGCGCTCAGCTATGTGCGCAACGTCATGGACGGCGCGAGGCTTACCGAGGTGAACGCGTGCTTCGAGCGGGTGGCGCGGGAGCGCGGGTTCTATTCGCCCGACCTGATGTGCGAGATCGCTAGGACCGGCTCGCTGCGGGGGGTGAGCGGGATTCCCGAAGACGTCCGGCGCGTATTCGTAACGGCGCATGACGTTTCGCCCGAGTATCATATCAAAATGCAGGCGGCTTTCCAGCGGCATACCGACAACGCCGTGTCCAAGACCGTCAACTTCCCAGCCGACGCAACCGAGGAATCGGTGCGCAAGGTATTCATGCTTGCCTGGTCGCTGGGCTGCAAGGGCGTGACGATATACAGGGACGGGAGCCGCGACAGCCAGGTACTCAGTACCGGCGCAGGGCCCTCGCAGCCCGGAGAGCCGCACCCGGCGCAGGAGTCTGAATCCGACGCATCGGCTGCCCTGTCGCCCCGCGAGCGGCCGCGCACCACGTGGGGCTTTACCGAAAAGGTAAGGATCGGCTGCGGGAACCTGTATATCACCGCCAATTTCGACGAAAATGGATTGTGCGAGGTTTTCACGAACCTGGGCCGGGGAGGCGGCTGCCCCTCGCAGTCCGAGGCGACGAGCCGCCTCCTGTCGATGTCGCTGCGGGCGGGTATGCCGCCCGAGGTGCTGATCGAGCAGCTTCGGGGTATCCGGTGCCTGGCTACGATGCGGCGCAAAAACATGGACGGGGGTATCGAGGTGCTTTCCTGTCCCGACGCGATCGGCCGGGTGCTGCAAAAGGCGCTGGACATGAGACGGCGTCTGGGGGACGCGGCGCCTGCCGGTACGGCCGGGGACGGCGCGCTCCTGGAGTCTCCCCAAAAAGACGCGGCCCGACCGGGAGGCTGTCCCGACTGCGGCGGCAAACTGGAATACGAGGGCGGATGCGCCGTGTGCCGCTCCTGCGGATACTCCAAATGCGGATAGGACGCGCAGGCGCCGGGTGTCGGGCAGGCACCGGGCGCAGGCGGGAAGGAACTGCGGATGATTTCGCCGGTGATGTTTTGGCGGCGGAAGGAACTGCTGGATTACTTTGAGCGCTATGAGCGGTACGCAGCGCCGATCATGGGGAACCTGCTGTCCGCGGGGTTTTTGAACTTTCCCGGACGCCTACGGTGCGGCGACTACTTTTTTGCGCGACGCGGCGAGGAACTGTACGGCGTGGCTGCGTTATTTAATGACGGCAATATGATGGTATGCCTGAACGCTCCGTGGACCGAGGAAATGCGCAGCCTTACGGTGGCTTTCGAATGGCATACGCTGTGGGATTACTCCTTTCAGCCCAGCACGGGGGTGCACATCCAGAGCATACCCGGCGTGTACGAGCTGCGGCCGCTGATACTGATGGAGCGGGATACGGCGGTTCCGCTTTCCCCGGCCCCGGACAGCATCGATATCATACGGGCCGACATGGTTCCCGGGGATCCGGGCGTCGCGCTGTTCATACGGGTCTGCATGCGGGAGTGCTTCGGCTTTGATCCAGACATGCGCGCCGTGCGCAAGCGACTGACCGAGCGAACGCGGGACGAGTGGTATCTCATCGGCGCCGTGGGCGGGGTCATGGCCGCGCAGGCCCATATTCAGGCGTGGACCCCCCGGTACGGCGTCATAGGCGGCGTGGGTACGCTTCGCACGCATCGCGGACGGGGACTGGCTCGCGCCGTAACCGCCCGGCTGTGCGGCCATATCGAGGAATCAGGGCGCATCCCGATCCTGACGGTGGACCGCGGCAACGAGGCGGCGATCGCCCTGTACCGCAGCCTTCATTTCAGGGAGGTCGACCAGACGTTCGCCTGCCACCGGAGAACGTAACGCTTTGGGGAGTGCGGCACGCAAGCGGTCTGGTCATCCGGGCACGGCTTAAAAGCCGGGCTGTTTTCCGGATTACCGCAAATATGCGCGGAAGATCCGCAAAAACTGTTTGAAAAAACCTGTTTTTCTGATACAATGGGTTACGCAGCAAATTTGAGCCGCCCGGCGGCGTTTATTTTGTGCAAAGGGGACCGACAGATGAAGCAGTATGAAACGCAGAAGATTCGAAATATTGGCCTGCTGGGCCACGGAGGACAGGGGAAGACCACGCTCGCTGAGGCCATGCTATATACATCCGGCGCGATCGACCGGATGGGCCGTACCGAGGACGGGAACACGACCGCCGACTTTGATCCGGAGGAGCAGAAACGCGGATTCTCGATATCTGCGGCGCTGGCTCCGGTCGAGTGGAAGGATCACAAGATCAATGTGATAGACGTGCCGGGATATTTTGATATGGTCGGAGAGGCCGCAGGCCCGATGCGCGTGATTGAGGGCGCGGTCATCGTGGTGGGCGCGGCCGCGGGCCTGGACGTGGGTACCGAGAAAGCCTGGGCGAACTGCGAAGCGCACAGTGTGGCGCGCATCTTTTTCGTCAACCAGCTAGATCGGGAGAACGTATCCTACAGCAACGTGCTGAACGAGCTTAAGACGAAATACGGAGTGGGCGTTGTTCCAATCACGTGGCCGATACTGGACGGCGGGTTTAAGGGATATGTCGACATACTGAGCGGAAAGGCTTATCTTTTCGACGGGAAGACGGTAAAGGAAACAGACATACCCGGCGACCTGGCGGATACGGTATCCGAGATACGCGAGGGCATCACAGAGGCTGCGGCCGGAAGCGACGAGGAGCTCATGGAGAAGTTCTTCGAAGAAGGCACGCTGTCGGGAGAAGAGATCACAAAGGGCCTGCGCGAGGGCGTGGCGAATGGGGCCGTGGTGCCTGTGCTGTGCGGCTCGGCGCTCGAGAACAAGGGCACGACAGCGCTCCTTGATACGCTGATCGGCTTCATCCCGTCGCCCGGCGAGGCGGCTCCCGCCCGGGGCGTGGTGCCCGGAACCGACAACGAAGTCGCGCGGCCCACGCAGGACGATCTGCCGCTTTCGGCTTTCGTATTTAAGACCATAGCCGATCCGTTCGTGGGCCGTCTTTCGTTTATCAAGGTCATGTCGGGCACGCTTACCGCCGGCACGTCGGTGGAGAATACCACCACCGGCAAGAGCGAAAAGATCAACCATGTCTACACGATGGTAGGCAAAAAGCAGCTGGAGCTGGACGCGCTCCGCGCAGGTGACATCGGCGCGCTGTCCAAGATCAGCGCCAATACGGGCGATACGCTTTGCGACCCGGCCGACAGGATACAGTATCCGCCTGTCGCATTCCCCGAACCATGCATCACCTTCGCGGTCGTGGCGGCCAAGCAGGGCGAAGAGGACAAGGTGTTCGGCGGTCTGGCCCGGCTTCAGGAAGAGGATCCGTCCTTAACGATTCGGAAATCCCCCGAGACTGGCGATACGCTGATCAGCGGTCAGGGCGAGCTGCACCTTGCTATCATCACCAGCAAGCTCATGAATAAATTCCGTACGCAGGCGGTGCTCACCGATCCCAGGGTTCCGTATCGGGAGACCATTCGAAAGACCGTCAGCGCGCAGGGCCGCCACAAGAAGCAGACCGGCGGACACGGCCAGTTCGGCGACGTATGGATCGAGTTCTCTCCGATCGAGGACGGTTCGGCAGACTTTGAGTTCGTCGATCGCGTGGTGGGCGGCGTCGTACCCCGACAGTACATCCCGGCGGTCGAGAAAGGCCTGCGCGAATGCATCACCCGGGGCGTCCTGGCGGGCTATCCGGTAGTGAACCTGCGCTGCGCTCTCTATGACGGCTCGTACCATCCGGTCGATTCGTCGGAAATGGCGTTCAAGACCGCAGCGCACCTGGCATTCAAGAAGGGCTGTGCGGAAGCGAACCCGGTGCTGCTCGAGCCGATTTACCGTGTGTCCGTGCTGGTTCCCGAAGATTCGATGGGAGACGTGATCGGCGACCTGAACCGCCGCCGCGGCCGCATCATGGGCATGAACCCCAAGCCCGGCGGGATGCAGGAGGTGCTTGCGGAGGTGCCCGAGGCCGAGATGTTCAAGTACGCCACCGATCTGCGCTCGATGACGCAGGCCCGCGGCTCCTTCACGATGATGCTGGAGCGCTACGAGGAAGTCCCGCCCAACATCGCCCAGAAGGTCATCGAGAAAGCCAGAAAGGAAATGGAACAGGAAGAGTAATAAGCCACAGGCAGTATGCCACCGGCCGCGGGCCGGACGGAAGGGCCGGCGGGATCATCCACGGCCCTTTATGTTTTTTGCTGAGGCGCGAATGAAGCTGGTCGCCAGAATCTTTCAAACGGTGTCGGGTTCGCTCGCGGCGTGCATGGCCGCGCTGCTGACCGCCATCTGGCGGCGGCTTCCCGACGCGGTACCGCTCTTGTTTGGCGCCGACGGAAGCGTCACGGCTGCCGTGGGCAGCCCTCCTGGCGGTCGCGTCGGCGCATATCGTGCTTATGATACTGGTCGTTTTTGTCTACATCGCGGGCGGAGCCCGCGCCGGCGCGCCGATGCCCGGATTTCCGGCGGCACTGGGAGTATGCGCGCTGATGCTGCTGATGATGGAGGGTCTGCTGATCCGATACGGGCAGCTCGGGAGCAGATAGAGAGGTTCGCTTGATTAACGGGAATATCACGGGAATCCGGCGGTCGCTGCTGGACGAGATGGAAAAGCTTTATAACGCCGATATGGAGACGCTGCGCCACGAGTTCGTGTCGGCAGGGCTCCTGGACGCGCTGGCCGCTCTGAGCGGCCGCGTGAACCGGGAAATATCGGTCTATATCGCGCGGGACGGCATGGTCATGGACGTGTCGGTGGGGCAGCACGACCGGGTTGGGCTGCCCGATCTGCGGGTAAGGCGGGGCGCGCGGCGGCTCACCGGCATTCGCTGCATCCATACCCATCCCGACGGCGACCCGCGGCTTTCCTCGGTGGACGAGAGCGCGCTCAAGCGCATGCGATTCGATGCGATGGCGTCGCTGGGCGTGCGGGACGGCCGCGTAACCGGGATGGAAGTAGGCTTCCTGTCGGAGCTTTTGGACGACGGCAATTACCGCGTTGAGCGGATGGGTCCCTTTGCGCGGCGCGAAATACCCCACGAACTGCTGCTTAATGAGATCGAGCGGTGCGAGCAGCGCATCTCTGAGAGCGCCACCCGCCTGGGTGCGCAGGCCGTACAGCCCGATAGGGCGATACTCGTGGGTCTCGACAGCGAAGACTCGCTGGAGGAACTGGCCAGACTGGCCGATACCGACGGCGTCATCGTGCTTGAGCGCGTGCTGCAGAGCAAGTCCGTGCCCGACCCCGCGACATACATAGGTCGGGGCAAGGTGGCCGGGCTGGCGCTCCTGCGGCAGTCGCTGGAGGCGAATCTCGTGATCGTCGACGAGGAGCTGACCGGCGCGCAGATGCGGAACCTCGAGGAGGAGCTCGGGTGCCGGGTCATCGACCGCACGATGCTGATACTCGATATATTCGCGAGGCGGGCCACGACCCATGAGGGCAAGCTCCAGGTCGAGCTGGCCCAGTACAAGTATCGTCTTCCCCGGCTGGCCGGTATCGGGCAGGCGCTCTCCCGGCTGGGCGGGGGCATCGGCACGCGCGGCCCGGGCGAAACCAAGCTGGAAAGCGACCGGCAGAAGATACGCCGCCGCATATACGAGCTAGAGCGCGAGGTGAGCAGGCTGGGTACGCGGCGGGACATCCGGCGCCACCGGCGGGAGCGCAACCGCATCCCTGTCGTGTCGATCGTCGGGTACACGAACGCCGGCAAGAGCACGCTTCTAAACGCGCTGGCGGGAAGCAGCGTGCCTGCCGAAGACAGGCTTTTCGCGACGCTGGACCCGGTCACGCGCCGCGTGACGCTGCCCGGCGGCCGGGAGATCCTTGTGACCGATACCGTGGGCTTCATCAGCAAACTGCCCCACGACCTCATAGACGCGTTCCGCTCTACGCTCGAGGAGGCGGTTCATGCCGATATACTGCTGCATGTGGTGGACGCTTCCTCCGAGCAGATGGAGCCCGAGTATCAGGTGGCCGAAGGGGTGCTGCGCTCTCTGAACGCCGACCTGTCCCGGCGGCTCGTGCTTCTCAACAAATACGACCTGGTGGCCGACGGGAGACGGCTCGCGAGCGCGGACGGGCCCCAGTTTCCGGTGTCGGCGCTGACGGGAGCGGGTCTTTCTGACGTGCTGGAGCGTATAGAGGCCATGCTCCGCGAGGATGTGCGCAGGGTGACGCTGCTCATTCCCTACGACCGGGGCGCGCTGCTCTCCGAGGTGTACGACCGGGCGCGCATACTTTCCCGGGAGTACCGGGACGACGGTGTGGCGGTGGAGGCCGAGATGGGCGCGGAGCTGTACCGCCGGGTGATGGACGCGCTGCAGGGTTGAGGAGAGCGGGGACGATGATCGTTGAGATGGAGGAGCGGCATATACCCGGCGTAGGCAGGATCGAGGCGGTATTCAATATCATAGGCCGCATCGTGCCCCGCTTTGAGGGCGGCGTCTGGACGTATGAGGAGCGGCTGAATCGAGGACATCGCCGTCAGCGAGCCCGAGCGGGCCGGGGCATCGGCACAGCGCTCATGCACCGCGCCCAGGCGTGGGCAAGGGAGCGCGGACTGGGCGGACTCATGCTCGAGACCCAGGAGAATAACGTGCTGGCCTGCAGGTTCTACCGCAGGCAGGGCATGACGATCGGAGCGGTGGATACGATGCTGTATGCCAATACCCCGTACGCCGAAGAATCAGCGGTATTCTGGTACCGCAGGTTTTAGCAAAGGAGCGCCATGGACGACCTTTTTACTCCCGCACTGGAGCAGAAAGCGCCGCTCGCCGACCGCATGCGGCCCCGGACGCTCGACGAGTTCCTGGGACAGGAGCATATCGTCGGTCCGGGAAAGCTGCTGCGGCGCGCCATCGAAATAGACCGGCTGACCAGCAGCATATTCTATGGCCCACCCGGTACCGGCAAGACCACGCTCGCACATATCATAGCGGGCGCAACCCGCGCCGCGTTCGAAAAGCTGAACGCGGTTACGTCGGGGGTAGCCGACGTACGGCGCGTTATCGAGGAGGCCGACAGCAATCTCCGCCTGTACGGGCGGTCGACATACCTGCTTCTCGACGAGTGCCACCGGTGGAGCAAGGCGCAGAGCGACTCGATACTCCCGGCCATCGAGAAGGGCATCATTCGCTTCATCGGCTCGACCACCGAGAACCCGATGATTGCGATGACGCCTGCCATCGTGTCGCGGTGCCGTCTTTTTGAGTTCCGCCATCTGACCGCCGCGCAGGTGCGAAAGGCGATGGAGCGCGCGCTTTATGACGAGGAGCGGGGGTTTGGAAGAATGCGCATCGAGATGGACGATGAGGCGCTCGACCACCTGGCGTCGGTCGCCAACGGCGACGCGCGCAGCGCCCTCAATGCGCTGGAGCTGGCTGCGCTGACGACGCCGCCCGGGGAAGGCGGCGTTATACGCATCACGATCCGGGAGGCTTCCGAGAGCATACAGCAGCGGGTAATTCAGTGCGACGAATCCTACTATTACGACATGCTGTCGGCCTTCTGCAAGAGCCTGCGCGGCTCGGACAGCGACGCGGCGCTCGCGTGGTTCGCGCGGCTCATCCACGCGGGCGTGGATCCCCGCGTCATCGTGCGCCGCCTTATCGCGCACGCTTCGGAGGACGTAGGGCTTGCGGCCCCCGGCGCGATGGAGCAGGTGGTCGCGGCCGGACACGCGCTGGAGATGGTGGGCATGCCCGAGGCGGGTCTGTCTCTGACGCAGGCTATCATATTCCTGTGCGAGTCTCCGAAGTCCAACAGCGTCGTGGCAGCCCGGGACAGCGCTTTCCGGGACGCAGAACGGGATGAGCACCATCCGGTCCCGGTGCACCTGCGCGATACCAGCTATGCGGGCGCGCAGCGGCTGGGCGCGGGGAAGGGATACCTGTATCCGCATGATTATCCGGGGCACTATATTAAGCAGGAGTACGCGCCGGTTTCGGCGCGGGGAAAGCGGTACTATCATCCCTCGGAGGAGGGGTTCGAGAGACGGATCCGGGAGCTGCGCGCGCTGCGCGGCATATCAGACGATGGAAAGGAGCCAGAGGATGCTGAATGAGCAAACTGCGGCTCGGGTGCTGGCCGCTGCGCTGGAGACAGGCGGGGACTTCGCCGAGATCTTTTATGAGGACACGCAGACCGCTTCCCTGCAGATGCTGTCGGCCAGGGTCGAGGAGGCGGTGGCCGGTCGGGATCATGGCGCGGGTATACGGGTTTTCCGGGAGTTTGGCAGCGTCTATGTATACACGAACGATACGAGTCTGGAGGGGCTGCTGAAGGCGGCCCGGCAGGCGGCGGCCGCGATCGGCAGTGAGCAGGCTGCGGACGCCGCGATCACGCTCGCGCCCACAGCCATCGCATCCATTCATCCAGTGCGCATCCCGCCGTCGGATGTATCGGCGGTGCGCAAGGCCGAGATACTGCGCGCGGCCTACCACGCGGCAAAGGATTATGACCCCTCGATCGTACAGGTCACCGCGACGTACATGGACCGGCGACAGCAGGTG
>JBMNNN010000045.1:0-12275 GCA_050942555.1 Christensenellales bacterium
CGGCCATCCGGAATACTGCGGGACAGGTTTCGGCGCACAGGCCGCAGGAAATGCAGCCGTCGCGGTCGATATATGCTTTCATCGTCATCGCTCCCTTCGGTTTACTGCGCTCATTATACCACGGATTTCGGTGATCATGCGCTGGTGGGAGAGCAAACCATGAAGTCGCCCACATGCGTCCATCGGCGGACTTGTTAACAACAATACATTTTTCTAATATTGAATAACGGTGGAAGAAACAGTATAATATGAATAATCACCTACAAAGGCTGATTGCTGAAAAGTTGCGACTATGCTCTTCGCGGGTTGCCGATCACCGCGCGTGGAGTATCGGCCCGCGGTTAGGAGGCAGAGCGATGAAAAAGGCTGCTCGCACGCTGGCGGTGCTGCTCGTATTTCTGGCGTGCGCGTCGCTCCCCGGACGGAACTCGCAGACCGCGCAGGCTGCGTTCTGCGCGGTGCGGCCCTTCGGGAGCCTTCCCGAGGACTATCCCGCCCAGGTCGTGGAAAAAGGGCTGCTCTTCTCGGCCACGGCGTTTCCCGGAGGCTATCTGCTGCCCGAATCCGCCGCCGGGTGCGCGATCATACGCATGTACGACACGCAAGGCCGGTTCGTGCGGACGGTCCGCTTTCCGTTCCGGGACGAGTACTTCACGGTGGAGCCTCTGGTCGTCACCCGGGACGGGGGATTTGCATTCGCGATCGCGCCGTCAGGCGCGAACCGGGACAACGCTTCCCCGACGCTCGTTCGCTGCGACGGCGAGGGCGGCGTGCTGTGGTCCAAAGCCTACGACGGGTACGCCGCTCTGGCGCTTATGGCGGTGTTTGAGACCGAGAGCGGCGGATTTGTGACGGTCGGCCAGGACGAGCGGGACGCCGCGGACGAACTGTATCTGTCGCACCTCGACGGCGCGGGAAATCTGCTGCGCGAAGCGTGGTACGGTGGATCGGACCAAGACCAGCTCATAGACGCCGCGTACATGGGGGAGGAGCGCGTCGCCGTCGTGCTGGCGACACAATCGTCGGACGGAGACTTCGCCGCCTCCCGGGACGGGAAAAGCTCGGCGGTGCTCGCGCTCATTGACGGGAGTCCTGCGCCGGTGTGGCACATGCGCCTGCCCTACCACGTCCCCCGGGGAGAGGGATTCCGCGCGGCGGGCGGGGCGATCTATCTGTCGCCATTTTGGGGTATTCGCGAGGGGGAAAGCAGCTTGAGCGACGCGGTGGTCTGCTATGACGCCGCGGGCCGCATGGTCTGGGAGCGGACGTTCGCTGAGGATACGCGGTTCGTGGACGGCGAAGGTACGGATATGCTGGCGCTCTCCTGCGGTCAAAAGCTCCTTCTCATGGACGGCGCGGGCAACGCAGCGCGGGAGCTTACCGTGGACGCGGGAGTAATTCGCAAATACATAGCGCGCGCCGATCACGAGCTGGCGCTGTCGGTCAATATAACCGGCACGCTCAAAACGCCCTTGTTCGTGAGCCGGCTGTACTATCGCACCGAGCAGGTATTGAGCGGATACGACAGCCGCGGGAGACTCGTCTGGCGATATGCGATCGACAATACCCCCGACTACATGAGCCGCACGAAAACCATACGGGGCGACAGGCGGGGAGTGGAGGACTTCCTCGCGCGGATAGAGGGGGGCGAGCAGGCGGACCGCGGGGATTGCTACAATATTACGCCGGATGACATATTCGAAAAGACGGGCTGGCAGATATTTAAGTTCAGCGGCACGTGCGAGAGCTTTCTACTATGCGGGGACGACGTCTATCCGCTGGGCATAGGCTTTGGCGGGCTGGGGCTCGTGGACGCGCTGCTGTGCGACCTGGACGAAAACGGCGCATACGAGCTCCTGTATACGTACTCGTGGGGCTCGGGACTGCACCGCTCCCATGTGGGCTGGCTGGACCCGCAGACGGGCGCGCAGGCCACTGCCGACTATGCGTATATGATGAGTGACATGATGCTGCTTCGGCTCTGGAACGCGGACAGCTCGATCACCCTTTTCCATGCGGACTTCGCGCAGACGGGCGGCGTGGCCTTTATAGACATGACGTACGCCGCGGGGGAGGCGCTGGGTCGAGTGGTTTATGAGGACGGGACGCTCCGGGTGGAGACACCGGCGCTTGATTAGCTCCCGCCAAGTGGGCGACGGTAACGCAAGCCGCGGCCGTTTGCGTCGGAATGGGCCAACCGACTACCTACAAAAATACATAATTAACTGTATAAATACAAATACTCTATAAAAGTTCCCTTATTGCATATTGATTCCTGTCGCTAATTCCGCTATAATGAATATGCTGGAAGCAAGAGGGCTTCCGGATAACAGCACTTTACCCCGGCCGATCTCCGGGGGATCCCTTTCTCGACTGTTTTTTGCACAATGACAGCCAACCGACAGAATGGAACCGGAGGATCAGCCATGGCGCAGATTCTTGATTTGGTTCATAGAAAAAACCATCTCCAGTACGTAATAAACTCGATCCGCGGCTATATCGAGGAGAAGTATTACGACGAGAACCTTCTCTCGGTCTGGGAGGAGTACCACAGCGAGCTCATTGACGTGGACGAGGCGCTCCGCGCTGTCATGGCGTATACCGATGCGCTGTACTCCGAGCGGGCGCAGCTCCTTGCGCGCATCGATTCCTGCAGGGCGGAGATCGAGCGCTGCCGCCTGCGCATCGGGGAGATCGAGCGCTTGCTCAGACAGAGGAAAGAAATCTAGGGTACGCATTTGATGCCGGGCGGGAGGATGCGTTTAGTCGATGCGTCGTACTGTGCACAGGTGCGTTAAAATTTTAACAAAACATGTTAAAAATTTATCAAATTTTGTGATATTTTTAACAAATAACGACAGCCACCAGCGCAAGGCGCATGGTGGACAACGAAAACGGAGGTGCGAACGATGGAGCAAACGGTCCACAACGGGTGCCGCGAAAGAACCCCGGAGGAGCAGTACGCGCTGCTCGAACAGGTCATCGGGGATTACGCGGCCGACGAAAAGAACCTGATACAGATCCTTCATATGGCGCAGGCCATATTCGGCTACCTGCCGCTTCCGGTGCAGCGGTTCGTCGCCGAGCGAATGGATATCCCGCTCTCTCGCGTAAGCGGCGTCGTCACGTTCTATTCGTTCTTCTCCACCCAGCCCAAGGGCAGACATACGATCCAGATCTGCCTGGGCACCGCCTGCTATGTGCGGGGCGGGAAGAAGATCGTCGAAAAGCTTACCCAGATGCTGGGAGTGGGCGTGGGCGAGACGACGAAGGACGGCCGGTTTTCGCTGCAGGTCATGCGCTGCATCGGCGCATGCGGTCTGGCGCCGGCCATCAGCATCGACGGCAAGGTGTTCAAGCGCGTGAATCCCAACCGGATCCAGGAGATCCTGGATGAGTTCGAGTAAGAGGGGTGAGGAGAAATGAACGACACGGTCAGACGTATCGCGAGCAGGAGCGATCTTGATTCGATCGCCCGCGCATACAGGGAATTTGAGGGCCGCTACGATCACTGCGTACTGGTATGCAGCGGGGCCGGCTGCGTCTCCTCGGGCAGCAGGGCCTTCCGGGAAGCGCTTGACAGGGCGCTATTGGGCGCGGGCATCGCGGAGCGGACGCTCATTAAGCAGACCGGATGCATCGGCACATGCGCCGTGGGACCGGTCATGCTGGTGCAGCCCGGCGGCATATTTTACTGCAATCTGACGCCTGCAGATGCCGAGACGATCGTCCGCAGACACCTCGTGGGCGGCGAGGTCGTCAGGGAGCTGTGCTATGTGGACAGGAGCACCGGCGAAACAGTGCCCTGTATCGACGACATACCGTACTTTAAAAGCCAGCTGAAAATCGTAATGAAAAACTGCGGCGTCATCGACTACGGCTCGATCGACGAATACATATCCCGCGAGGGATTTATCGCCCTCTGCAGGGCGCTTCACGAGATGACGCCCGACGACGTCATAGGCGAGATCGAGCGCTCGGGCCTGCGGGGCCGGGGCGGCGGAGGATTCCCGACGGGCCTTAAATGGAAGCTGGCCCGCCGCAGCGGCGGCGATCAGAAATATGTGATCTGTAACGCCGACGAGGGCGACCCGGGCGCGTTCATGGATCGGTGTCTGCTGGAGGGCGACTCCTTCCTGGTCATAGAGGGCATGGCGATCGCCGGATATGCGATCGGTGCGAGCTGCGGCGTCGTCTATGTGCGCGCTGAGTACCCGCTGGCCATCGAGCGGCTGAAGGCCGCGATCGGCAAGGCCCACGAGTACGGCCTGCTGGGCGACGACATACTGGGCAGCGGGTTCGGCTTCGATATCGAAATCCGCATCGGGGCGGGCGCGTTCGTGTGCGGCGAGGAGACAGCGCTGATGGCCTCTGTCGAGGGGCGGCGCGGCGAGCCGCGCCAGAAGCCGCCGTTCCCGTCGGATCGCGGTCTCTACGGCAGGCCTACGGTCATCAACAATGTCGAAACGTTCGGCAATGTTCCCACGATACTGCTTCGCGGAGCCGACTGGTTCGCCGGTATCGGCACCGATAAAAGCCGCGGGACCAAGGTGTTCGCGCTGGCGGGCGACGTCAACAACACGGGCATCATCGAGGTGCCGATGGGCACGCCGCTGGGCAAGATCCTTTTCGACATCGGCGGCGGCATACCGGGCGGCAAACGCTTCAAGGTGGCCCAGACCGGCGGTCCCTCGGGCGGGTGCTTGACGAGCGAGCACCTCAATACGCCGGTCGACTACGATTCGCTGGTGGAGCTGGGCGCGATCATGGGCTCGGGCGGCCTTATCGCGATGGATGAGGACACCTGCATGGTGGATGTCGCGCGGTACTTCATGGAGTTCGTGCAGGAGGAGTCGTGCGGCAAATGCGTCGCGTGCCGCCTGGGCACAAAGCGCATGCTCGAGATACTCGAGAACATCACGCAGGGGCGCGGCAGGGAAGGCGACGTGGAGCTGCTCATAGAGCTTGGCGAAACCATCAAGGACACGGCGCTGTGCGGGCTGGGCCAGACGGCGCCAAACCCGGTGCTCAGCACGATCAAATACTTCCGCGAGGAGTACGACGAGCACATCCGCCACAGGTACTGCCGCGCAGGAGTATGCGCGGACCTATTCCTGTCGCCCTGCGAGAACGCGTGCCCGGCCAGCATCAATGTGCCCGGTTACCTGGCGCTGATCGCGGCGGGCCGTCCGAAGGACGCGTACAGGCTCATTCGCCAGGAGAACCCGTTTCCGTCGGTATGCGGGCGCGTCTGCACGCATCCATGCGAGAGCCGCTGCCGCCGGGGCCAGCTGGACGAGCCGGTGGCCATACGCGACCTGAAGCGGTTTGCGGCCGATGCGGCGATGAAGTCCGACGAGCCGTATGCGGAACTTGTATTCCCCGACAACAACAAGTCGGTGGGCATCATCGGAGGCGGGCCCTCGGGGCTGACCTGCGGCTACTATCTGAGCAAGCTGGGCTATGACGTCACCGTGTACGAGCAGCAGCCCATGGCGGGCGGAATGCTGGCGGTGGGCATACCCGAATACCGCCTGCCCAAGGCCGTTCTCGAAAAGGAAATCAACACGATCCGCCAGGTGGGCGTAAACATACTCACGAACACCGAAGTGGGACGGGACGTGCGCTTCGATGAGCTGCGCAGCAAGCATGACGCGATCTATATCGCCACCGGCACGCAGTACTCGCGCCGCATCGGCGTAGAGGGAGAGGAGCTTCCCGGCGTATACCACGGTCTTGACTTCCTCCGCGATGTGAACCTGGGCCATACCCGGCAGCTGCGGGGCGTGGTCGCCGTCATCGGCGGCGGCAACACCGCGATCGACGCGGCCCGTTCGGCGGTGCGGCTGGGTGCGGGGGAGGTGCATATACTCTACCGGCGCACGATCGACGACATGCCGGCCGACCCGCGCGAGATACACGACGCGCTCGAGGAGGGCATCCGGATCCACACGATGGTCGCGCCCGTCCGCATCAGCGGCAGGAAGCGGGTGCAGTCGGTTGTATGCGTGCGGATGGAGCTTGGAGCCTACGACAGGAGCGGCCGCCGGACGCCCGTTCCGGTGGAGGGCTCGGAGTTCTCGGTACCGGCGGACGTCGTAATCCCCGCGGTCAGCCAGTATTCCGACCTGCCGTTCATCCGCCGCGACGAGGTGGAGATCACGAAATGGGGCACGTTCGTCGTGGACCCCGATACGCAGATGACCACGATGCGGGGCGTCTTCGCGGGCGGCGATGTGGTGCGCGGCGCCGACACGGTCATCACCGCCATCGCCGACGGAAAGAAGGCCGCCTGCTCGATCGACCGCTATCTGGGCGGCACGGGCGAGCTGAACAAGGGAGAGCAGATCGATATCCCCGTCATCGAGGATGAGGAGGAGCTGGTCGAGCACGAGCGCTTCCCGATGAAATACCTGGATCCCGAAACCCGCAGGCACAGCTGCGACGAGGTGGCGCAGGGCTACCACCGCCTCAACGCGATCGCCGAAGCGATGCGCTGCCTGCACTGCGACCGCAGACAATCCTGAGGAGGCGAGACGACATGGTGCATATCACGATAAACGGCCGGGACTGCGAGGTAGCGCAGGGAACCACGATCCTCGAAGCCGCACGGCAATACAACATCCATATTCCGACGCTCTGCTACCGCAGGGGCGTGCACGAGATCGGATCATGCCGCGTCTGTGTGGTGGAGGTACAGGGCGCAAAAACGCTGCAGGTCTCCTGCGTGACGCCCGTCACCGAGGGCATGGTGGTCGAAACCCATTCCCCCCGGGTCATGAAGCGGCGCAAGGTGCTCTACGAGTTGATCCTGTCGGATCATCCGAAGGACTGTCTCCACTGCGGGCGCAACAAAAACTGTGAGCTGCAGTCGCTGGGCGAGGTGATACAGGCCGAGGAAGCCCGGTTCGCCGGCGAGCGCTCCGCCGAAACGCCCGACGAATCCAGCCCCTCGATTGTCCGCGACCCAGGCAAGTGCATCCTGTGCAGGCGCTGCGTGACGGTTTGCAACGAGGTACAGGGCGTGGGCATCCTCAATGCGCAGAACCGCGGATTTGCCACCGGGATCGGCCCGGGGAACGAACTGCCGCTGGCCTCGGCGTCGTGCGCGTACTGCGGGCAGTGCACCACGGTCTGCCCGGTCAACGCGCTGCATGAAAAGGACGCGACCCGGGCGGTGTGGGACGCGCTGGCCGATCCCCGCAAGACGGTGGTCGTGCAGACGGCGCCCGCCGTCCGGGCGGCGCTGGGCGAGGAATTCGGCCTCCCGGCCGGGACGCTCGTCACGGGCAGGATGGTGTCGGCGCTGCGCGATCTCGGGTTCCGCTATGTGTTCGACACAAACTTCACGGCAGACCTGACGATCCTGGAGGAGGGGCACGAGTTCCTCGGCCGTCTGGTCGGAACGCTCTATGAAAAGGGCGCTGTGAGCGACGGGCAGCTCCAGGCGCTGGGGTATACCGAGCCGCCCCATGCCGCGGCGCTGCCCATGATCACCAGCTGCAGCCCCGGCTGGATCAAATTCATCGAGCACTATTTCAGCGGACAGCTCGCGAACCTCTCCACGTGCAAATCCCCGCATATGATGCTGGGAGCGCTGGTCAAGTCGTACTTCGCGCAGAAAACCGGGATCCGTTCCGAGGATCTCTACGTTGTGTCGATCATGCCCTGCACCGCCAAGAAGTTCGAGATCACCCGGCCCGAAATGACCAACGGCGGCCTACCCAATGTCGACGCGGTGCTCACGACCCGCGAACTGGCGCGCATGTGCCGTCAGGCCGGCATCGATTTTCCATCGCTTCCCGACGGGGAATTCGACAGCCCGCTGGGGCTCTCGACCGGCGCAGCCGATATATTCGGCACGACGGGCGGCGTCATGGAGGCAGCGCTGCGCACCGTATACGAGGTGATCACAGGCCGCGAGCTGCCCTTCGACGGGCTCCACGTGGCTCCGATCATGGGATTTGAGCGCATCAAGTCCGCAGAAATCACGCTTACGGACCTGAAGCCCGAGTGGTCGTTCCTCGAGGGCGTGACGGTAAGGGTGGCCGTAACGAGCGGACTTGCCGGCGCGGCGCAGCTGCTCAGCGAGATCCGCGACGGCGCAAGCCCGTATCATTTCATCGAGGTCATGGCCTGCCCCGGCGGATGCATCATGGGCGGCGGCCAGCCCCGCTCCGACGATCCCGAGGTGGGCCGCAGGCGCATGGAAGCCATCTACCGCGAGGACGAGGGGAAAACGCACCGCAAGTCCCACGAAAACCCCGACATCGCGGCGCTGTACGCGGAATTCCTCGGGAAACCGCTGGGTCACATGTCCCACGAGCTGCTGCACACGGCCTACACGGCGCGCAGCAAATACTGACCACAAGACCCCAAATAAAAACGGGGCGGGCGCACAGCCCGTCCCGTTTTGCTTGCCCGAGTCACAGGCCGTAATACTCCTTTACCGCGCCAAAGAACGCGTCGATATTCTCCCAGGGGGTCAGGGGCGGTATGTCGCACCCCGAGGAGGGGATGAAATTGCGGTACTTTCCGCAGGCGGCCATCAGCGCGCGCGTCCCCTCGCGTACCGATACGGGCGTTCCGCTGCGCAGGAGCCCCGATGGGTCCAGATTTCCCATCACGGCGACGTCGCCGGGCACGCGGCGCAGCACCTCGTCCATCGCGACCGCGTTTCCAAAGTGGTAGGCCGCCGCGCCGTTACCCAGTATCGAGGGCAGAAGGGGCAGCGTGTTGCCGCAGTTGTGGTATAGAACGAGGAACGAATCATCCTGCGCCGCGCCGACGATTTCGCGCACATACGGCGTGGAAAATGCGTCGTTGAGTGCCGGGGAGAGTATGCCCGCCGCAGGCTCGGCCATGATGACGCCGTCCGCGCCCGCTTCCTTATATCCCCTCGCATAGCCGATGATAAATTCCGTGGCCTTCCGCAGCAGTATATGGACGGTATCGGGCTGCGTGCAGCTGGCAATCATCGCCTCGGTCATGCCCATAAGCCGCCCCGCCAGCGAAAACGGGCCGATGACGCCCCCGAATACCGGGCGGTCGGTTATGCACCGCGCGGCCTGCCCGATGGCCTCGATGTACCGGGACGTGCGCCCCGCTCCGGGAGGCGGCACCGGCAGGGCCCGCGCCGACTCCTCGCCGTCTATGAGCGGCGCCGGTATCGTCGGGACCTCCCCTTCGGTGTAGCGCACCGCCGCGCCAAACGCCTCGGCCTCCACCGAAAGGTCCATGAACCCGACTGCGGCGGCTGTATCGCACCGGTCGGCGATCGCCTTCATCGCCCGCGTCTGCGTGCCGCTGTCGGCGATCAGCTCCTCTACCGTCGCGCCCAAGAGCTGTACTCCCGGAAAGGACAGTATCGGAAGCGGCTTTTTTTCTTTTGCATCGATAAGCTGCGCGAGCCATGCACGCATGTTCATATTGAGAACCTCCCTCCATGATCCAATTGTAGCGGAGCGCGCGGGAGGTTTCCATGACGATATTGCCGCCGTTTGGGCGTATGTTGCAGCTTTGGCCGGCGGCAGCGTTGCCGGGCATTTAAAAACCGCCGCACAATAATGCGGCGGATAGTGGCAAGCCGGCCGGCGCTACGGGCGCGGCTTTGGCCTGCCCATCAGCAGCGCCGATACGAGCGCCAGGAGGCATGCGCCCGCGCTCACCGCAAGAAGCGCCGCGGAATAGCCCGCCCAGTCGGCGACGACCCCGGTCAGCCAGCCGCCCGCCGAAGAACCCAGGAAAGCCATGATAAAAAGGAACGACGAGATCGCGCCCGACTTGTCGGGCCTGCCCCGCGTAGCCAACTCGATGCTGAACGGGACATTCATCGCCATCGCCATGCCCGCGGCCGCCGACAGCAGCACGAACGCGATCGGGCTTCCCAGAAGCACGCCCAGCGCGATGGCAAGCCCCATCACGAGCGGAGACGCGGTCAGCATCGTCCGGGTCGAAAAGCGCCGCGCAAAAAATTGCAGCATCAGCTTGCCTACGATGTTGCCGATAAAAAATAGCGTAATCGACATCCCCGCAAAACCCTGATTGACCATCCGCTCAAGCTGCAGGTAGGTGGGCCCCCACGTCGTGTAGCCGATAAAGCCGATGGCCTGGAAAAAGATGAGCGCCGCTGCCGCCAGCACCTCGGGGCTTCGCATGACCGCCAGCACGTCGCGCGGCGAGAATTTTTCCGACGCGGAATCGGCGTGCGTTTTCGTTCCCGCAAGCGCCCAGCGGTGCGCCGCAAGCACGGCCAGCGCGACAAAGCCCGCCAGCAGGAAATTCCACTGCCAGGAAAGACCGAGCCTGGTTATGCCAAGTACGATCCACGGGGTCAGCAGCGCCACCGAAGCATAGGCGACATGCGAGCGCGCGACCCATACCGCCGTGCGCCCGGGGTATGTATCGGCCAGATACGCCGCCGATATCGAGTCCACCAGACGGCTGCCCATGCCGAACAGGAACGCGATCGCCAGAAAAAAGCCGAAGCCGTCGAAACCCAGCGCGCCCATACCGAGGGTTCCGGCCGCCATGAGCCCGCCCGCCCACCAGAGCAGCCAGCCCTTGCGGATACGGTCGGCAAAAAATATCGCCGGAACCGCCAGAATGAGCCCGCCGGTATTCTGCATGACGCTGATCAGGCCCGCCCGTGCCGACGTAATGCCGAAATCGCTCATGAGCGTCGGCATCAGCGGCGAAAATGCCGTCCCCACGAACGCGTAGAGCCCCAGCATGACAAACGCCGAGGCCGTGATCACGCGCCCGCGCGCACACTCTTTCACCCGATCCCCCTCCCCCCGAACGTATATTACCATACGGCGGGAGACGATACAAGCGTACGATGAGCAAAAGAAAGGCGATCGCGGAGAGCAAATCCTATTAGCCTGCATCGCGAATATCCTCACTTGCAAAACGCCCTCTCCGCAGTTATAATGAACCGGAGCACTTGGCAAAAGGAGGACTTATCCATGCAGTTTGCGGTCAGCACCTATTCATTCGCCGCAGCCGTCAGAAGCGGAGCCATCGATTACCTTCAAATACCGTCCGTCGTAAAGGAAATGGGATTCGACGCGCTGGAGGTCGCGAGCGCCGGTCTGGCCGAAGGCGCTTCGGAGATCGAAGTGGCGCGAAAGCTGAGAGCGGCCTGCGACGCGCTGTCGCTGCCCATCGTCAACTATACGACCGGGGCCGATTTCATCCGCCAGGACGCCGACGCCGAAATAGAGCGCGTGAAAACAAAGCTGGAAATCGCGCGTACGCTGGGCGTGACGGGCATGCGCCACGACGCAGCCGGCGGAGCAAATCCGGAAATCGGCGTGCGCACATTTGACGACGCGCTCCCGATTCTCGCGCGGGCGTGCCGCTCCGTTACCGAGTACGCGGCGGGGCTGGGCATCCGCACGATGGTCGAGAACCACGGCCGGTTTGCGCAGGACAGCAGACGCGTCGAGGAGCTGGTGTCGGCCGTCGGGCATCCGAACTTCGGGCTGCTGGTGGATATAGGGAACTTCCTGTGCGTCGACGAGAACCCGGCTGTGGCGGTGGGCCGCGTCGCGCCGCTTGCGTTCCATGTGCACGCAAAGGACTTTTTCGTCCGCTCGGGACAGCGTCCCCAGCCCGGGCAGGGCTGGTTCGCAACCCGCGGCGGCAATTACCTGCGCGGGACCATCGTAGGCCACGGAGAGGTGCCGGTGGATCAGTGCCTTCGCATACTGCGTCAAGCCGGATACGACGGCGTCGTATCCATCGAGTTTGAGGGCATCGAGGAGCCGCTGTCGGCGATCCGGCAGAGCCTCGATAACCTGAAGAGACTGGCGGCAGTCGATTAGCCGACCGACTGCCGCGACAAAACAAATGGGCCGCGGGAAATAGATGCCGTTATATTTCCTGCGGCTCGTTAAACGTTTTCCATGCGGTTCCGTGCCGGGCGGACCGGAAATCGCGGGATGAACCGCCCGGCGATACCCGCACCGGCCGCTTCCGACGCCCCGCACGCCGCATCCTTCCTATATAGCACGCGTTGACCCACAGACGGCCCGCTGCGCGGAACGTGAGAATCCCGCTGTCCGGCAACGAGAAAAGGCGGATTCTTTCCATCGATCGAGTCTCCTTGGAGGGCGAGGAAGGAACAGGTTGCCGGATGCTGTCGAATAGGTCGTGGTAAGAAGTTGCAGGTTGCTGCGACCGTGCGCTCTCGTACTTATTCGTACTCTTTAATAATACCTGGTTTTCGTGGCCGTCAATCAGAAAGATCGTTATAGCGGAAATTATCTCTG
>JBMNNN010000050.1:0-11522 GCA_050942555.1 Christensenellales bacterium
GCACCTTTTTTGAGCCTCCCGCCCCCGCGGGGGCGGGAGGCTCCCTTCGGGTACTGTAGTCATGCCTGCTTATTTACCCAGAACTATTTTACACTAACGCGCAAGTTTTGTGATGAACCTGCGAAATTGTCACAATGCGTACAGCTTCATAATCAAACACCGAACTGCTCCGATGCTGCCGCCCTTTGACCGGCTTCAATCACAGATCGAGCGCTTCATAAATTCGATTGCACAGTGCGGCATGGTCCCCGATCAGCGCCGTCCACCCTCTGACATGCATCGTGTATGCGATGGACAGCCGGTTCTCAGGATCGGCCAGCATATAGCTGCCCGCCGCTCCGTCCCAGCCGAAAGAGCCGAGCGCATTGCGCCGGCCGCAATCCCTGCTGATGAGCGTGCGCACCCCCAATCCGTAGCCATAGCCCGGACCGCCCGCGCTGCTAAAGTTCTGGACAGAGGCAACGCGGGACAGCTGCTCGGTACGCATGATGTCGATGGTCTCCGCGCTGAGGATGCGCGCGCCGCTTAGTCCCACCCCGCCATTGGCCATGGCGTCGACGAAAAGGCTGTAATCATCCGCACTGGACACGATGCCTGCGCCGCCGCTCTCGTATTCGGGCGAGAGCGCAAACTGGTTGGTCGGCGGCGCTTCGCGCATGTTGCGTTCATCCGCATTATAGCAGTACTGCGCGGCCAGCGTAACGGGATCGCCGGCGTGGCGCATCGATGTATTTTTCATGCCGAGCGGCTCGAATATGACGCGCCTGAGGAAATCGGAAAACCGCTCGCCCGACGCGGCCTCGACCACCGCCGCCAGCACATCGTGGCACAGGCTGTACTGATACCGCTCGCCCGGCTCAAAGCAGAGCGGCGACTCGACCAATGCGGCGACGATCTCCCTGGTGGTGGCGTGGCCGCCGTTTTTCCGGAGCAGAGCCCTCAGCGGCTCCCTGTCCAGCTCATAGTTGAAGCCAGCGCTCATCGTGAACAGGTGTCTTACCGTCATGACGGTCCGCGGCCTGATCCTTTGACCGTCCCTGAGTAGATACACTCCGCGAAACTCGGGCAGGTATTGATGAACGGGGAAGTCAAGCCCGAGCGCGCCTTCCTCCACCAGACGCATGGCCGCCGCTACCGTTATCGGCTTGCTGCACGAGTAGAGGAAATACAGGGTGTCTCCGGAGGAGGGAATCCTGCGGGCGCCGTCCGAATATCCGTAAAAAGCGCGAAAGACCGTCTCATGCGCGCGCCGCACGACCAGACCACAGCATGGAATGCCGAGTTCATCGATAAAATAATCCTTCAGATATCTTTCGACACGGTCGAAGTTGCTCATGGACGCTGCGCCTCGTCTTTCTTGTCTCGTACGGCCGCCTGCCGTGCGACGGCATCGTTACTGGGGTGATACCGGGGTTTTTTCCTGTACAGGAACAGGCGACGCTCTTTCCCATGCGCGCACTCACTGTTTTTTTCTATCATAGCATTAATACAATTCCGGGGCAATCAAAATAAATGGCTTGGTTTGCAGGGATATTGAAGAAAGCCAAGCCGCCGCGGCTCCTGTGGCGTGCCGCGGCGGCTCATGTATCGTGCGCTATGCTGTTGGCCGGATTTTATCGATGCCGGGAGCGGATGCGGGGCTGATTATTCCTTCGGGAACATCGGGAAGCAGCTGAAGCCCTCGTTTTCGATTTCCATGTAGGGCATGACGCGCAGGTCGGGCGCACCGTCCACCTCGAAGTGCAGCGGCGGCCCGGCCGGGCGCAGCCGTCCGATGAACTCGTCGGGGCGTCCCGATATGATGATGCCATTTTCGTGGTTCCGTTCGCCCACGACCGCCATCAGGAGCGGCCCGTATGTGTAGGCGCACCGGTCGAAGCCCTCGACCTCGTTCGCGCCCGAATAGGGATGCGCCGCAAAGCCCATCGGCACCTCGAAGGTAACGACGTCGCCCGGCTGCCACTGACGGTACACGACCGCATACGTGCCCGGAGCGCCCGAGGCGAGCGGCTGACCGTTGAGCAACAGCGCGACCTCCGACACCGCGTACTGCGGGATGCGCACCCGCAGCGTGAATTCCTGCGGTCGCTCCATGTCGAAGCGGAGCGAAACCTTCCCGTCATAGGGATAGTCGCTTTGCTCGGTCACCCGTATGGGCTGGTGTGCGCTCTCCCACAGGAGCTCCGCCTGTCCGTAAATGTCGCAGGACAGCGTGTCGCTGCTGAGCGTAAACAGGTACTCGGGCAGAGAGCCGAATATCCGCGTGCCCACGCCCGAGCAGCAGTGGTTGATCTGCCGGAAAGGCTGCTTATGATCGTCGAGGAACGCAAAATACCGGATGTTGGCGTCCCCGCTTTGGTTGGCGATCGCGATATTGTACAGCGACTGCTCGATCTCGAGCGTATACTTTTCTTCGTCGGGGAACAGCCGGTGCAGCCGCTGGTTCATATGCAGCCAGAACGAGGAGCAGCACAGCTCGTTGTACTTGTAATTCGTATAGATAAAGTTGCAGCCGGGATATGCTTCCGGGGAGCCTTCGCACATGACGATGCCGCCGCCCGGGTGCTGCCAGTCGCGCTTGTACAGCTCCCAGCATCCCAACACGGCGTTTAGAATATAGGGCGCGCCGGTATAGCGGTACAGGTCGATATAACCCTCGAAGGCCTCCAGCTCGCTGCCGTGGGGATGCGGCTCCTTGCCGGGCTGGCGGCGGATATGGACCGCTTCGCGCTCGCGCGCGATGAACTGGGCCAGACGCCAGGTTTCCTCATAATACTGCCTGCAGATGTCCATATCGAGGTTGCAGCCGATCTCGGTGGAAAAAACGCTGGTGGACGCGACGACGCCCTGGAACGCGAGCTCCAGATACCGGATGACCGGCAGATCCGGGCACCGGTTGAACCAGTCCTGCCAGCGCCGCAGCAGCGGGAACGCCCGCTTCTCGCCCGCGCGGGCCGCTGCGATGAGCCCGTATGTCAGCCATATGCGCACATAGTGCGGGTACTCCCGGTAGGCGAAATGGAATTTGTCGATGGGCATCAGGAACCCGTCGTCCTCGGCGGCTTCCTCGATGAAGTCGAGTATCTCCCCGACGCCCTTGCGCAGCGCTGCTTCTTCCTCCCAGCGCAGCGCGTTGCCCGCGCCCATCAGGTACTGTGAGGCGGTGGATCCCTTCAAGTTGTCTTCAAAATGGCCGGGGTAGCGCTCGGCCGTGGGCGTGCGTCCCAGCTTCACGTCGAACCAGTAGCGCATCCGGTCCATTTCCAGCCGTTTGATAAAGCCGATGTTGTTGTCAAATACCTGCCGCAGCAGGCCGCCCGTCAGTCGGACGCCGCGAAGGGGCGTGAAGAGCTTGTCGGGTACTGCCATACGCGCATTATAATCGAAATACTGGGGCATTTGTTCTCATCCCTCCTTTTACCCGCTAATTCTCCTCGCCGAGTTGCCATTCCTGCTTTGTACGAAAAGGAGAATCGAACCTGCTGCTGAGCGCGTTCTTACGCTCCAGATGAGCGTAACAGGCCCGGTCGCACGCCCGGCCGCATATGGACTGGACCAGACTGTGGCGCGGTGGGGGGTAGAATGTGGTCGCGTCCATGACCCGCCGGGCTTCCTCGGGAGAAAACCTGTATTCGCCCCGCATGATGGCCTCCCGCCCGGGGATGCCCGCGTATGCGTCGGGCGGCATGAACGGATTCCTGCTGCGGTTCGCACCCTTATAATAGGCCGCGCACTGCCAGGTGTCAAGCCTGCGCACCGGGTAGTGCCGGCCGGCGCAGGTTATGGTTTCGGTGTCCACGGAATAGGCGCTGCCGGGGCAGGCCGCCATGCATTCCCCGCAGCCGTCGCAGATATGTGGCTCGGGTATCGGGCTTGGCTCGAGCGGGGCGTTGGTCAGTATGAAGCCAAAGCGCTGCAGCGGTCCGAAGCGGTCGGTCAGTACCGATCCCGACAGCCCGATCTCTCCCATGCCGCAGGCGATGGCCGCCTGCCGAAAATCCATCTGCACCTCGCCCGTAACGCCCCTGACGATCGCCCGGTAGTCCTGTTCGGGATTGGTCGCATCGGTCTCGGCCATGATGAGCGGATGCCTGCGCTGCGGGACGGCTTCCCATCCGACGTCCTCGAGGAAACCCGAAAGGCGCAGTAGCGTGCGGGGAATCACGACCTCCTCGATGCTCTCGATGGCCATGGTCGTATACTGGTAGTATGTCGAGCCTTCCTCGATGCCGCGCATCGCTCCCCTGAGCATCCGGAACCCAAGACCGATCACCGACCGGGCCTGGGGGAATATCCTTCGCGGATCATGGACGGGGTCGGTTCCCGAGAAGCGCTCTATGTCGGCAAAGCCTACAATATCCGCGCCGAACTCGCGGGCGCGCTCGGCAATAATGGCATTAAAATCACTCATGGTCTGCCTCCTGTCGCCGGTTCGGGGATGAAATCCATCGCAAACTTCTTCCGTATGAGCCCTTTTCGCTCGAGATGGGCATAGCAGGCCGTGTCGCAGGCCTTGCCGCACAGGCAGGGCACATACCCGTAATGCGTATTGGGGAGGAATTTGAGCCGGTCGTATATGGCCAGCGCTTCCTCCCGGCTGAAACGCTTTTCGCCGTTTAGAATCGCTTCCCGCTCGGGGTGATCGCGGAGGAAGTCAGCCGGCATGAAGGGATTTGAGCGGTGGGCTCCACGGTAGTACACGCTGCACTGCCACGTATCCCAGCCTCCATACGGGAAGGCGCGGTCTCCGACAACGAGCGTCCGCTCGCTGCCGCAGATCGCCTTTCCGGGACAGGCGTCGGCGCATGCGCCGCACTGGTCGCACAGCGATTCGGCGAGCACCGGATCGGGCGCAAGGGGCGCGTTGGTGATGATGAACGCGAAGCGCTGGAAGGGTCCGAATTCGGGCGTGAGTACGTTTCCGCGGTATCCGGGCGTACCCAGCCCGCAGATGACGGCCGACTGCGTTTCGTCGAGTATCACCTCGGGGGCGGGCTTGCCGGGGCCGACAGGCTCGGTGTGAATGAGCCGCCGCGTGGCGGTCACCTCGGGGTTTGTTTCCAAATCGTCCTTTATGCGCAGTCCTGGAGTGGAGCGCTGTATGCACGCCTCGTAGCCCTCGTTTTCGATGACGCGCGCCATTTTCAGAAGTAACGCGCCGGCGATTTCCTCGGACAGCGCCTTGACGCCCAGGCTTGTGTATGTATAGCGCTGCGTTCCCGCGAGGATTCCCCGGTATATTCCCCGGGGTACGCGCAGCGCTACGCCGATGACCGCGGTGGCCTTCGGCAGTATGAAGCGCGGATCGCGCTGGGGCGGCGAGCCTTCGTAGAGACGCACGTCCCCGATGCCGCACAGATCGGCTCCGTATTCGCGGGCTTTTTGTTTGATGCGTTCGCTGTTAATCATAATTCTCTCCTCACCGGTCCAGTACCCAGCGTTTGCCGGTACGCAGCGGCTCCCTGAACGCGCCTTCCAGACAACCGCCCTTTTTCTCCAGCATGTTGACGCATGCCCGTATACAGCCGCCGCACTTGGCCATGTTATACCCCAGCCAGGAGGGGAAATAGTCTTCGAGCGCGTTATACACCTTGAGTATCTCGCGCTCGTTTGCTTCGGCCTTTCCCTCCAGCACGTCGAGCGCTCCGTCCCTATTCTCGTCAAACACGGCTTTGGGCACGAACGGATTCTGATAGCGTCCGCCGTGGGTATAGAAGGCATAGCACTTCCAGGCGTCGTTCTTGCCCCACTCGAGCTTCTTGCCCGCGACCGTGACGGTTATCGATTCGGTCTGGCTGATGCATGAGCCGGGGCACTCCCGGGCGCAGGCCATGCAGCGCTTGCACAGCGGCGGGCCGTCATAGAGCGGGTCGGGTTCGAGCGGCGCGTCGGTGAATATATACGCGAACCGCTGCATGGGGCCGAACTGCGGCGTCAGCAGCATCTTGCTCCATCCGATCTCCCCCAGACCGCAGACCACGGCCGCGATGCGGAAATGGAACTGCAGATCGGGCGCGGCCCTGCTGGGCGCGACCGGGCGCGTGTACTGCACCGAGCGGTGGTGCGCGGTTTTGTTCGCCGTGCGTCCGATATCGATCTGCTCCTCGGGGGAAAGGGTGTTGCCCTCCGAGCCGTCCATATCCGACACGCGGCCCCGCGCGCCGGTGTTGCGGTAGACCGCGGCCTCCCAGCCGCTGTCCTCGATGAAGCGGCCCACCTCGTAAAGCACCGACGGCGCGAATACCTCGTTGATGCCGCCATACGCCATCGACGGGTACTGGTAGAACTGGGTACCCTCCTCGATGCCCCGCTGCACGCCTCTGGGGATGCGAAAGCCCAGCCCGATGATGGACGTGGCGGCGGGGAATATGTGCCGCGGGTCCATGTCGTGCGGCGCGCCTTCGAAGCGGTCCATCGAGCCGATGCCGCACAGATCGGCCCCCGCGGCCAGCGCGATTCTTTTTACCGATTCACTAGTCAGCATGCTATCCTGTCCTTTCTTTCGGTTTCGCGGCTACCCGGAGTAGCCCATGACCTCCCAGCCTGCAGGCGGGTCGCCCAGATCCGGCACCGGCAGCGGTTCGCCGTCCCGCAGGGCCGATTCGTGTGCGATGAGCCCCGGCAGCATGTACCGGGCCGCGGCCCAGGCGTTGATGGGCGGCAGTTTGCCGTTCTTTACGGCCCGCACGAAGTCGTCGATGACGAACGGATGGGTCGCCTCGTGGCCCGAGAGATGCAGCGCGCGGAACGACTCGGGCAGCCGCCCCATGGGCTGTATGGGCGCGTAGGCGCTCGACCCGTCCATGTTTTCGATATTGGCGGCGGGGGTCACCCGTGCGCTGACGTCTTCCACCCGCTGGCCGCCATCGGGCAGGGCGTACTGGACTGTATGGCGGTCCATGCTGCGTTCGTAGCTGGCCAGCGTGCCGTTCATGCACTCGATGGTGGTCGGCGGGTGTCCCCAGGCCCTGCGGCGGAACTCATTGATGCGCATGATGCCGCCTCCTGACAGGCGCATCGTGGCGGTCTCGTTGATAAAGGGATTGTCCCAATGGTTTTTGCCGGGAGAAAATATATGTGCCCATCCGGGGTCATGGTAGCCCATGCACGATACCCGGGTCACGCGCTCGCCAACGGACGAGAGGATCATGCTCACTGAGTGGGTGCAGTAGTACATCGGCGGGAAGCCCGCCCAGTTGTCCCGGCCCGTATATTGTTTGTAGCTGTGGAAATGCGAAAAATCGTGGCTGTAATGGGCCTGGCCGTAAAGAAAGGTTCCAAGAGCCCCCGATGTGTACAGCTCACGGCAGAGTATCGTGGTGGGATCGTAGCAGCGGTTTTCACCCAGCGCGTAGATGAGGCCTGTTTCTCCGGCGAGCTGGGTAATCCGGGCCACTTCTTCGACCGACGACGCCATCGGCACGGCGCTGTAGACATGCTTTCCGGCCTGAAGGGCCCGAATGACCATATCGCCGTGATAATGGCGCTGTACGTGTATGGCGATGCAGTTAATGTCCTTTCCGCTGCGGAGCATGTCGTCGAAGGAATCATACAGCTCGGTGATGCCGAACCTGCGCGCGCCTTCGGCCCGCCGCTCGGGTATGAGCTCGGCCAGAGCCACCTTGTTCACGTCGGGATGGGCGAGGAAGTAAGGAATAATGCGGGGCGCGAAATTGCCGTATCCCACAAAGCCCACGTTGATTTTCATCGGATCGCTCCTTTCGCTATGGCTCTATGAGCCGGAAACCGTGGGGCGGTACGCATACCCCGTCGTACTCGTAGGGCGCATCGCCATAGTTTACGAGTACGGCGCTGCCGTCGGAATAGACCGTGCGGGTCACGCAGCCGGTCAGCTTGTCAAACCCGTCGATGAACTCGTACTGCAGGCGGCGCAGCTTTACCCAGTCCCTGTAGAGGGCCTCGATCTTGTCCATTTCTCTATCAAAGTCCTCTTCGCTCTCGTAGACGAGATCCAGGCGGCCCATCCAGCCGGGACTTGTGGTGTTCATGAATGCGGAGTAAAGATAGTAAAAGGGACGGCCGCCGTATTCGATGAGCTTGAGCACGGTATCGGGGCCCTTGCAGGTGCAGTTTGCGGTGTCGTAGGATACATTATAGACGATGGTGCCGTGATATACGATGGGCCAGAAGGGGATGACCTCGTCGACCAGCGCGTCCTTTTCCATTTCCTCGAGCGAAGCGGAGGCGTTGAGCGCCCCGTCCAGTACGTCAGCCAGATAGTCGAGCGATCCCTCGGACTGCACGCCGCCAAACAGGTCGCGGAGAAGCTGCAGCTGCTTCTTTTCGATGAGAGAGCACTCCCGGCGGGTCAGCGGGTGCTCCGTGTCCCTGCATTTGACCGGTCCTACGATCGATATGACGTCGGTGTAGTGCATTCCCCTGAGGCCCAGATCCGCCATCTGCCGGGCGTTGCGCTGCGCGAACCGCTCGTAGAAGCGCTGGGGGCATATCTTGTACTGCAGCCCGCCGCCCCAGGTGCAGTTGTTGTGCACGAGACTTCCGTCCTGATCCTTTATTATGAATTCCTCGTCCCAGTCCTCGGAAATCGTGTAGGCGTCCACCTCATTGTCATGCACCACCATCCGGTATCCTATATCCAGCGCTTTGCGTATGAGCGCGCGTAGCGCCGACTCGCCGCCCAGCTCCTCCTCGACCGGCAGGATTTGCGGATAGCGTCCGTCGTGGCCTTTTGCGTTCCACCCGACCAGGCAGAACTCAACCTTGTCGATGCCGCGCGCACGGAATTTATCCAGTATCCGGCTGACCTTTTCGAAATCGCACCGCACGGTGAGCTTCGGCTCGTTTTCTGGGGTCTGGTGCTCGATGGGTGATGGCACGGGCTTCCACGCCTGCCGGATGCGAAACTCGATGGCTTCGGCTGCGTAGCCGACGTCGGGGTAATCCTTTACCCGTTCGCGGATGGGCCGGACGCCGCGGTACGCAAATACATATTGCCGATAGGCCTTCGCCATCTCCTGCCAGCCCGCGCCGGGCGACAGGAACAGATAATCGATGGAAATATCCTCGAAGGGCAGCATATCGTCGGAGAAGTCACGCAGCGTGAACACCGGGTCCACATGGTAGCGGCGGTCCTCTCCCTGCGCCACCGCCAGCCTCAGCGCCGCGTCGAACTTGCCGCCCTCGATGACAGCCAGCATCGACGCTTCGCCGCGGCGAACGCCCCATATGGGCATGGTGCCGGAGCTGATAAATCGGAAGAGATTGTACTCGCGTGTGGCGGGCTGCTTGTCCCGGAAGGTACACAGAAATCCCAGGTTGGCCGGCAGTACCAGATAGCCGTCCTCGCCTTCAGTTGCCGCGCCGAACTCGGGCAGAACCGTGATCCGGTGGATCCGGCAGGCGCCGCCCTCCACGACGCCGCCCGCAGGGATGCGCAGGCGCAGCATATCGCCTTCGGCTGCAATCTCACAGCGTACCGACAGCGATAGCGCCTCGCTTGCGAATGTGGCGGTGAGCGTACTGCCGTCCTCCCGCGCCGACCATCGCCAGCCGCTTTGGGCCGATACCGGTACGACGCGCTCCGCGCCCGTCTCGTCCCAGCAGGACAGGGCCAGCATACCGGCCGATCGCCAGGCATAGTCGGTAACCCGGTCGCCGACCTCAAGGCCGCCCCCGGCACCGATGCGCATTGGAAGCCGGCTCCCATCTACAATAGGAACTTTGTCCATCTGTTGTCCTCCTCGATCATTATTCGCCGCGTATTCCGCGCTGCATCATTGCCGCCGCGGCAAACGCTTTTTCTCGTATCTCCCGTTTCCTGTCGGCATCGCAGCGGAAAGCGGGGGAGTAGACGCCGATGCACCCGATGAGCTTGCCGTCGCGCGTGAGTACGGGCACGCCCAGGGCGCTGATGCTCCCGCCGACGGTCAGCATCTCGCAGTAGCCCGATTCCCGAATGGCCTGCCGCGCGTCGTCCAGCCGCTGCGGCGTAACGATGCCGTCCCATAGCGCACCCGGCATGCCCCAGCGCTCTACGACCTGGCTGAGCTCCTGGGGGCTGCAGTATGCGATCATGACCCTGCCGGAGGCTTTCTCGTAGATATTGCACTCGGCAATAACGGTCGTGTCTACCCGGATGGCGCCCTGGGACGCCAGCTCCAGCACCCGGATCCATTTTCCGCCCGACAGCACGCAGAAAAGTACGTTTTCCCCGGTTTCATCGCGGAGTCGCCGCATGATTTCGGCAAGTCCGCCCGGTATATCCTGTCGCGCCAGAAAGCTGAGCGTGCCGATGCGCTCTATTTTCACGCCTGCCGCATAGCGGGCGTTCTCCAGTTGCTGTACATATTCCCCGGATATCATGGTTCTGAGCAGGTTGTGAAGGGTGTTGGGTCTGATGCCGGTTCGCTCCGAAAGCTCCGATAGCCGGAACCCCTGACGGCCGGGATCCTCGAATGCCAGTATATCGAGTATGTCCAGCGCTTTCTGGACCGAGAGTACCGGATTGTTGGCCATGGTATCGCTCCGATATTCATTAATAATGAATTCTATTCGTTGATACTGAACATCATACCAGCAAAATGAGGGGATGTCAATAAGCGAGGATTAGATGCAGTGCGACAGAATGAACTTACCGGCATCTACCTCTGTCTGCAGTAAATGCGAGTATAAACCAGCGGCAAACCGGAGCAGGGCTGCTACGGCTTTATAAGTCCTTCGGTGGGACGGTTTTCCCCGCCCTCGCCATTACCGCTGCTCCCTCCGCCAGCTTGCAGGCGTCCGACCGGTTCTCGATTTGAACGTCCGGTAGAACAGCGTTGCGTCCCCATACCCGGCCATACGGGCCACCTGCTCGACCGGTATGCTGGTATGGCTGAGCAGCTCCATCGCGCGCTTGAGGCGCAGCTGCTGTATGTATTCCTTGGCGGTAAAGCCGTAATGCGCGCGCATGAGCCGGGAGAGATAGTCGGCGGAAAAGTGAAATACGTCCTTCAGGCTCTCCACCTTGATTCCCTCGTCAAAATGGATGGTCAGATAATTCATCACATCGCCCGCCAGACGGCTCTCCCTGTCCATCATGGGCCGGGCTGTTTCCATGAGCGCCGACAGAAGCCCCAGAAATACTCCCTGCTGCATGACGAGGTCGTTGGGAGCAGTTCGCTTCATGTGCTCCAGACGGTCGAATATCGGGGCGAAATAGGCGGGGTCGAACTTGCCGCGCACCGGAATGCTCACGATGCCGCTGGCCGGTTCGTCGTAGCTTCCCGGATTGACGGGCTCGAATCCCACCGTTCCCTCCTGCCAGGGAAGCGCCGTAAAATGCACGTAATAGAATCTAAGCCTCGGACAGGGACGGTCTCCCCGCATGCATGCGTTGGGCCGCTCGATGTGCCATTGCCCGGCCGAAACCGAGCCGGGGCGCCCGTCCTGCGTATAGTACAGCGTGCCTTCCAGCACCATGACGAGTACACATATGTCGATCGTGCGGTTGACATGGCGCTTTCCCGGCTCGAAGTAACGGTATCCGCTCGATATGTAGC
>JBMNNN010000046.1:0-11796 GCA_050942555.1 Christensenellales bacterium
TGGCGGCACATGATGTCGTAGCTGTCATGATAGCCGTTCTTTTTCAGGTACCGTCCGAGCCCCAGGTTCCACGCCTCGTCCATTCCGATATGGATCCGCCGGCTGCGGAAGGGCGCGCTGGCCGCCGCGATGATTTCGTCAAGGAAACGATAGGTTTCCTCGCAGTCGACAAGCAGCACCGAGGGCGTGTCGGTAATATGCCCCATCGCGCGGCTCCAGCGAAGCGCCGTCTCCAGATGACCCAGCGTCTGTATACAGGGAACCATCTCGATGCCCAGCATGTCGGCGTAGTCGTCAAGCGCCTTTAATTCCTCGTACGAGTAGCGGCCGCGCATATAGCCGAAATAGGGCCGCCCGGGCACCTCGTACACATCTTCGGTATACAGCATGAGCATATTCAGGCCCATGAGCGCCATCCTGCGCAGGAGATAGCGTACCATATCGATCGTGGGCACGCCGCCCCGGCTCACATCGAACATGACGCCGTTTTTCTCGAACGCAGCGGTCTGCGCGATATCGAATTCCCCTTGCGGGGCATGCTGGACAAAGAGCCCCAGAGCGCGGAAAAACTCGCACCGGTTGGAGCATTGGATCCGCCCCTGTCGGCCGCGGAGCGTTACGCGCAGCGCGCCCCCCCGCTCCACGGTGACGGGCAGTCCGTCGGGTGCAAGCGTAATCCCCAGCTCTCCAGCGAGCGCCTCCGCGCCCTCGATGATCCATCCGGCGTCTCCCGTCAGGTGCAGCTTCATAATCCTAATCCTCCTCAGGGAATAAAGAAATCCATCGGGTCGAGCAGCGCATCGGTGGCGATGATTTCAGCATTGGGATGCCGCTGCAGGAACGACGCGGGGACCTTCCGGGTGGGCTCCTCAAGGAGCGCCTTGCGAAGGATCGCCCACTGCCACTCCCGGAAATAATAAAGCTTAATGACCTTGGACGCAAGGATCTCGCGCATTCCGATGGTCATGCAGCGCCGCGGCATCAGGTCGAACGAGCCGCCCAGCATCCTCGAGGCGTTGATGGTGATCGTTTCTCTCGCGATAGCCAGCTGTCTGGTGGGAAGATTCGTAAACGCCTCGTCGCTGATCTCATCGCCCGGCTCGGGGGGCTCGTTGAACGCGATGTGACCGTTGATCCCGGAGCTGCCGATGCATATGTCAGCGCCGCCCAGCTTCTCAAGGGTATCGGTCAGCTTTTTCTCCTGGCCAATCGTGGGGAAGAAACGCTGGCTCTCGGGCATGACCAGATCGGGGTCGATCTTGCTGTATACGTTTTTGTTCATAAACCCGACAAAGCTGAGCGGGTTCTTCTCGTCGATCATCGTTCCGTCGTCGTTCAGATACTCGTCCATGTTGAAGAACCAAACGTTCTTCAGGCTGATGCGCTCCCGATTGACCGTATCCACGAAATAAGGATAGTGCCCGACCGGGCCGACCGGCACGATGAATACGATCCGCTCTCCCTGACGGCTCCGGATGGCGTCGATCATCTCGCGCGCGATCTCGCGGTAGCAGCTGTCCATGTCGGGTATCGCACGCAGCGGTATGCGGCTCTGCGCGAACAGTTCGTCACGGCTTAACGCGTATATGGATTTCATAGCCATTCCTCCTGTGTTATAATCAGTTAACCTGTATATATTATAGATGAACATGGACTCGGTGTACACCGTGCAGATTGACATCCATTTCATCTATATTGACCAAATTAAACCCGGAAAACAAATGATGGTTGACGTGGTAAAAAGCGTCCTATATAATCAGGCTTGGAGTTTCGGCGCCCCGGCGCACCCTGTTGCCTGTTTGCACATCGGCTATTTTTCTGTAAAGGAGTAAAGCCATGCTGGAAGTTGGATTCTCGCGAGTCGATATTACGCCGCAGTTGGGCGTGAGCCTTCAGGGGTACTACTACGAGCGCCATGCGGACGGCATACTCGACCCGCTGTACACGAACGTGATCGCCGTTTCCGACGGACAGCATACGGCGGCGCTTCTGAGCCTGGACCTCATCGGCCTTCAAAAGCGCGAGGCCGACAGGGCGCGGAAAGTCATCTCCGAGCGGACAGGGATTCCCGAGGACGCCATCCTGCTGTGTGCCACCCATACCCACACCGGCCCGGCGATGTCGCCAGCCGACGATCCGGATCCTATCTATAACAAATTCGTGTACATGAAGCTGGGCGACGCGGTCGCGCTGGCCCTCGCCGACAGAAGCGAGGCGAAGCTAAGCTACGCTGCGAACGAGTGCAAAAATATATCCTTCATTCGCCGGTACAGGATGAAGGACGGGAGCGTACGGACAAACCCCGGAAGGCGCAATCCACAGATCGATCGCCCGATCGGCTCCCCCGACGAAACGGTCCAGCTGCTGAAAATCGAGCGCCGGAACAAGCCGGAAATACTGCTCGTAAACTTCCAGGTGCATCCCGATGTAATAGGCGGCTGCAAATTTTCCGCGGATTACCCCGGATTTGTGCGCAGCACGCTGGAAAGCTGCCTCCCCGGCGTACGGGCAGTCTATATCAACGGCGCCCAGGGCGACACGAACCATACCGACGTGAACTGCCCCGAATGGGACGAGAACTCCGGCTACGCCCATGCGATCCACATGGGAAGGTCGATCGCGGGCTCGGTGCTGCAGATATACGGCAAAACAAAGCCGATCGACAGCGATACGGGTGTCCGGTACGCGCACAGGGATGTGCAGGTTCCGTCCAGCCGGGTCGGCGCCGATGAGATCCGCGAAGCCGAGAAGATCATCGCGCTGCACGAGGCGGGGCGGGACTGCGATATACCCGAGAAGGGCATGGGCGTCGTCACGCTGGTGGCCGAAGCCTACCGGATGAAGAGGCTGGAAAACGGGCCCGACTTTTTCGACCTGAGCGCATGGGCGCTGTCCTTCGGCGGCTTCGCGATAGCGGGCGTGCCCGGCGAGCCGTTTACCGAGATCGGACGGCGCGTAAAGGCCACGTCGCCCTTTGAGGCCACGTTCTTCGCGTGCCTGACCAACGGCAGCGAGGGCTACCTGCCCACGGCAAACGCCTACGAGGAGGGCGGCTACGAAGCCAGAAGCTCCCGCTTCCGCTCGGGTGTGGCCGAGATCCTTATACGCAGCGCGCAGGAAGCGCTCGCGCAGATCCGCGAATAAACGGAAAACGGGAGTAAACAAACCTGCTATCCGGCTGCCCGCCACGGCGGGCAGCTTTCCTATTGCGTACTATGCCCGCGCTTCCCTGTCCTGTCCGGCGAACTGGCTTTGGTACAGCCTGTGGTAGAAGCCCTTCCGCTCAAGCAGCTCGCTGTGGGTTCCGCGCTCGACGATGCGCCCCTCGTCGATGACCAGTATCTTGTCGGCCTTCTGTATTGTGGACAGGCGATGGGCTATCACAAAGCAGGTGCGCCCGCGCATGAGCTCCAGCATGGCCTGCTGGATGTGAACCTCGGTGCGGGTGTCCACCGAGCTTGTGGCCTCGTCCAGTATCAGTATCGCCGGGTCGGCCATCATCGCCCGGGAGATGGCGAGGAGCTGCCGCTGTCCCTGCGAGAGATTGCTGCCCTCCTCGGTGAGCGCCGTCGCATACCCGTCGGGGAGGCGGTGGATGAACTGATCGGCCCTGGCCCTGATCGCGGCGGTCCGCACTTCCTCGTCGGTTCCGGTCAGGCGCCCGTAGCGGATATTGTCCATGACCGACTCGGCGAAAAGATACGTGTCCTGCAGCACGATGCCCAGCTGGCTGCGCAGGCAGTCCTTGCGGAAGCGCCGGATATCCATGCCGTCTATCTCGATCTTCCCCGACTCGATGTCGTAAAAGCGGGTCAGCAGGTTGACGATCGTGGTCTTGCCCGCACCGGTAGGGCCTACCAGCGCGATGACCTGTCCGGGCTGCGCGGTCAGGTTGATGTCCTTTAAAACCGGTACGCCGGGCAGGTATCCGAAATTGACATGCTCGAATTTTACCTGCCCGCTGATCTTGTGGTCGACGGCGCCGGGCTCGTCCTGTATCTCGGGCACCTCGTCCATGATCTCAAACACGCGCTCCGCGCCGGCCAGCGCCGACTGTATCTGCGCGAACACCTGCCCCATCTGCGCGATCGGCCGCCCGAAGTTGCGCGCATACATGAAGAACGTGAGCAGCATGCCCACGTCGGCCCAGCCCCGGACCACGAACCATCCGCCGACCGCCGCCAGCAGCGCGAACCCGATGTTGTTGATAAGGTTGATCGTGGGCATCATGATGCCGGTAAGCACCTGCGCCCGGATGGCGAGCTGCATATGCGCTTCGTTGCGCCGCGCGAACCGCGCTTCCTCCTCCCGCTCGCGGCAGAAGACCTTGACGACCTGCTGGGCGCTGACGATCTCCTCCATGAACCCGTTGACCGCGCCCAGCGCTTTCGACTGCCGGTAGAAGTATTTCCGGCTCACCGACGCCACATAGCGGGTCATCATCATCGACAGCGGCACCGGCACGAGCGCGAGGATGGCAAGCCGCCAGTTCAGTACCACCATGAAAATAAGCGTGACGGTCAGGCTTACGAAGCCGCCCACGAACTCCCCTACATTGTTGGTGATGGCCGAGGATACGGTCTCCACATCGTTGGTCAGGCGGCTCATGAGGTCGCCCTTCTCGCGGCTGTCGAAGAACCGGAGCGAGAGCTTCTGTATCTGCCCGAACAGCTTGCCGCGTATGACGTGCACCACCCGCTGCGACACGCCCGCCATGAGCCAGCTCGACACACCCTGAAAGATGCCCATGATGAGCACTATCGCGGCGTAGGCCAGCAGGATCAGGAAAAACTGGCCGGGAAGGCCCAGCGCGCTGCCCACCGCTCCCGATGCCAGATTGACCGCCCGGCCCATCAGCATCGGCCCGACCGACGATAGGCTCGTCGTCACCAGTACGGCGATGAGCGCCATGATGATCGTGCCTTTATGGTCCGAGAAATAACCAGCGAGACGCCGCAGCGTCTGGCGGGAATCCCGGGCCCGCCCGCCCGCAAATGCGCCCATAGGCCCGCGTCCGGGGCCGTGGCCTCCGGGCTGCCCTTGGACCGGCTTGGAGTCGCCCGGGGTCTGCGCGGCGTATTCCTCGGGCAGCGAACCGAATCCCGGCAGCTTTTCAATGAGGCGGCGGAAAAATCCCCGGGGGGCTGCGCGTCCGCCCGCGCTGCGATTCGCATCAGGCATGGGTCTGCGCCTCCCCTCCGCCCAGCTGGCTTTCGTATATCTCGCGGTATATCGCGCTTGTCTTCATTAGCTCGCTGTGCGCGCCCTGCGCCGCGATGCTCCCGTCGTCCAGCACCAGTATCTTGTCCGCGGCCATGACCGACGATATCCGCTGCGCCACCAGCAGCACCGTAGCGCGGCCCGCGCGGCGGAGCAGCGCTTCGCGGATCCTGACTTCTGTCGTAACATCCACAGCGCTGGTCGAGTCGTCAAATATCAGTATTTTCGGATTCTTCGCCAGGGCGCGCGCGATGGCGAGACGCTGCTTTTGTCCGCCCGAGAGGTTCACGCCCCGCTGCGCTATTTCGCTGTCGTATCCCTTTTCCATATCGCATATGAATTCCTCGGCCTGTGCGTCGCGCGCCGCTTCCCGCACCGCTTCCCCGGACGCGCCGGGATCCCCGTAGGCGATGTTGTCCCGGACGCTGCGCGACAGCAGCAGCGGTTGCTGCAGCGATATGCCCATCGCGCCGCGCAGGTCGTGCAGGCGGTATCTGCGCACGTCGACGCCGTCCACCAGCACCTGGCCTTGGGTTACCTCATACAGGCGGGGAATGAGATGCACGAGCGTGCTCTTGCCCGAGCCGGTAGCGCCCAGGATCGCGACCGTCTGGCCGGGCTCGGCCACGAAGCTCACGTCGTGCAGCACCGGATCGCCTTCGCCCTCGTCGTAGCGGAACGTGACGCCGCGGAACTCCACCCGCCCCTGCGTTACCTGCGGCCACCCGTCTGCCGACTCCGGGCGGTCGGGATCGAGTATGTCCACGCGCTCAGAGAGCACCTCGTCGATGCGCTCCTTGGCCGCTTTTGCCGAGACCAGCATCACGAGGAAGAAGGAAACCATCATCAGCGACATCATGATGCGGGAAATGTACTGCACGAAGGCCATCAGCTCGCCAGTAGTCAGGCCGCCCGCTACGATCTCGATGCCGCCCATCCACAGCACCGCGATGACCGTACCGTACATGACGAGCGAGAAAAGCGGGTTGGCGAGCGACATGATGCGCATGATCCTTATCGCGACGTTCCGGAAATCGAGGCTTGCGGCGTTAAATCGCCGGTTCTCGTACTCCTCGCGGACAAAGGCCCGCACGACGCGCGCTCCGGCCAGATTTTCCTGCATGATGACGTTCACGCGGTCCAGCTTCTTCCTGAGCATTTGGAAGTACGGGAATCCGATCCGGATAAACAGCGACGCGCCCAGGGCGAGCAGCGAAACCGCAGGTATGAACACGAGCGACAGACGGGGCGACAGACGCACCGCATAGTACAGGCCGCCCAGCGCCATGAACGGTGCGCGCACCATCGTCCTGAGCGCCATGGCCAGCGCATGCTTGACCTGCATGATGTCGTTGGTCATCCGGGTAACCAGCGAGCCGGTACGGAAATGGTCGAGATTATGAAACGAAAAAGACTGCACCCTGCCAAACATGCCTGCGCGCAGGTCGGCAGCGAACCCCTCCGACGCGACCGTCGAGAAATAAAAGCAGCCGATTCCGCCCGCGACGCCGATGAGCGCGTAAGCGATCATCCTGAACCCCTCGCGCATGATGAGCGCGATGTCGCCGTTTGATATGCCCTCGTCGATAATGACCGTCATCAGCTGGGGGAGCTTAAGATCCACCCAGACCTCTACGAGCATGAGGAGCGGCGCCAGCAATATAAAAAGCCAAAGCGGCTTCATATAGCTCCACATCGTCGTGTTTCGGACCCGATCCCCCGTGAAATATCCCCCTGGCTCAGCCATCCGCATACCTCTATATACATTATTTTAAATCGTTAACAATATTATCACGCAATACGGGTACAGGCAACCTGAAAATTTCTGTATATCCGCCAGCACAGAGGAAATTATAAACTAAAAGCGCAAGCGGGGTGGGAATTTGACGAACAGCATTACAAACAGACAGATTTTTTATCATATTCCTCACCCTGACCACATATACGAGCATTGACCTGCCAAAGATCATGGCGGAAACGGCGGGCAGGAGCAGCTGGATCCCCATTATCGCCGTCTCCCTTATTTTCGGGGTCGCCGCTGTGATCATCACGAAACTAAACAACATGCATCAGGGGAAGGTGCTGTTTGATTACAGCCAGGAGATCGTAGGCAGGTTTTTTCCCGCCTGATCGTCTTGTATTACCTGGTGTTTTTCTTCATATTGGGCGTATATCTGAAGCTGAAGCTGGTCGGCGTGCTAAAATCGGAGTTGCTGCCGATGACGCCGCAATACGTCACGCTGCTCATTGGCCTGTTGCTGTTTGGCTCGTGGCCTACAAGGGCATTACGACCATCACCAGGATGTTTGAAATCATTGGGGCCCTGTTTCTTATCATAACGGTAGTCTTATGCACCGCTATGCTTTACGAAGGTATGGTCTATAACATCCTGCCGGTCTTCCACATCGCTGAGGCCAAAGAATTTCCGACTATCGCATTGTACCTCGCCTCGTTTATGATGGGCTGCGTGGATTCGATGGACATAGACGAAAAACTGATCGTGACGACGCTGGCATTCGACCTGAAAGACGGGGAGATATGGTGCTATCTTGAGACCCCAAACACCGAAGCCGGAATGGCCCAGGATACGGGGAAAAGTACGGGAAACAAATACAACGTAGTCAAAGGCCATAGGAAAACCTTGCCCGAAACCAGAGATAATCTCAAAAAAAGCCCCATACAACTTCGATGAGGTCACTGCTAAACAACCAAACAACATACCCGGAAAGGCCGTATTATCTGCGCGTAAAGGACAAAACCAGGCTGAGGTGAGAAACAATAACGGCGGGAGACAAGCCCCCGCCGTCGGCCGGATTATCCGCGCTCATCGCGCCAGAGCATCTTTTTAAGATCCGCAAACGTGACAAAGCCGAACATATCATCATCCAAATCGATCGCGATCTGCTGTATCTCGCCGTCGTCGCGCCGGAACGTGAGCACGATCATGCGGTCGGAATTATCCCGTATCTCCTTCTTCCACACCTGCATGCCGGGCATCAGCCACTCCCAGGAGAGAACCGGATACACCTTATTGATCGATATGAAAAGCTGCTCGGGCATATAGTCTCCCACAAAGAATCCGGCAATTTCCGAGGGATCGATGTCCCGCTTCTCTATCTGCCATTCGCTGGGCGAGCCGATGATGCCGTCCTCATCGGTATCGTCGAAATACGCGTCATCCTCCAGATACATGACGACAGGGTACGAGTCGCCCACGAGCGGCGGTTCCCCGTAATAAAAATGGATGTGCTCGCCCACCAGCTTCGCGGAGGACAGCGCCCGGAACGCGCGCGCCATATACAGCGCTCCCTCGGGGTTGACGATGATCTGGCACCCCTCGGCGTCGTCAAAGCGGACGTGAATCCGTTCCCGCTGGGTGGGACGCAGCTTTGTCGAGAGAATATCGCGCATCAGGCGCACCTGGCCCAGCCGGTCGGCTGCCTCGGCGAGAAACAGGTTATATTGGTCGTAATCCACATGCTCGTCGGCGTACTCGATACAGCGGATATAAGCCTTTCGCCGGGCAATCTCCGAGCGCATGTCCACATCGGACAGCAAACCATCGAGGATTTTTTTCAGATTCATCGCCAGCTCCTTTAGCGTCGAGTGCCATGGCTGCGCCACGGATGGAGCCCCGCGGCGCGCGGCATAGTATACTATTTACCGAGCAGCGCGAGCGCCTTGCTCACGACGTGATCTACGGTAAACCCGAAGTGTACGAACAGCTCTTTGGCCGGGCCCGAAGCGCCGAAGCCGCGCATGCACAGCGTGTCCCCGTCCAGTCCCACATAGCGCTCCCATCCAAAGGATGTGGCCGCCTCCACGGCAAGGCGTGCGCGCACCGCATCGGGCAGCACCGCCTTCCTGTACTGCTCGGGCTGCGCCTCGAAGCGCTCAAAGCTGGGCATCGATACCACGCGGGCCCGGATGCCGCGGTCCGCAAGCTCTGCCTGCGCGCCCATCGCGAGCTCCACCTCCGAGCCCGACGCAAGAAGCAGTATATCGGGCGTTCCCTCGCAGTCCGACAGCACGTACGCGCCCTTTAATGCATCCATGCCGGTGCCGGGGTACTGGGGAAGGTTCTGGCGGGTCAGCACCAGGCAGGTCGGGCCGTCGGCATTTATCGCGTACCACCAGGCTGCTGCCGTCTCGCGGCCGTCCGCCGGGCGGAATACCGTCATGCCCGGTATCGAGCGCAGCATGGCCAGCTGCTCGACGGGCTGATGAGTGGGGCCGTCCTCGCCCACGCCGATGCTGTCGTGGGTCAGTATGTATATGACGGGCAGCTTCATCATCGCCGATAGGCGCATCGCATGCTTCATGTAGTCAGTGAACGTAAAGAACGTAGCCGCGTAGGGCCGCAGGCCGCCGTGCAGGGCCATGCCGTTGCATATGGCCGCCATCGCGTGCTCGCGGACGCCGAAGTGCACGTTGCTGCCGGTGCGATTTTCCGCCGAGAAATCGCCGGTGTTCTTCATGACCGACTTGTTGGAGGGCGCCAGGTCCGCAGAGCCGCCCATCAGATTTGGCACTTTTTCGGCGATGCGGTTGAGCGCGATGCCCGAGCTGTTGCGCGTCGCGTCCAGGTCCTTGAACTCCCAGTAGACCGGATCGGCGGGCAAATCGGGCAGCTTCCCGCTCATCCATTCGTCCCACGCCCTGCCCCGCTCGGGGTACTTCGCCTTATATGCGGCAAGCCTGGCCTGCCAGGCCGCCTCGGTCGCCGCGCCGGCTTTGGCCAGCGTCTCGGTGAGCGCATACACCTCCCGGGGAACATGGAATTCCTGCTCGGGCCAGCCCAGCTGCTCGCGGGTTGCCGCGATATTTTCTTCTCCCAGCGGCTCGCCGTGGGCCGAGGCCTTGCCCTGTTTTGCCGGGCAGCCATAGCCGATTTGCGTTTTCACGATGATGAGCGAGGGACGGGAAGTGTCGGCCTTGGCCTTCGCGATCGCAGCCGACAGCGCGTCGATATCGTTGCCGCGCTCAACCGAAAGAACCTGCCAGCCGTAGGCTTCGTAGCGCTTCCCCACGTCCTCGCGGAACGCGATGTCGGTGTCACCCTCGATCGAAATTTCGTTGTCGTCATACAGAACGATCAGCTTCCCCAGCTGCAGCGTGCCCGCGAGCGACGACGCTTCCGCGGATATGCCCTCCATCATGCAGCCATCGCCGCACAGCGCGTACGTGTAGTGATCGACGATCGTAAAGTCCTCGGTATTAAACGCCGCCGCCAGGCGCGCTTCGGCGATCGCCATGCCCACGGCGTTGGCGATCCCCTGCCCCAGCGGGCCGGTCGTGGTCTCGACGCCGACCGTGTGGCCGTATTCGGGGTGTCCCGGCGTTTTGCTGCCAAGCTGCCGGAAATTTTTGATGTCGTCCATTGTCAGTCCGTAGCCGAACAGATGCAGCAGGCTGTAAATGAGCATCGACGCATGGCCTGCCGATAGTATAAACCGGTCGCGGTCGGGCCAATTCGGGTTGGCGGGGTTGTGCTTCATGTGCTTGGACCAGAGGGTCCACGCCATCGGGGCTGCGCCCATGGGCATACCCGGATGACCCGATTTGGCTTTCTGAACGGCTTCGGCCGAAAGCATGCGGATCGCGTTGACGGCCTTTTGATCGATGGGATTCATAGTATTCCTCCTCTATCTTCATTGAAAGGTATGAACATACCAGCAACGGCTCAGCGCCGCAGGAAATCCGCTATCGGCGCAAGGTCCAGCTCCGGAAAACCGGCAAGCAGCGGATAGAGCCTTTCGGCGATCACCTTCGAGCCGCCCGGCACGTCCGACTCGATATTGAGAGGCAGCACCGGATCGTGCAGGCTCAGGCGCAGCAGGAACCAACCGTCGCCGTCCCCGGGCCCGAAGGATACCCGGACGCCCTCGTGGTTGTCGGGAGCCAGTCGCCATGCCGGGTCCTCCCCGGCCCGCTGCAGCACCGTGTCCAGCACCCGCTGGCCATACGCTGCAAAGTCCGCGGCGCTGATCGCAAAGCGAAGCTCGGCCTCCTCGGCGGGCTCGCGCAGCCCCGCGATGAGATCGAGGAGGCTGCCGCCGCGCTTGTGGCACTCGGCCATCCGGATAAGGATCCGTGTGATGAGATACGCCCCGTCGTCCAGGAAATAATTTTCCCGCAGCGCGCAGTGTCCGCTGGTTTCGATGGCCATGGGCGCCGACACGCCCGACACCTCCAGCCGCCGCGCCTCGCTGATGACGTTGTTGTATCCCCTGCGAAAACGGTGGTGCACTCCGCCCAGCTTCGTGATGAACTCGGCAAGACCGCTCGACGTAACCGAATCGGTCACGATCGTGCCGCCGGGAAACTCCCTGAGCACCACCGCGCTCATGAGCGCGATGAGCCGGTTGCGGTTGATCTCGCGTCCGTCGGGCCCGACGACCGCCGCGCGGTCGCAGTCGGTGTCAAATATGATGCCCAGATCGGCGCCGGCCGCAACCGTCGCCCGGCTGACCGCCTCCATCGCGGCGCGGTCCTCGGGATTGGGTATGTGGTTCGGGAAGCGTCCGTCGGGCTCCAGGTACTGGCTGCCCGTCGTATCCGCGCCCAGCGGCTCCA
>JBMNNN010000047.1:0-11737 GCA_050942555.1 Christensenellales bacterium
GTACCATAAATTCCACAACACCACGCCCGAACACATAGACTTTACCGTAAAGGATCGCGCGGCCTGGGACGATATAATCCGCCCCAGGCTGACCCCTTCCAACCGGCGCATCGACTTTGACGGGTATCGCGCCGCGAAAGCCCGGGCCGCCCGGGAGGGACAGTTCTTCTGCCTGAGCGGCGTCAACGTGTTCGAGAGCATCCATCCGGTGTGCGGCCACGAGCATATGCTGGTGGGCATGGCGCTGGATCCCGGATGGGTCAGGGATATGGCGAACACATACGCGGAGCTCATCGTGAGCCTGATGGAGATCCTTTTTGAGCGCGAGGGCGCGCCCGACGGCATTTGGTTCTACGAGGACATGGGATTTAAGGAGCGGCCCTTCATGTCGCCCGCGATGTACAGGCAGATCATTATGCCCGCTCACAGGCGAACGATCGATTTTGCCCGCTCGAAAAAGCTGCCGATCATCATGCACTCGTGCGGCTGCGTGGAAAAGCTCGTTCCGGGTATGCTGGAGGCCGGTATCGACTGCCTGCAGGTCATCGAGGTCAAGGCCGGTATGGATCTTATTAAGCTATATAAGCAGTACGGCGACCGGCTGTCACTGATGGGCGGCATGGACGTGCGCACGCTGTATACGAATGATATTACCGTCGTGGAAAAGGAGCTTGCGGGAAAGATACCTGTCGTAAAGGAGAAGTTCGGCTACGCTCTCCACTCCGACCACTCGATCCCCGAAACGGTGGATTACGCGACATACCGGTACTTCCTCGACAGGGGGCTCGAGCTGGGGACATATTAAGCCCATTTATATCGCACTTCTACCGCAATCCCATTAAGGATTCGCGGCGGATATCCGCGCGCGATGGGGAACGGATAGAAGGAAATACTAACCATAAAATACCAAAGCATTGACGTGGGAAAAAAAACCGATATAATAGAGTAAATGTGCGCTTCCCGCGAGGCGCACTTTTGCCCGAATCGCCGCCCCCATGGGGGCGTGCCAATATTGGAGGGATTTCATGAGAACCATCACGCCCGAGCCCAAACCGCCGCTGCGCCCCCGCGCGCTGCTGGATGCAGAAGGCCCGGTCGAGCTTCGGGGCATGGTCCATAACATACGCGACATGGGCGGCTTCAGCTTCGTGCTGCTGCGCACGGGCCGCGATATCGTGCAGTGCGTTTGGGACACCGCGCGCCTCGGGAAGCTCCCCTGCCGCGAAAGCGACAGCGTGCGCGTCACGGGGCGCGTCGTACGGGAGCCGCGCGCGCAGATGGGGTTTGAGATCCATCTCGACGGGATCGCGATAGTAAGCCGCGCCGCCGCGCTTCCGCCCGTGACCCTCTATAAGCAGAACGTGAACCTGAGCCTGGACAGCCATCTTGCCTACCGGCCCGTGGTGCTGCGCCATCCGCTGGTGCGTGCGGTTTTCCGGCTGCAGGACGGCCTGTGCCGCGGATTTCGCGAATACCTGACCCGACAGGACTTTATCGAGATCCACTCGCCCAAGATCGTATCGGCGGGCGCGGAGGGCGGCGCGAACATATTCAAACTGGACTATTTCGACCGCAGGGCATTTCTGGCACAAAGCCCGCAGTTCTACAAACAGGCAATGGTGCCGGTATTTGAACGCGTATTCGAGATCGGGCCGGTATTCCGCGCCGAGCCTCACGATACGTGCCGCCACCTCAATGAATATACCAGCATGGACTTCGAGATGGGATTCATCGACAGCTTCCGCGACATCATGGCGATGGAGACCGCGATGCTCGCCTATACGTTCAGGCTGCTGCGCGAGGAATATGCCGACGTGCTGGAGATGCTGCGCATTACGCTGCCCGCCACCGATTCCGTGCCCGAAATTTCGTTCCACGAGGCCAAGGAAACGATCGCCCGCGAGTACGGTAGGCCGATCCGTACCTATGCGGACCTTGAGCCCGAGGAGGAGCGCCTGCTGGGACGCTGGGCTGCCGAGCACTACGGCACGCCGCTCGTGTTCGTGACCCACTACCCGACTGCGGCGCGGCCCTTTTATACGATGGATGATCCCGCCGACCCGTCGGTGACGCTGAGTTTCGATCTGCTGCTTGGCGGCCTTGAAATTACGACCGGCGGGCAGCGCATACACGACTACAAGTCGCAGGTCGATAAAATGCTCCGTCTGGGCATGAACCCCGACGATTTTGAAAGCTACCTGATGACCCACCGGTATGGCGCGCCGCCCCACGGCGGACTGGGCCTCGGTTTGGAGCGCCTGACCGCCCAGCTTGCCGGTATCGACAACGTGCGCTATGCGGCGCTTTTCCCGCGGGATATGCACCGGCTGGAGCCATAGGTTGGAGGAAGATTCCGATGTCCGTTACCCCAGAACTCGTGAAAAAACTGGCCTATCTTGCGCGGCTTGAAATAAAAGACGACGAGCTTGCGGCGATGACGCGCGACATGGAGCAGCTTGTTGCCCTCGCCGATCGCCTGGCCGCGCTGGATCTGTCGCAGACGCCGCCCATGGACCATGTGCTGCCCCGCGCGAACGTGCTGCGCGACGACGCGGAGCCCGTGGAATTCCCGCGCGAGCAAGCCCTTAGCGGCGCGCCCGAGGCAGTGGACGGCTGCTTTACGGTTCCCCGGGTCGTTGAATAGGAGGCGCGAAGTGAAGCTGTTTACGATGCCGGCGCTGATGCTGGCCCGGAAGATACACGAGGGCTCCCTTACCGCGCCCGAGGTCGCCGAAGCGTTTCTCGGACGCGTCAAGGAGCTTGATCCCAAGATCGGGGCGTTCCTGCTCACCGACCGCGCGTGGACGCTGGAGGCGGCTGAGCGCGCGCAGCGTCGAATCGACGCGCTCAAGGCCGAAGGAAAGCCGGTGCCGCCGCTTGCCGGTGTGCCGGTCGCCCTTAAGGACAATCTTTGCACCCGCGGCATCGCCACGACCTGCGCGAGCCGCATACTCGAGCATTTCAAGCCGCCCTACGACGCCACGGCGGTGGAGCGGCTCTTCGAGTCGCTGATGGTGCCGCTTGGCAAGTGCAATATGGACGAGTTCGCGATGGGGAGTTCCACCGAGTATTCGGCATTCGGGCCGACGCGCAACCCCTGGGATCCGTCCCGGGTGCCCGGCGGAAGCTCGGGCGGGTCAGCGGCGGCGGTGGCCGCGCGTATGGCCCCGCTCGCGCTTGGCACCGATACCGGCGGATCGATCCGCCAGCCGGCGTCGTTCTGCGGTGTAACGGGTCTAAAGCCCACGTACGGCGCGGTCAGCCGCTTTGGCGCGGTAGCCTACGCCAGTTCGCTCGACCAGATCGGGCCGATCGGCCGTACGGCCGCCGACTGCGCGGCGCTCTTTGAGGTCGTCCGCGGCCGCGACGAGCGCGACGCGACGTCCGCGGACATCGACCAGCCCGCCTGTCTCAGGGACATCGGCGCTCCGCTGGACGGTATGAAGATCGGCGTGCCCTCGCAGTACATGGGCGAGGGGATAGCGCCCGCTGTACGGCAGGCCGTCGAGGCCGCGCTGTCGCGGTTCCGGGAGCTTGGGTGCAGCGTTACCGAGGTGTCGATACCGGCGCTGGACTACGCGCTGCCCGCCTACTATATACTTTCCTGCGCCGAGGCCGGATCGAATCTGTCGCGCTTTGACGGGGTGCGGTACGGCTACCGAGCACAGGGAGCCGGGGACATAGACGAGCTGTATACAAGGACCCGCTCCGAGGGATTCGGGGCAGAGGTCAAGCGCAGGATCCTGCTGGGGACCTACGTGCTGTGCGCCGGGTATTACGACGAATATTATAAAAAGGCGCTGCGTATGCGCAGCCTTGTCAAAGCCGGTTACGAAAAAGCGCTTGGCAGTGCGGACATACTGATGACGCCCACCGCGCCCATCCCGGCCTTCGGTATCGGAGAGAAAGTCGACGAGCTGTCGATGTGCCTGGCCGATATATGCACGGTGTCCGTTAATATCGCGGGGCTGCCCGCCATATCGTTCCCGTGCGGATTTACGGGCGGGCTGCCGGTCGGCCTGCAGGCCATCGGCCGTCCTTTCGGCGAGGCTACGCTGCTGCGGGCCGCCCATGCCTACCAGCAGGTCACCGACTGGCACGTGCGCGTACCGGCTGTGTCGGAAGGAGGCCGGGCATGAAATACGAGATGGTCATCGGGCTCGAGATACACGCCGAGCTTAATACGCGGACAAAAATATTCTGCAGATGCTCGACGCAGTATGGCGCCGAGCCCAATACCCAGGTGTGCCCGATATGCCTGGCCATGCCCGGCACGCTGCCTGTGCTCAACCGGCAAGCCGTCGAGAAATGCGTGATCGCGGGGCTGGCGCTGGGCTGCGACATCGCGACCGAGTCGCACATGGACCGGAAAAACTATTTCTATCCCGATCTTCCGAAGGCATATCAGATATCGCAGCTCTTCCGCCCGCTGTGCACCGGCGGCGCGCTCGAGTTTGAGTACGAGGACGAGGCCGGTCAGGCGCGCATCGGACGCGTGCGCATCAACCGGATCCATCTCGAGGAGGACGCCGGAAAGTCGATGCACGATCTGTATGGCGCGTCGACGCTGCTCGATTTCAACCGGGGCGGCGTGCCCCTCATAGAGATCGTCACCGAGCCTGACATCCGCTCGCCCGAGGAGGCCGGCGCGTTTGTGGACCAGCTGCGCCTGATACTGCGCTACGCCGGGGTATCGGACTGCCAGATGCAGGAGGGGAGCCTGCGGGCCGACATTAACCTCTCTATCCGCCCGGCGGGAAGCGACACGCTGGGTACCCGCACCGAGATCAAGAACCTCAATTCGATCCGCGCGATCGTGCGGGCCGCCCGCGCCGAATTCCTCCGACAGACCGAGGTGCTGGAGGACGGCGGCGAGGTCGTGCAGGAAACCCGGCGCTGGGACGACGCGAAGGGCCGGAGCCTGCGCATGCGCACGAAGGAGGAGGCCAACGACTACCGCTATTTCCCCGATCCGGACCTGCTTCCCATCCGCGTCGACGCGGACTGGCTGCGCGCGATACGGGACGCGCTGCCCGAGCTCCCGGGCAGCAAGCGGCGTCGGTATGTCGACGAATACGGCCTTCCCGGATACGACGCCGGATTACTCACGTCGGATCCTGCGATATCGGCGTTTTTCGAGGACGCCGTAGCGTGCGGCGCCGATGCCAAGGCGGTCAGCAACTTCATCATGGGCGACATGATGCGCATCGTGCGCGAGCGCGAGCTGGATTTCGCCGCGCTTCCGTTTTCCCCCGCCGATCTGGCGACTCTCGTGAACCGGGTCGCCGAGGGCGTCGTGAGCATATCAGCGGCAAAGGGCGCTGTGCTTGACCGGATGTTTGAGACGGGCGAGAATCCCGACGCCGTCATCCAGCGCATGGGGCTCAGGCAGGTCAGCGACGAGGATACGCTGCGGGCGATCGTGCGCGACGTGATACGCGACAATCCCGGGCCGGTGCAGCAATACCGGGACGGGAAGACAAAAGTGCTGGGATTCCTGATGGGACAGGTGATGAAGCAGTCCCGCGGCAAGGCGCAGCCCGCCGCCGCCTCGCAGCTCCTCAAGGAAGAGCTAGAGAAATAACATCTATCGACCCCAAACGCCATTCTTCGCATAGATAGGGCCGCCGCTCGACAAAAAAGAGGCGGCCCTGTTTGCTATGCTGTCCCCAATACGAAGGAGGAGGGGACGGGGATGGAAGGAGTCCATGACGCCGTATTTCGCGCGCGACTCCGGAGGCTGGCGGCTGCCGCCGGCCGGGCGCTGTGGCCGCTCGCGGTCGCGCTGATGGGAATGCTTTCGGGCGGCGTGGTGACGCTGGGGATCCTGCGGCCCGCGGCCGCCGCGTTCGTGATGGCGGCGGCGGTGGCTGGGTGGCCGGTATTGCCCGCGGCCGCGGGGTGCATCGTGGGGCTGTCGGCCGGGGGCTTCAGCCTGGTGCTGCTGGGCAGGATGATTCCGCCGGTGCTGGCGTGCTTTTCGGGAGCCGTGATGGCGCGCTCGGGCAAGCGCTTTTCGGTGGGTACGGGCCTCATGCTTCTCCTGTGCGTGCGGCTGGCGGCGCTGCCGTTTGGGACGCTGCTGCTATACGACATACTGCTGTTCCTGCTGGAAACGGCGCTCGCCGCCGTCCTCTACTATGCGTTTGTAAACGCGATGCGCGACCTGACAAACCGGGAATCGCCCCGGCAGGACAACGCGCTGCTGATGGCGCTGTCGCTGGGCACGCTCATCGCGGGCATACCCGACTGGTCGGCCGGGCCGTTTTCGCTTCCGGTATTCGGCGGCGCGCTGCTGACGCTTTCGGCCGCGATCGTGGGCGGCGTGTCGCTGGGCGCTCCCGCGGGGTTGGCCGTGGGCGGCGTGCTGGCGCTGGTGGGCGCGGTGGATCCGTGGATGTTGGGCGGGCTGGGCCTGTGCGGGCTGGCCGCCGGCGCGATGAAGCCGCTGGGGCGCGCAGGCGTGCTGTCTGGCTGGACGTTGACCGCGGTATTTCTGGGTATGCTGCTCACCGGCTCTCCGATCGGGCTCATGCCCTGGGCGTCGGCAGCGGCGGCGATGGCGGTCGCGGCCGCGATACCCGAGGCCGCATGGGCGGGGGCGCGGCGCTGGGCTTTGGGTGGGAATGCCGCAGGCGATCCCGCGCAGCTCATTGGAAAGATGCGCGAGCACGCCGTTTCGCGCCTTCATTATTTCGCCGGTTGCTTTAAGGCGCTCTCCCAGGTATTCGCCGAGGTGGCGGGCGCGCCTCCCGGCACGTCGTGCGAGGAGGTGTCGCCGCTTCTGGAGGCGGTCGCGCAGGACGTATGCAACCGGTGCAGCCGCCGGGCCGAGTGCTGGGAGAAGCAGTTTTTCACGACGTGGAACTATTTTGTCACCGCGCTGGCGCGGCCGGGCCGGCGGACGGTGCTGTGGCCCCACGATTTTCCCGAGGAATTCCGTGCGGGCTGCCTTCACTTCGACGATGTGATCACGGCGCTGCGGGCGGTCTGGGGGCTGTACCGCGTGCGGTTCGGCATGGCGGTCAGGCTCGAGGAAGGCCGGGCTCTCATCAGCCAGCAGCTCTGCGGCGTCGCCGAGGTGATGGACGACCTGGCCGGACAGCTCAATCTGCGGCTGCGCCTTAAAAAAGACCTCAACCTCATACTCCGCGACGCGCTGGTCCGCCAGGGCTGCGCGGTGAAGGAGCTGACGGTGCACGAGAACGCCAGGGGGCTGCGCGTCAGCGTCAAGGCGCGCTCCTGCGGCGGCTGCCGCCGATGCATACAGGAATATATGGGCGTGCTCTCAAGGGAGCTCGGCCGACCGATGCGCCGCCGGGAAACCGGGTGCGACAGCGCGGGCGGCTACTGCCGCCTCGAGTTCTATGAGGCGGGCGCGCTGCGGGTGCAGTCGTCGGCCGCACAGCAGCCGGCCCATGGCGGGGTCTGCGGGGACAGCTGGTGCTGCCGCGCCGTGGACTCTCGCAGCTACCTCATGGCGATATCCGACGGCATGGGCAGCGGCAGCCGCGCCGCTGTGGAAAGCTCGGCTACGCTGAACCTGCTCCGCCATTTCTACGAGGCCGGATTTTCCGACGAGGTGATCTTTAAGACGATCAATTCGGTGCTGCTGCTGCGCTCGGGCAGCGAGATGTACGCGACCGTGGACCTGTGCCTTTTCGATTTGATCGCCTGCCGGGCCCGGTTTATCAAGATCGGCGCCGCGCCCTCGTTCATACTGCGCGGCAGCCGGGTCTATACGATACACGAGCCGACGCTGCCCCTGGGTATACTCGACAACGTGCAGCCTGCGGCGGTGAACCGGCGCATCGAGGAGGGCGATATCATCGTGCTCATGAGCGACGGCGCGGCAGGCGACGGCAAATGGGTCGAGGAAGCGCTGCCGCGGCTGGGCGGGCTGTCGCTGCAGGCGATCGCCGAGCGGCTGCTGGAAATGTCGGGCCAGTACCAGACCCGCGACGACGACCGCACCGTGGTGGCAGCCCGGGTCCGCAAGGGCGGCGCGATGGATACGGTCATACCGGCCAGGCTCAATCACTGGCAGGCGCGGATCGACGCGGGCGGCGAATTCCTGTCGGGGGAAGGGAGCTGATCTCCGGGCTTTCGCGCTTTTGGGTAACCGCAAAGGAGCCGCCAGCTGCCAGGGTGACAGCATTTACTTACCAGCGTTTACCTGCAATAAACTATTTTTGCAGTTTTTTCAGAGTATCAGAATTATGGACATTTATGAAAAATGTACCCAAAAATCCGGGGGTCGTGAAGCACCGCGGGACCCAGCACTAAACAAACTGTTTACTTCTTGCGCAACCATTTAGTCTCCCATCGAAATGGTGATATTATAAGCCCAACGGAGCACTTTCTTAACTGTTGAATAAATGCTTTCGCCCTGGCCAACTGCCCGTTCAGACGCGTCACGGTGCGCATTCGGCCGGAAGGACTGCGGGATTTTTGAGGCTGGCGTAAGTTTTACGGTCTGGACGCGCTAGAGCGCCGCGCAAGGCAAGATTTTTCCGTAATTTTTTGTTTTTCTATATTTTTGCGCGTCTTTTGCCAAAGGTCTTTATTTCTTGTTTTTATAGTGCTATGATGAACCTGCGGAAGTGACGCGGGGGGATTGCGATGGACGCCGTAGACAGGAAAATTCTCAACTGCCTTCGGGAAAACGCGCGTATGAACGCGTCGGTTATCGGCGAGCGCGTCAGCATGTCGGTATCGGCTGTCATCGAGCGCATCAGGAAGCTCGAGGCCGCGGGCGTTATCCGGCAGTATACCGTGGTGCTCAACCCGAAGCGCATCGGCAAGGACATATGCGCCTTCATACTCGTCAGCTTCGAGCATCCCCGCTTTACCGACAGCTTCATCGAAAGCGTCGCCAGCCTTTCTCAGGTCACCGAGTGCCACTATATAACCGGGGATTTCGATTATATGCTCAAGGTCATGACCGGAACCACCGAGGAGCTGACCAGCATCATCAATTCCATCAAATGCATGAAGGGCGTATCCGCTACCCGGACGCTGGTCGTGCTGTCCACCACCAAGAACGAGCTTTCGCCGCTGCCCGACGCGTAATGCGGCATGGCCTGTCGGGGCAGCATTGTTCATTATAAAACAATAATATAACAGATATGGGGGACGCGTCTATGGTTATCGGCATTCCGAAGGAGATCATGCGCGGAGAGCGGCGGGTCGCGGCCACTCCGGAGACCGTGGCGGCGATGGTAGCCGACGGGGCTGCGGTGCTGGTGGAGCGATCGGCCGGAGAGGGAGCGCTCATCCCCGACGAGCAGTATGCCGCGTCGGGCGCGCGCATCGTCGACGGCCCGGCGGCGCTCTACGAGGCTGCCGATGTGATCCTCAAGGTCAAAGAGCCCCTCTGCAACGAGTCGCTGGGCTGCTCGGAGATTGCGCTCATGCATCCGGGGCAGACGCTCATTACATTCATCCACCCGGCGTCCCCGGCCAACCACGATATGGTGCGCGAAATGGCCGCGCGGGGCATCACAGGGCTTACGCTGGACGGCGTGCCCCGCATTTCCCGCGCCCAGAACATGGACGCGCTCACGTCGATGTCTACCTGCGCCGGTTACAAGGGCATGCTGATGGCGGCCTCGGACCTTCCCCGCTTCGTGCCCCAGATATTCAGCGCCGCCGGGTCGCTGCCGCCATGCCGGGCGCTCGTCATCGGGGCTGGCGTGGCGGGACTGCAGGCCATCGCGACCGCCAGGCGCCTGGGCGCAGCGGTATTCGCCGCCGACATCCGTCCGGCCGCCGCCGAGCAGGCGCGCTCCCTGGGAGCCCGCATCATCGAGACTGGCGTCCCCGAGGACGTGGCCGTCGGCCGGGGCGGGTACGCCAACCCGCTTCCCGAGCGGTGGCTGCTGCGAGAGCGCGAGGCGCTCGCCGAGGCTGTGGCCGGTATGGACATCGTATTCTGCTCGGCGCTCGTGCCCGGCAGGCTGGCCCCGGTGCTCATCACCGACGACATGGTAGCCGCGATGAGGCCGGGCTCGGTGATCGTGGACATATCGATCGACCAGGGCGGCAACTGCGCCGCGACCGTGCCGGGCGAACGGGCGGTGCGGCACGGCGTGACGATCGAGGGCATCAAGAACATACCCGGTATGCTACCGGTCAGCGCGACGTTCATGTTCGCAAAAAACGTGCTCAGCCTGCTACGGTACCTGACGCATGACGGGAAAATCGTGCTCGACCGCAGCGACGAGATCGTCGCGGGAGTCTTGACGACCTGTGACGGCGAAATCGTACACGCCGGAGCCAGGGAAGCCATGGGGCTTCAGTAGGGAGGGAGCGATGCATCCGCTTATACTCATTGGTATATTCGTAGCCGCCGCGCTTATAGGATACCGGCTCATCGGGCAGGTGCCAAGCCTGCTGCATACGCCGCTCATGTCGGGCATGAACGCGCTGTCGGGCATCACGCTGCTGGGAGCGCTGACCGCGACAGGCGCGGCGATGTATACCGGCAGCCGCGCGCTGGGCGGCATCGCGATATTTCTGGCGATGATCAACGTCGCGGGCGGCTTCGGCGTAACGCACCGGATGCTGCGCATGTTCAAAAGCAGGGAGGACCGCGAGCGATGAGCGACGGGCTGTATTACGCGCTGTGCGGCGCGCTGACGCTGGGCGTCCTTGCCGGAATCGCGATGATGAGCCGCGTGCGCCAGGCGGCGGCCGGCAATCTGCTGTCTGCCGGATGCGTCGCGGCGGCGATCGCGCTGACGCTGTGGCGCGGCGGGCTTATCGGCGACACGCTGCTGTGGATATGCGCCGGGGCGGGGCTTGTGGCGGGGCTTGCGGGCGCGTGGCGGGTCGCGATGATCGCGATGCCGCAGACCGTGGGGCTTCTCAACGGACTGGGGGGCGCGGCCTCGGCGCTGGTGGCGTATGTCGCGCTGACAGACGGGCTACCGATCGGCCTTTTCGGGCAGTCCGCCGCCGCTGTCGCGCTCGTGGTGGGAACCGCGACGCTCTCGGGGAGCCTCGTGGCTGCCGGGAAGCTGCAGCGGCTGCTGCCCCAGCAGCCCGTGCGGGGACGCGCGCGGCAGCTAATCACGCTTGTGAGCCTTCTGTGCGCGCTGGCGCTGGCCGCGCTCATACCGGCTTTAGACGGCGCATGGGAAATGGCCACCGCGCTGGGATGCGCCGCGGTGTCTGCGGCGCTGGGCGCGGCCTTCGCGGTGGGCGTTGGCGGCGCGGATATGCCCATCGCGATATCGCTTCTCAATTCGCTGTCGGGAGTCGCCGGGTCGATCGCGGGTATGGCGGTATCCGACCCGCTGCTGGTGGCGGTGGGCGGCGTGGTGGGCGCGTCGGGGCTGCTGCTTACCCGGATCATGTGCCATGCGATGAACAGGCCGCTCGCGGGGATCCTGGCGGGCGGGACGGCGGCCCCGGCGCGGGAGAACGGGGAAGCGCCCCGCCCCGAGCCCGAAGACGCGCCCGGCTCCGAGCAGGAAGAAGCACCCGGGCGGGGGCCGGGCGAGGCGGCGGCGCTTCTCGCGGAGGCGCGCTTCGTGATCATCGTGCCGGGCTACGGCATGGCGCTGTCCCAAGCGCAGCAGCGGGTCCGCGAGCTGGCCGACCGCCTGGAGCAGGACGGCCGCGAGGTGCTCTACGCGATCCACCCGGTAGCCGGCCGTATGCCCGGGCATATGAACGTGCTGCTGTGCGAGGTGGACGTGCCCTATGAAAAGCTGCTGGAAATGGACGAAAT
>JBMNNN010000049.1:0-11663 GCA_050942555.1 Christensenellales bacterium
GCACCTGTACCGCCATCCGCCGGTCGACGCGGAAGCGCTGGCCGCGCAGCTCGCGCCGCTGCTGCCCCGGCTCAGGCCACTGGTCACGGACGTCGCGGCGATGCTGCGCAGCGCCTGCGCACAGGGGAAGACAATACTGCTGGAGGGACAGCTTGGCGCGCTGCGCGATCCGGATCACGGCATCTATCCGTACGTAACGTCCTCCTCGCCGCTGGCCGGTGGGAGTATGGCCGCGCTGGGCCTTCCGCACCGGAGCCTGGGAGACGTGATCGCGGTAGTTAAAGCGTACGCGACATGCGTGGGCGCAGGTCCGTTCGTGTCCCAGATCGCAGGCGACGAGGCCGACGCGCTGCGCCGTGCGGGTGGCAGCGACGGCGAATACGGCGCGACGACCGGACGGCCCCGCAGGGTGGGCTGGTTTGACGCGGTGGCGGCCCGCTATGGATGCGCGCTGCAGGGCGCGACTGCGGTGGCGCTCACCAATCTGGACGTGCTCTCTGGCCGGGAAAGCAACCCTGTTTGCGAAGCTTATGAGATAGACGGGGTTAAAACGTACGACTTCCCTGCCTCCGCCCTTGACAGGGCGCGGCCGGTACTCACGGCGCTGCCCGGATGGCGCGGCACGATCCGCGGCTGTACCCACTGGGACCGGCTGCCGCCCGAAGCGCGCGCCTACGTGGGATACGTAGAGGACGCGCTTCACGTGCCGGTGCGCTATGTATCCACCGGTCCCGAGCGGGAAAGCCTGATCGTTCGCTGAGTATCGGGGACTACCGCCTACCGACCAGATGGGTGAGCACGATGCCTATGGCGATGAGCAGCAGCACGACGACCGCGATGAGGAGCAGTATAATCGTCGTGGGAAACTGCGGGGCCGGCGCGCCGCCGGCGGGCTTTGAAGCGGTGGACGAGGGCGCGGTGGCCGCAGTTCCGGCGGGCGCGGCGGTGACCGCGGGCGCGGTGGGCGCGGGCGTCGCCGGTTCGGGGGTCGCGGTGAGCGCGGGCGTCGCCGTCGGCATGGGCGTGGGCGACGGTACCGGCGTCGCCGTCGGGTCCGGGCTCTCGCCGGGCGTCGTCACGCACTCGATATAGCATTTCGTATACCGGTCGCTGTACGGGGTCCCGGATATCCGGTAATCCCAGCTCAGGTTGAACTCGTACTCCTTGCCCGGTGTCAGCCCTTCGCGCGTGAACGTCGTCTCACCGGCCTTGGCCTCGCCGATATAGTCGTCGCCCAGCAGCACCGACGTGCGGGCGACCCGCGCCACGACGCCGCCGCCAAAGTCGATATCCTCGCTGGCGTCCCACGAAAATACCGCGACTCCGGCTTCCGGATACGAAACCGTCAGGCCCGTGAGCGGCCTGAGCTGGTCCTCGTAGTAGGCGGCGTCGGTGGGCATGGCGTCAATGATCCTCTGGTTGTCGGCCGCGGAGGTCAGGTCGAGGAAATTGTAGTTCAGATACAGCGCGTCGATCGAGAGCTTCTTAAAGGCCGACGGGAGCGCGGTAAGCCGGTTCGCCTCGATATTGAGCTCGGAAAGCGCGGGCATCGACGCAAGCGCCGACGAAAGGCGCGTCAGCTTGTTGCCCGACAGATTGAGCTTGCGCAGCGACGCGATGCCGGTCACGCCCGCGGGCACCGAATACATGCCGTTGAGCGACAGGTCCAGCGTATGAAGGCGGCTTTCGGCCATCGCGTCGGGGATTCCCGTAAGCTCATTATCCGACAGGTTCAGATGCTTGAGGCCGCTGCGCGCCAGCATCTGGCAGAACGCGTCGGGTATGCTTGTTATTTTGTTTCGCGAAAGATCCAGCCTTTCCACGGCCTCCAGGTGCTCCAGCCCCGTGATGTCGACGATGTCCCAGCCCGACAGATCCAGCTTGCCCGTTATATTCGCAAGCTGCGTATTGAGAATTGGCTCTGCATAGTCGTAGATTCCAAGCCAATTGTGCAGCGCGCGGTTGAGTGCGGCGTCGGGAATCGATACTACTGTTGGGGTTAAGGCAAGCGCTGCGGGCGCGTACAGCGCGCACACGAGCATGAACGGCAGTATGGCGGCCGCCGCTTTGCGCAATAAACGCATCGGGATCCCCTTCTCTCTTCTTGTGCGCGTCAGACGCGCTCCTTCTTGCGCTGTATCGCCGAGCGGAACGTGTCGCCCCGCAGTCCGCGCCGCAGCGATTCGAGCGCGACGACCTCGTCGGGAGGTATGTTGCCAAGGTTTACGTCGGGCCCGAAGCGCTCTATGAGCTGGTGCTGCTGCTTTTTATCGGGCGCTTCCCATATGAGGCTTCCCTCGGGCGCGGCGGCGGTCAGCTGCTCCATCTCGTCGCGGCGGAGCTTTCCCTCGCCGTCGAATATGACGACGCCCTTGCCCGACTCGCGGGCCTCGACGATCACCTTTGACGCGCCGGCGCGCAGGTCCTCGCCGATCTGCTCAAGGAGCGCGGAAAGCGGCTTGCTGTCGCGCGCGTCCTTCTGCCCCACCTCGGTGATGACCGAAAAGCCCATACCGCGCGCTTTTTCTATGATTCCGCGCCGCGTGGACGCCTCGATATCGAGCGTGCCGTCGGATACCTCGATGCACGAATATCCAAGATCCAGCGACCGGAGAAGATATTCGTCGAGCTTTCCGCGCCAGAGCGCGATTTCCAGAAACGTGCCGCCCGGATAGACCTCGATGCCGCTGTTGCGGATGCAGGTGATTTTCTCGCAGAGCACGTCCTCGGGATACAGCGCCGATGTGCCGAAGCTGAACTTCATATAGTCGACGAACGGCGCGTTCAGCGTCAGCCAGTCCTTGACGGCGGCCAGTCCCATGCCCTTGTCGATCACCATCGTGAGCCCCGACTTGCGGGGTTTCTCGCTGCGTCCTTCGAGCGGGAAGTCGATGATCTTGTCCCAGAATAGTTGGTTTTCCATTGTTTTTCCTCCTTGCGTAGACGATTATTTTTCGTCAGGATTCTCCGAATCCATTTTTCGGGTTAATTTAAGCCATACGGGGATATACTACCATTGAATCTTTGACAGGAGTGAATTCTATGGATAAGGTAGCTTTGATCCTGGTCATAATCGGCGCGCTCAACTGGCTGCTGATCGGCCTGTTCGGTCTGGATCTGGTGGCCGCGATAGCCGGCGACCCGATGGCGTGGCTCGCACGGGCAATATACATTGTGGTAGGCCTTGCCGGTCTTTGGTGCATCAGTCTGCTTGTCCGTTTGTGCAAACGCCACGACTAAAGACATCCCCTTTCACGAGCCGCCCAGAACTCCCGGCGGCTTTTTATCGTCTCTTTTTGGGTTCTGCCAGCAGCTCGATCTCAAAATAATCGAATCCGACCCGCTCGATGAAGTCCGAAGGGCCAAACCGCGTGCGCCCGAACGTCTCCAGCTCCCGCTCGTGCTTGCGCAGCACCACCGGCCGGGGTATGTCCAGCGCTTCGCACAGCATGCGCAGGCACTCCATATAGTCCGGAAGCGTCGCCTCCCCGATATGGTCGACGACATGGTCGGACACGATCCGCTGCCTGATGTGTAGTGTGCCCCATACGCGTATCATCGCGTCCTCCTTCGCCCGCCGAATACCGTTCATTATAACACGCCGCGCGCGATGTGGGTAGACTGTGGGGATATTTGACAACGTCATATGCGGAAACTCAAGAAAAACCACGCGCTTGCGGCGCACCCGGGCATATGCTATACTGTGTAAAATTTCAGTCCGGCGGAGGACGCGATGAGTAAAAAACTGCGTGTAGGCCTGGTGGGCGGCACCGGTATGGTGGGTCAGCGGTTCGCGCTGCTGCTTGAAAATCATCCCTGGTTCGAGGTGGCCGCCGTGGCCGCGAGCGTACGTTCGGCCGGAAAAACCTACGCGGAAGCCGTCGAAGGCCGCTGGCGGATGCCGTGTCCTCTTCCCGCCGCGATGGCAGGCCTGACGGTAACCGATGCAGCCGACGTGGACGCGCTGGCGGGCCTTGATTTCGTGTTCTGCGCGGTGGATCTCGACAAGTCGGAGACGCGCACGCTCGAGGAGCGCTACGCCCGGGCCGAGATTCCGGTCGTCAGCAACAATTCGGCCAACCGCAGCGTTCCCGACGTCCCGATGGTCATACCCGAGATCAACCCCGAGCATCTCGCGGTCATACCGGCCCAGCGCAGGAGGCTGGGCACGCGGCGCGGGTTTATCGCGGTCAAGCCCAACTGCTCGATCCAGTCGTATGTGCCGGCCGTGCATCCGCTCATGGATTTCGGCGTCAGCCGTATCCTTGCCTGTACCTACCAGGCCATATCGGGAGCCGGAAAAACGTTCGAGACATGGCCCGAGATGCGCGACAACGTGATTCCCTATATCGGCGGAGAGGAGCAGAAAAGCGAGCAGGAGCCCCTCAAGATTTGGGGCACGGTGACCGACGGGGCGATCGTGCCGGTCGCAGAGCCGTCCATCACGACCCAGTGCATCCGCGTTCCCGTCAGCGACGGGCATCTGGCCGCGGTATTCGTTTCCTTTGAGCGCAAACCGTCCCGGGACGAGATACTGTCCCGGTGGCGTGCGTTTGAGTCCCTGCCCGCCCGGCTGGGCCTTCCTTCCGCTCCGGATCCGTTCCTCGTCTATTTCGACGACGACGCGCGTCCCCAGACGCGGCTCGACCGGGATCTGTCGGGCGGCATGGCGGTATCGATCGGCCGTCTGCGCGAGGACAGCCAGTACGATTATAAGTTCGTGTGCCTGTCCCACAATACGCTGCGGGGCGCCGCCGGCGGCGGGCTGCTGACCGCAGAGCTCCTGTACGCGCAGGGTTATTTCGATTGACCGGCCGCCCGCGCGGCGAAGCCTGCTGCCACGGCGGCAGCCGCAGCGATCCCCCGCAAACGCGCCTGTATACCCCATTCCGCGACGGAAGCGACGAATCCGCCGCTGTTTTTCATTTTTTTGATAAATACGCTTGACACTTCCCCAGGGGAAGAGCGTAGAATAACGGCGGGAGGAGATGGCCATGAAAATGCTCGAGGCCTGCCGCAGGACGGGGCTTACCGAAAAAACCATCCGCTTCTATATCGAAAAGGGTCTCATTGCGCCCGATACGCAGCGGATCAACGAAAGAACCTATATCGACTTTGAGGAGAGCGACATACTGCGGCTCCGGCGCGTGGCCGCGCTGCGCAAGGCCGGTTTTTCAATCGAGTCGATACTGGAGATGACGCGCTCGCCCGGCCGCGTCCGGCCCATCGTCGAGGGGCATATCCACGGGCTCCGCTCGGAGCTCCGGCAGCGCCGCTTGGTGCTGGACGCGCTGGGGGAGCTCCGGGACCGGGAGCTAAAAAGCGTGGACGAGCTGGCCGACGGGCTCATCCGCTCGATCGCCCGGGCCAGCCTGCCGCCAACCGACACGAAGCCCGATTTCTTCCGTTTCGACGGCATGACCGAGTCCGAGCGCGAGAAGGCGCTCATCGACTTTGAGCGCGAGCAGCAGAGGATGGTTCGGACCGGCCGCGCGATCGTGTTCACGATCGCCACACTGAACGCGGTCGGCGCGATCGTATCGGCCTTCTCAAACTTTAACTTCTTCACGCTGGTCATGCAGCTCGCGCTGTCGGTGGCGCTGTATGCGGGCGTGTCGTGGGTGCGCGCGTATTTTGCGGCAAGCGCGGTTTTTATCGCGTTTGTGAGTCTCGCGATGCTTATGACAGCGGGTCAGTCGGGAGCCCCGGTTCCCCCCGGCGCGGTCGCATTTCTGATAGGCCATGCGGCGTACAGCGTCGCTTCGGGCGTCATCCTTTTTAAAAGCAAATCGGTGTCGGAATTCCTGTACATGCAGAAAAACGGCTGACCCTAAAGACCCAGCAGCTCGCGAGCGTTCCGCCAGAGTACCCGCTCGCGCTCGTCATCGGTGAGCCCGACGCGCGCCAGCAGCGTGAGCTCCAGCGCCGGATCCCACATCGGGAAATCCGAGCCGAACAGCACCCGGTCAGCGCCGTAGAGGCGGATGAGCGCTCGCGCCTGTTCGGGCGCGATCGCGTACAGCGAGCTGGACGTGTCGACGAACAGATTCGGTCGCCCGGCCAGCACCCGGGCGGCCTGCATCCACTGAGACCAGCCCCCAAAGTGCGCGCCTATGACCGTCAGCTCGGGATACCTGTCCAGCACCCGGGCTACCCGATCGGGATTCGAGTAGTCGTAACGGATGTCGCCGGTATGGATGAGCACGGGCAGTCTTCCCTGCGCGGCCTCAAAAATCCGGCAGGCTCCGGGCCCATCCACCGGGAACCGCTGAAAGTCCGGATGGATCTTAAGCCCGCGCAGGCCAAGCCCGATCGCGCGATCGATCTCCCCGTAGATATCGTCGCAGTCGGGATGGATCGCGGCAAAGCCGACGAACCGCTGCGCGTTTTCAGCGACGGTGCGCGCGATAAATTCGTTGATGCTGCGCACCTGCTCGGGCGTGGTAGCGACCGAATGGATCACAAACCGGGATATGCCGCCCGCGTCGCCGCGCTCCCGCAGCGTGGAAACACGGCCTGGATACTGTGCCGCGATATCATAGAATGAGGCGATGCTCTCGGACGCCTTCTGGGCGATGCGGTCCGGGTACACATGCGCGTGAAAATCGATGATTTCCAATGCGGCTGCCTTTCCTACCCGGGGTCGCCGGGCCTGTCCCTATCATATTCCCAGGGTGGTGGGGTGTCAAGCGGAGGCCGTCGTTCTCAGGAATAAAAGGTTGTCGCTCCGCTGGGGTTACTTTCTGCCTTGAGGCAGAAAGTAACCAAAGAAATCAAGATGTTTCAAGTCGGCTCCGGCACTAAAATCAACGCACTAATAATAAGAAATTAGAACTACTGCTTTGATTTTAGTGCCGGATCGTGAAACATCAGGGAAACGGTTGTTTTGATAAGGGCAACGTTGCGTGGCCCCATGCGATCAGGCACATCAAACAGAACTCGGTCTTTAGTCGTACTAATAATCGCCACATAGCTTTATTCATGAATCGCTTATAACGCATATAGTAAAATGCTGATAATATTAAATGCCGTCGCTAAAACCCGAATAAGCAAAGAACAAACAGTGACGCGGCAGGAGCAACCCTCCGCCCTACGGCTCCTGAAATGATGCTCGTTCGACAATGATCAGCAATCAGTAGCCGGAGCGGAGCGCTTTCGCGACTGTTTTTATATGGAGAACAAATGCTTTCGCCCTGCTGTCGTTCTCCCGTTTTCCATTATTGAGCCCGCACACCGGGTATGCTATAATGAAGCTAATATTGGAAGGAGTTACTCATGCTCTCGGATTACGGTTTCGTACGCGTCGCGGCCGCCAGTCCCCGGGTAAGGGTGGCCGACGTAGACTATCACGTCGCGCGGATACGCTCGCTTATGAAAGAGGCGGCGTCCCGGCAGATTGCGGCGGTTGTGTTTCCCGAGCTCAGCCTGACCGGATACACATGCGGCGATCTTTTGCTGCAGCCCGCGCTCACGCGCGCAGCCGAGGAAGGGCTCATGCAGCTGCTGGCGTGCGCGGGCCCCGCGATTGCGATCGTGGGCCTGCCGGTCATGGCCGGAGGCAGGCTTTTTAACTGCGCCGCAGTCATCGGGCAGGGAACCCTGCTGGGCGTGGTGCCCAAGCTCCATATACCCGATTCGCGCGAATTCTGCGAGCGGCGCTGGTTCGCGCCGGGGACGCTGGCGCCAAAGACCGTCCGCCTGTGCGGGCGCGAGGTCCCGATGGGCTGCGATCTCGTATTCGAGTCGGAACGCTTCTCGTTCGCGATCGAGATATGCGAGGACATGTGGTCGCCCAATCCGCCGTCAGGCCGCCTGGCGCAGATGGGCGCGCAGATACTCTTTAACCCGTCAGCCAGCAACGAGACCGTCGCCAAGCACCCGTACCGCAGGGGGCTCATCGCGATGCAGTCGGGGCGATGCATCGCCGGATATGTATATGCCGGGGCGGGTACCGGGGAGTCCACGACCGATCTTGTATTCGGGGGCTATACGGCGGTATACGAGAACGGGACCGCGCTCGCGGAAGGCGCGCGGTTCAGCCAGGACGACGTGCTGACGGCGGCCGACGTGGACGTGGGCCGGCTCCTATACCTGCGAAGCCGCAATGCCGGATTTTTCGAGGGCAACACCGAGCCCGGGCGTAGGATTCCCTTTGAGGCGGCCGACGCTAGCGACGGTACGCTGCTGCGGGCGATCGCGCCGCACCCGTTCGTGCCCGGCGAAGCCGAGCGCGAGCAGCGGCTCAGAGAGATCGTGTCGATACAGACCGCAGGGCTGCGCAAAAGGCTCGAGCACATCGGAACGCGCGTCTGCGCCATCGCGGTGTCGGGCGGTCTGGACTCGGCGCTCGCCCTTCTGGTGGCGGCGCATACGTTCCGGCAGGCCGGATGGGATCCGGCAGGCGTTCACGCGCTGATGATGCCCGGGCCCGGCACGACAGGCCGCACCGAGCGCAACGCGCACGCGCTGACCGCGGCGCTGGGCGCGACCGGGGTGACAATCCCGATCGGCCCGGCGCTTGACCAGCATTTCTCCGACATCGGGCAGGATCCGGACAACTACGATATCACCTACGAGAACAGCCAGGCACGCGAGCGCTACCAGATACTGATGGACTACGCGAACCGGGTTGGCGGCATCGCGCTGGGCACCGGCGACCTGTCGGAGCTCGCGCTGGGCTGGTGCACATTTAGCGGCGACCATATAAGCATGTATAACGTGAACGGCGGCGTGCCAAAGACGCTCGTCCGTCATCTGACGGCCTGGCTTGCCGGGAAATTCGGCGAGGATGCTGCGGGGATCGTGCGCGACATACACGATACGCCCATCAGCCCCGAGCTCATCCCCTCCGACGGGGGCCGCATCGCGCAGCGCACCGAGGACATACTGGGCGCGTACGAGCTGCACGATTTCTTTCTCTACCATATGATCGAGGGCGGCGCGCCGCCCTCTAAGCTGCGCTATCTGGCCCGTATCGCGTTCGCCGGCAAATACGCGGACGCTGACATCGACCGGACGCTTCAGACATTCCTCACGCGCTTCTTCTCGCAGCAGTACAAGCGCTCGTGCCTGCCCGACGGCCCCAAGGTGGGGACCGTGTCGCTGTCGCCGCGGGGCGACTGGCGCATGCCCAGCGACGCCAGTCCGGCTGTCTGGCTGCGCGACAGTAAGTAGCTGACCGGGAGGAAACCATGCTTGCGCTACTATATATGACGGCGTTCCTGGCCGCCGGTATCGACGCCGGGAACCGCATCTTCCCCGACCGGCCCTGGCGCGTGCGCCTGTGGCTGGGCGCGGCGCTGGGACTGGCCGCGCAGATCTGGCTTCCGGCGATGTGGGCGTTCGCGTTGGGATACGGCCCGGCCGCCCACGCGCTGTCGGCCGCGACCGGCCTGGGGCTGTGGCTATGGGTGCGCCTTGCCCGCCGCGGCAGGCCCGAACCGGCGCGTCCCGAGGACAGGCGTTCGCTGCGGACGCTGCTGACATGGAGCGCGCCGCTCATGGTATTGATGACCGCGCTTTTTATGGGCCATGTGCTCGCGCCCGGCCCCGGCGGGCTGTACGCCGGACAGTCTACGTACGGCGACCTCAACCTGCACCTTGGCATCGTCTCCTCGATCGCCGAGCAGCGCGTGTGGCCGCCCGAATACTCGATCCTCCCCGGGACCCGTCTTTCGTACCCGTTTCTCGTCGACAGCCATTCGGCCAGCCTGATGCTGCTGGGGCTGCCCCTCCGCTGGGCTGTCATCGCGCCGTCGCTCGTCATGACCGCGCTGTGCTTTGCGGGCTTTCATCTTTTCCTGGAGGACCGCCTGGGATGTGCGCGGCGCACGGCGCTGGCTTGCCTTCTGTTCTTCATGACGGGCGGCCTCGGGTTCCTTTTTTTCCTGAACGGCGCGCCCGCGGAGGGCTCGGCGTTCCGCTCGATCTTTACCGCGTTCTATCGCACGCCGACCAATTTCCTCGACCTCGACCTAAGATGGGTCAACGTGCTGTGCGACATGATGCTCCCGCAGCGCACGACGCTGCTGGGGTGGACGATGCTGCCCGCCTGCCTGTATCTGGCATGGAAGGGGCCGGTGCAGGGTTCCCGCCGGGACGCCGCCGCAGGCGGCGCGCTGGCCGGGCTGCTGCCGATGATGCACACGCACACCTTCCTGGCGCTGGGCGTCGTATGCGGCGGCTGGCTTGTGGCCTACTGGTTCAGGCAGCGGGATAAAAAAGCATATCTGCTGCGCTGGCTCCTGTACGCGGCGGCGGTGGCCGTTTTGGCGCTTCCGCAGCTCCTGTACTGGACGTTCCGTCAGGCCGCCTCCGAGGGCTTCCTGCGCTTCTCGCCAGGATGGGTCATCGGGGCCGATTCGCCGCTCTGGTTCTGGGTCAAAAACGCGGGGCTGCCGTTCCTCTTCATCGCTCCGGCGGTATGGGCCAGGTGGCGCGAGCACCTGCCCTGGTACCTGGGCGCCATCGCGATATTCGCGCTGAGCCATCTGTTTCTGTTTCAGCCAAATCCCTACGACAACAACAAGCTGCTCTACGTATGGTACCTGTTTACCGCGGCGCTCGTCGCCGACTACCTTATCATGCTGTGGGACCGGATGGCGGGCGTGCGGGGCCGCGCGTTCCTGGCCGGGGTGTGCGCGGTCGCGCTGTTTGCGTCGGGCGTGCTGACCGTGGGTCGGGAGCTTAATTCCAACTGCGAATACAGGCTGTACGCCGACGACGAGATCGCGGCCGCCGAATATCTGCGGCAGACCGCACCGGCCGACGCGCTCATCGTGACGTCCGATCAGCATACCAACGCGATCGCGTCGCTGTCGGGGCGCAACATATATGTGGGCACTGAGATATTCCTGTTCTATCATGGGCTCAACTACGCGGAGCGCAGGCAGCAGGTGGAGGCAATTTACCGCGATCCGGAGGGCTCGGCCGCGCTGCTCGCGCAGATCGGCGCGGACTATGTGCTCATATCCGACTACGAGCGGTACGGTTTCGGGATCCGCGAGGGCGCGTTTGATTCCGCGTATCCGATCGCGTTCCGGCAGGGCAACGTGACGCTGTACGCGGTATCGCCGCGCGCGCAGTCGGCCATGCAGTAAGGAGAGGATGACGATGCGTACGAGGCGCGCGGGGGTCTTCGCCCTGCTGGCGGCAGCGGGAGCGCTCTGGTGGCTGCTGGGCGCGCCGGCGCTGGCCGCGCCGGTGGAGGGCGATATACGCGAGGTGCTGCTGGGAGTACTGGCCGTGCGGGTGGGCTCGGGGCTTGCGCCCGGCACGGTCATCGACACGCTCCGGCGCGGGCAGACCGTCGAGGTGCTGGTGCGCGAAGACGCGGCGGGCCGGGTCAAGGTGCGCACCCCGTCGGGCGAGGTCGGCATGGTCCCCGCCTGTTTCCTGCGCCCGGTATCCACCGGCCAGAAACCCGCCGTAAAGCAGCCGCCCGAGCCGCTGTCGGGCGACGGGGTGATCACGGCGGCTGCGGTCAATTTCCGCCAGTCGCCCGCCGTCGATACCGCCAATCTGATGGCTCCGCTGTGCCGCAATACGCGCGTCAGGCTTCTTTCCCGGGAGGGCTACTACCTGCGGGTTGTGCGCGAGGACGGTCTGACGGGCTACGTACCGGCCCGGTTTGTGGAGCCTGTTACTCAGGTCGAGTACACGGA
>JBMNNN010000051.1:0-11412 GCA_050942555.1 Christensenellales bacterium
GCAGGGTATGCGCATATTTCCCGCGTCGGGAAAGAGCAGCGACGTCATCCGGGCGCTGGAGCGCGAGGTCCGGCGCGCCGGCGTGCGCGTGATGCTCGGCACCGCGGTATCGGCTCTCCGGATACGCGGCGGCGCGGTAGAGGCCGTGGAGGATTGGCGCGGCGGCACACACCCCTGCGCCGCGGTTATCGTGGCGACAGGCGGTCTTTCGTATCCTGCGACCGGCTCCACCGGCGACGGATACGGGTTCGCCGAGGCTGCCGGACATACCGTTACGCCCTGCGAACCGGCGCTCACTCCGATCAACCTGCTGGATCCGTGGGCCGGTTCGCTGCAGGGACTCTCCCTTGTTCATGTGGCGCTGCGCGTCAGCCGCGACCGCAGAACGCTGTTCGACGAGGTGGGGGAGATGATGTTCACGCACTTTGGCATGACCGGGCCGCTGGTGCTCAAGATCACCGGCCTTTTCCCCGGGAGGACGCTGCGCGAGGCGCAGGTTGCGATCGACCTGAAGCCGGGGCTGACGCCCGGGCAGCTCGCCGCGCGGCTGCTGCGCGATTTCGCGGAGCGCCCCCGCGTCGGGCTCGTGAATGGCCTGCGCAGCCTGCTGCCCCGGCGGATAATCCCGGTTGTGCTGGAGCAGGCGGGGATTGAGGCGACCCGGACGCCCAGCGACGTGACGCGGGAGGAGCGGCGCCGCATTGCGGACGCGATCAAGGCGCTTCGGGTCACACCGGGGTCACTGCGCTCCTGGGACGAGGCCATCGTGACCCGGGGCGGGGTGGCGTGCAGCGAGATTCACCCGCGCACGCTCGAGTCAAAACGGGTACGGGGGCTCTTTTTTGCAGGAGAGGTGCTGGATATCCATGGACTGACGGGCGGATATAACCTGCAAATCGCCTTTTCTACCGGCTGGTGCGCGGGAAATTACGTAAAAACCTTGTAGTGAGGGGATAAAGCGGATATAATGATGTCATCCTTAACTGAAAGGGAACCTATGCAGTACGGCAGCAAGGACGTATGCAGAGCGGCTATCGCACTGAGCCTCACGGAGGACAGGCAGACCGAAAGGAATCTGCAGGACAGCTATCGCGCGATGGGCATGCGCGTGGCTGCCGTGGATTTCGGAGGAGAGTTCCTTACCTCGGTGATGAAGATCGTGGAGAGGGCCGTGGTAGCATCCAAGCGGGAGGGCGTGATCGGGAGCCTTCATAGCGAAGAGGGCGCCATAGCCGGAGCCACCCGCGAAGCGATATCACAAATCACCGCGAAGGCCATCGGCCTTAATGTGGGCGGTAAAATCGGCATCGCCCGCTTCGAGGATCATGTCGCCGTGGCGATCTTTTTCGGCATCGGTCTTCTGCATCTGAACGAGGTGGCGATGGGCCTGGGCCATCGCGCAGTATAGACGATGGAAGAGAAGATCCGCGTAGCGATCGACGGGCCTGCGGGGGCCGGTAAAAGCAGCGTGGCCAGGGCGGTGGCACAGGCTTTTTCCATCGCGTATCTCGATACGGGCGCGATGTACCGTGCGCTGGGCCTTAAGGCGCTGAAGCAGGGCGTCGGCACCGGCGATGAAGAAGCGGTCGGCAGGCTGGCCGCCGATACGCACATCACCGTCGCCGCCAGCAACGGCGACCAGAGAATATACCTTGACGGACGGGATGTGACCGGTGCCATCCGGACCGAAGCCGTATCCCGCGCCGCCTCGGATGTGAGCCGGTTCCCGGCGGTGCGCCGCCGGATGGTCGAGCTGCAGCAGGCCGTCGCCCGCGAGAGCAGCGTCGTCATGGACGGTCGCGACATCGGGACGCATGTGATGCCCTTCGCCGACTGCAAGATCTATCTGACGGCGACGGCCGATGAGCGCGCGCGGCGCAGACACCGGGATCTCTTGAAGCGGGGTACGCCGGTCGAGTTTGAAACGCTGCTGCAGCAGATCAACGAGCGGGACAGGCAGGATACGAGCCGGGAGTATGCACCGCTGCGGCAGGCCGAGGACGCGGTATTCATCGATACGACCCATATGGGCGAGTCCGCGGTGATCGAACGGGTCATCGCGATCATAAAGGAAAAACTGCAGGCGAAAGGCGTATCATGGACAAGGTGATGGAGAAAATTTTGTACGGGATCGTCCGGCTGCTTGTTACGGTGGTCGTAACGGTACTTTATCCGATGCGGGTGGAGGGACGAGAGCATCTGCGGTCGATAAAGCCCCCGTTCATCGCGTACGCCAATCATATATCGGGCCTTGATCCGCTCTTTCTGGCTTACCTGATGCTGCCCTACCGCACAAGCTTTTTTGCCAAAGAGGAGCTGATGGCCGACCGGTTTAGAAAATGGGCACTCAGGAGCCTGGGCGCGATACCGGTCAAGCGGGGCAGCGCGGATATTCACGCAGTAAAAACCGCGGCCGAGGTACTCAAGCACGGCGAGGTATTCGCGATATTTCCAGAAGGCACCCGCAACCGGAAACTGAACGGCGAGCTGCAGAAGTTCAGAACCGGCGTGGGCCTCATCGCATTGCGCAGCGGCGTGCCGGTTCTTCCCGTGCGTTTCCTCAACGACGAAGGATTCCGCATATTCCGGAAGGCGCGCATACGGGTAGGCCCTCCTGTGGAACTGTCGGATCTCTACGCGCCGGCCAGGATCACGAGCGATACCATCGCGCAGGCGGTGTCGCGGATGCTTCGCTCCATGGACAAACTGGCAAATACGTAAATATACTGGATTAATTTATATATAAAAAAGGAGATTTGTTTTATTTATTGAATATTAAAGTAGGCTGGTGGGTATTTGCGCATTGAAATAGCAGAAAAAGGCGGATTCTGCTTCGGGGTTCGCAGGGCGCTGGATTCGGTTCTTCGCTGCATGCAGGATCAGTCTATCGTATATACGCTGGGGCCGGTCATCCACAATCCGCAGGTTGTGGCCATGCTGGAGCGCCAGGGGGTGCGGGTGGCCGGGTCTGCCGACGAGGTCGCCGAGGGCACGCTCGTCATCCGGTCCCACGGTGCGCCTCCCGAGGTCTATGCGCAGCTCAGCGCGCGCGGCATCCGGATCGTGGACGCCACGTGTCCCCGCGTCAGGCGCATACAGGAGAAGGTACGCGAATGCCATCGCGCGGACCAGCCTGTCATCGTGATCGGCGAGCGGGATCATCCCGAGGTGCAGGGCATCAGCGGCTGGTGTGGACACGAGGCCCACGTGGTGAACAGCGCCGGGGATGTGTATGCGTTGCCCCCGATGGATTCTGCCTGCGTCGTGGCGCAGACCACGCTGACCCAGCAAAAGTGGGACGAGCTGGTTCCCCTGATACGGGCCAGGGTGACGGACTGCGACGTATTCGAGTCCATGTGCCTCGAAACGCGCGAGCGGCAGCAAGAGGCAGCTGCCATAGCACAACGCTCCGACGCGATGATCATAGTAGGCGGGAGAAACAGCTCCAATACCCGCAAGCTGTACGAGATTTGCAGGCAAGTGTGTCGGGCGACCTATGAAATCGAGACAGCGGAGCAATTAAAAAGGATACCCTTATGCCGATATGAGAGGATCGGCATAGCGTCCGGTACATCGACGCCGGATTGGATAATTAAGGAGGTATACAGAACCATGAGCGACATCACAGATAAGGATATGCCGGTAAACCAGGGCATAGAGGGCATGGAGGAAATGGTCGCCGAGCCGGTGAATCCCGAAGCGGTCGCTCCCGAGTCGGCAGCCGAACAGCAGGCGCCAGCGGAGAGCTCCGAGCCGATGAAACCGGAAACCGAAGCGCCGCAGAGCGAGGAGCCTTCTAAGGTCGATCCGCCTGTTGAGAAGACGGCCGCAGAAAGCTTTATGGAGGATGTGGAGAAAACGCTCGTATCCATCCATACCGGCCAGATCATATCCGGAAAAGTGGTCGCTGTCAGTGAAAACGAGGTCTGCGTGAACATCGGCTACAAATCCGACGGCATCATATCGCGCAGCGAGTATTCCAGCGATCCCGACATCGTGCTCCGGGACGTGGTTCAGGAAGGGGACGAGATCGAGGTCGAAGTGATCCGCGTCAACGACGGGGAAGGCAATGTGTTGCTCTCCAAAAAGAGCGTGGACGCCCGCAAAAACTGGAAGAAGCTGCTCGAGGCCTACGAAGAGGGAAAGGTATTCGCGGGCGTGGGCCGTCAGGCCGTCAAGGGCGGACTTATATGCAGCATAAACGGCGTGCGCGCGTTCGTACCAGCCTCTCATCTGGATACGCGCTATGTCGACGATATCGACGAGTATGTGGGCAAGGAGATCAAGCTCAAGATACTCGAGGTGGAAAAGCACCGCCGCCGCGTGGTAGCCTCCCGCAAGCAGGTGATCCTCGACGAGCAGGAGGAAAAGAAGCGGCAGGTCTGGAACGCGCTCAAGGAAGGCACGCGGGTCCGGGGTATCGTCCGCAGGCTGACCGATTTCGGCGCGTTTGTGGATATCGGAGGGATTGACGGGCTGGTGCATGTGACCGACCTGGCGTGGGGCCGCGTACAGCATCCCCGCGATATCGTGCGCATCGGCGAGGAGATCGAGGTCATCATACTCAAGGTAGACGTCGAGCGGGAGCGCGTATCGCTGGGCCTTAAGCAGACAAAGCCCAAGCCCTGGGAGGTTGCGCAGGACAAATACATCGAGGGCAGCATCGTCACGGGGCGGGTGGTCCGCATCGTCAGCTTCGGCGCGTTCGTGGAGCTGGAGCCGGGTCTGGACGGACTCGTTCACATCTCCCAAATCGCCGACCATCGGATCGAGAAGGTGGAGGACGCGCTGTCGATCGGGCAGGAAGTAGACGTAAAGATATTGAGCGTCAATCCCGAGCAGCGGCGCATCAGCCTGAGCATCCGTGAAGCGCAGGGCGGCGTGGACGATTACGGGACGGAGGACGGCGGCTCTTCGCTCATGTACTCCACCTCCGATTACGAGGAGTAAAGCCGGGCGGCAGGCAAAGAGCCGGCATACGCCGGCCTTTTGTCGTAGAAAAATGTTGCATTCCTGCACACCGTTTGGTATACTGTGTAGCGTTTGAAAACCGATGGTCCTCTGTCCGAGGGGCATTCCGGGCATGAACGTCGAAGAGGGAAGGAGGAAAACCTGTGATCGACATTCGCGCGCTGGAGAAGGAACAGCTCCGCAGCGATATTCCGGCCTTTCAGATCGGAGATACGGTGCGTGTCAATGTGAAGGTCGTCGAAGGCACCCGCGAGAGAATACAGGCCTTTGAAGGCGTTGTCATCGCGCGCAAGAACGGTTCGGTTCGCGAGACATTTACGGTTCGGCGTGTCTCGCACAATATCGGCGTGGAAAGAACATTCCCCGTCCATTCGCCGCGGATCGACAGCATCGTAGTGATCCGTTCGGGCAGAGTGCGCCGCGCCAAGCTTTATTATCTGCGCGGTCGCGTAGGCAAGGCGGCAAAAATCCGGGCAAGCCGCCGGGAAAACCGGTAAGAGAAAGGATACGCGGGGCGGAGAGCGAGGCTCTCCGCTTTTTTCGTGCGGTAGGTGCCAGTCGGATGATCATCGCTTGCGTCGCGCTTTCGATGGTTCGAAGCAGTACTCGTATCGGATTTCCGTAATGTCGGTATCCAGTATGCGGATGCGTCTTTCTTCCCCGAGGCTCCGCATACCCATTTTCCCGTAGAATCTCCTGGCGCGCAGGTTGTCCCTGAGGACCCACAGATAGAATCCGCGATATCCCATACCGGATAGCTCATTCGTGGCATACCGGAAAAGCGCTTTTCCGAAGCCTTTGCCCCAGTAATCGGGCAGAAGATAAAGCGCCCTTAGCTCTCCCCAGCCGTCCATCTGGCGGTCGCGCGCCGGGCCGATGTTTGCCAGCCCGACGACCGCGCCGCCGTCTTCTACTACGAGGTTATGTCCGGGATTTATTGTTTTGGGCGCGCAGCTCTCAGGCGTCAGTGAATCGAGATATTCGCCGGGGATGATGTCTTTATAGGCGGCTTTCCAGGAGAGGCAGTACACATTCCCGATCGCGGATAAATCCATGGAGCTTGCATATCTCGTGACCATATCATAGCCACCCCCGGAGGGTTCTGTCGGCAAACATTGTACGATAGCGCGCGGTTCGTGGCAATATAGGTGCAAAGGCGGCTTCCGCGCATATATATTGGCTTTTGTGTATTGCATTATTCTAAAAAAAGTGTATAATAAGGTTAAGGTCAAAGTAAGTCAAGGAAGTGAGAGTAGTGCCAAGGCTGAGTGACAGCATCGAAAGATTCATAAAAGCCATGATTGACGACGGCGAAAGCCGGGTTGAGTTGCAGCGCAATGAGCTGGCCAGTTTTTTTAGCTGCGCGCCGTCGCAAATAAATTATGTGCTGGCGACACGATTTACCCTCGATAAGGGATATTATATAGAGAGCAGGAGAGGTGGCGGCGGCTATATCCGCATCGTACGGCTGGACGCGGATGAGAGCGATTACCTGCTGCACCTTATCACGAACCGTATCGGCTCGAGCATCAGCGAGAATCAGACCAGGCAGATACTGGACTGTCTCGAGGAGCGTGAGATCATCACGTCGCGGGAGAAAGCGCTCATGGGCGCGGCGCTCAGCGACAAGGCCATCGCCGTACCGGTCCAAATAAAGGACCGCATCCGGGCGAGTCTGTTCCGGAGCATGCTAACCGTAATCGCGTACTCCGACGAGAAAGGAGAGAAGTAATATGATGTTGTGTGACCGCTGCAGCAAGAACCCGGCTGTGATCCATCTTACGCGCATCACCCAGAGCGGCCGCAGCGAGCTGCATCTGTGCATGCAGTGCGCTACCGGCGTAGCGAAAATGACACAGCAAAAGGCACAGGCAAAGTACGCGATCGACCAGACGCTAGCCAGGGCCTGCGAACAGGACGGGGTGAACCTCAAGTGTCCGGGCTGCGGGTTTACGGTGTCCGATATACGCAAAACCGGAACGATGGGATGTTCCCTTTGCTACGAGACGTTCGCGGATCTCATTGAGCCGGTTATCAGCGCGCTGCGCAGGACGTCAAACGCGCTGCCGGGAGCAAAAAAGCAGGCTGCGCCTCTGCCCACGAAGCCGAACCCCAATGAAGCGATGATACGGGATCTTCGCGAGCGGATGAAGCAGGCAGTGAGCAGGGAAGAATATGAAACAGCCGCCCTGCTGCGCGATCAGATCAAAGCGCTGGAAGCCCGGTAGAGGGGAGTGTAAGCCATGAACCTATGGAACACACCGGGGCCCGAGCAGGATGTCGTCTTGAGCAGCCGGATTCGTCTGGCGCGCAACTATCGTGACGTCCCATTCCCATCGGCGATGAACGAGCGGGAAGCGTCCAGCGTAACAGAGAAAACCCTCCGGATTTTTAAAGATGCGCCCTGCCCGTTCCGGTATGTCAAGATGAACGCACTGGACCAGACCGAGCGGGTGAGGCTTATGGAGCGGCATCTTATCAGCCCCGAGATGGTTGAAAATACGCTCTATGGCGCGGCGCTCATATCCGAAGACGAAAGGGTATGCGTCATGATCCATGAGGAGGATCATCTGCGCATACAGGTCATGGCGCCCGGGCTGGCTTTTGACGAGGCCATGGAATCCGCCGAAAAGCTGGACGGACTTCTGACCGACAGCGGGGAGATAGCGCGCGACGAGCGGTTCGGCTACATGACCGCGTGCCTGACGAATGTCGGGACGGGGCTGAGGGCTTCCGCGATGATGCATCTGCCGGGCATCACGATGACCCGGCAGCTCCAGCCGCTCGCCGATACGCTGGGCAAGCACGCGCTGACCATGCGCGGGCTCTACGGGGAGCAGTCGCAGGCTGTGGGTAACCTGTACCAGATATCCAACCAGGCGACGATGGGGCCGGCCTCCGGGGAAATCGTGGCCTCGGCTGAACGCGCGGTACGCTTCGTTGTGGATCGGGAGAGGGAAGCGCGCGGCGCGCTGTTCGCAAAGAACGGCGAGCGGATGAGAGACCGGCTGTATCGCTCGGTAGGGACGCTCAAATTCGCCCGTCGGCTGAATACGAGGGAATTCATGGCGCTCCTGTCGGATCTGCGGTTGGCCCTGTGGGCAGGCCTCGTGGAGGGAATCGCACCGGAAACGCTGAATAATATTATGATCACAAGCCAGCCCGCCGGTCTTATGTCGCGGATCGGACGAGAACTAAACGCACAGCAGAGAGACGCGGCCAGAGCGGACTATGTACGCTCCGCGCTGGCGGAATGCGTAGAAAGGAAAGCGGTATGAACATATCTGATAAATTCTCCAAAAGCGCACGGGAGGCTCTGAGCAGAGCCCAGATCGAAGCCCGCGAGATGGGCTACAATTACGTGGGAACGGAAATTCTGCTGCTGGGAATACTGTCCGTAGAGGGCAGCCCCGCTTCGGAAACGCTCAAGGAGTATAATGTGGACGCGGCTTCGGTCCGTGAGAATATCACGCGGCTGGTGGGAAAAGGCGATTTTGAGTTCGACGAGAACTTCGGCTATACCACCCGCACGCGCAATATCATCGAGCTGAGCCTGCGCGAGGCAGGCGCGCTCAAGCACGACCAGGTGACCGCAGAACACCTGCTGCTGGCGCTCCTGCGGGAAACCGGGAGCGTTGCTGCCCGGATACTGATGGACATGGGAGTCAATCTGGGAGAGCTGCGCGAAAAGCTGGTCGCCATCTTAAAGGATCCCCAAAGCGGCGTGCAGACCGATGTGCGGGGCGGCAAAACGCCCAAACTGGACAAATTCGGGCGCGACCTGACCCAAATGGCCCGCGACGGCGTGCTGGATCCGGTCATCGGGAGGGCCCGGGAAATCGAGCGCGTCGTACAGATACTCAGCCGCCGCACCAAGAATAACCCGGTGCTCATCGGAGAGCCGGGCGTCGGAAAGACGGCGATCGCCGAGGGGCTCGCCCAGCAGATCGTGAACAACACGATCCCCGACATACTCAAGGGAAAGCGCGTCGTGGCGCTGGACCTTTCGGGCATGCTGGCCGGCACGAAGTACCGCGGCGAATTCGAGGAGCGCCTGAAGGGCGCGATGGAGGAGATCCGCAAAAACGGCGACATCATCCTCTTCATCGATGAGCTCCACACGATTATCGGCGCGGGAGCAGCCGAGGGCGCCATTGACGCAGCCAATATACTAAAGCCCGCGCTGGCCCGGGGCGAGATACAGGCCGTCGGGGCGACGACGCTCGACGAGTACAGAAAGCACATCGAAAAGGACGCTGCGCTGGAGCGGCGATTCCAGCCGGTGATGGTCGACGAACCCACGATCCAGGAGAGCATCGAGATCCTCAACGGGCTCAGGGAGCGCTACGAGTCTCACCACAAGGTGCGCATCACCGACGAGGCCATCCGCGCCGCCGTGGAGCTTTCCGACCGGTACATATCCGACCGGAAGCTGCCCGACAAGGCCATCGACCTCATCGACGAAGCCGGTTCTCGTGTGCATATCCGCAACTATGTCGCGCCGCCCGATATGGACGTGCTCGAAGGAAAGCTGGCGGAGCTCCAAAAGACCAAGGAAGAAGCGGTGGGGAGCCAGGATTTCGAAAAGGCCGCGCGCATACGCGACGAGGAGAAAAAGATACGCGCGCAGATGGAGGAGAAGAAGAAAGCATGGGACCGGGAGCAGCAGATGCGCAACACAGTCGTAGACACCGAGGCGATCGCAGAGATCGTGTCTTCGTGGGTGTCGATTCCGGTCACGCAGCTGACCCAGGACGAGTCCGAGCGGCTCATGCACATGGAGGAAACGCTGCACAAGCGGGTAATCGGGCAGGATGACGCCGTCCGGGCTGTATCCCGCTCCATCCGCAGGGCGCGCGCGGGGCTCAAGGACCCGCGGCGGCCCATCGGCTCCTTTATATTCCTGGGCCCCACCGGTGTGGGAAAAACAGAGCTGACAAAAGCGCTGGCCGAGACGCTGTTTGGCAACGAGGACGCGATGATCCGCCTGGACATGTCGGAATACATGGAGCGTCACTCTGTCTCAAAACTCGTCGGTTCTCCGCCCGGATACGTCGGGTATGAGGAGGGCGGACAGCTGACCGAGCGGGTGCGGCGCAGGCCATACTCGGTGGTGCTGCTCGATGAAATCGAGAAAGCCCATCCCGACGTATTCAATATGCTGCTGCAGATACTGGAGGACGGCCGCCTGACCGATTCGCAGGGGCGTACCGTGGACTTCCGCAATACCGTCATCATCATGACGTCCAACGTGGGCGCCATGCGGTACGGAAAGATGAAAGCCATCGGATTCTCGAGCGGCGGGGAAGACCGGATCGTATGCGATTACGATAAAATGAAAGAGAGCATACTCGAGGAGCTGAAAAACACGTTCCGTCCCGAGTTCCTCAACCGGATCGACGAGATCATCGTATTCCATGCCCTGGAACCCGAGCATACGCGCCAAATCGTCGATCTGATGCTGGAGCGCGTAATCGAGCGGCTTACGAAGCAGGGTATCCGCGTGCAGATCACTTCGGCGGCACGCGAGTTCCTGTCCCGCGAGGGCTTTGATCCGGTATACGGCGCGCGCCCGCTGCGCCGCGCGATACAGCGGATGATCGAGGACAGCCTTTCTGAGGAGATCCTGTCGGGCCGGCTTGATATCGGAGACGCGGTTTTGATCGACGAGCAGGAAGGAAAACTGGTGTTCAAAAAAAGCGAGGAGCGGCAGCCGGTCTGATAACCAGCGGGACCATGGGTTTCGAAGAGGAAATTTATTCCTTGCCATGCATTATAAATCATGATATGATATATGCTACAATTAAATAGGGAAAGTGCTGAATTCCCGTCCGCTCAAAGACGGGATACGGGGGAACCAATCATTGGGGTGAATCCGGCTTGGGATGCCGGTAGGGCTAAATCCTTTCGGCCCGAATCCGTCAGCTAACCTCGGAAGCTTTGAAGGGAGGGTGTTCAGGTTTGCCTTTTGAAGCGGTTTTTCCGGGGATGCGGCGGGAAGACCGCTTTTCTTATATATTAAGGCAAGGAGGGACACATCGGTGAGTGAACCAATAACCACAGCGAAAACCCAAACAGACCGCTTTGACCATCTCAGCGAAGCGATCGCGGACTACGAATCCGTTAAAAAGACCATACTGACGGGAATCGACGACGAGGAAAGGATTCTCCGCCAGAAAAAGCGCATACTTCATATGCTGGGCGCGGGCGAATCGGAGTGGAACGACTACCGCTGGCAGCTGGCGAACAGGATCACCGGGGCCGAAGCGATACGGGATATACTCGGTCTGTCTGATGAACGCCTGCGCCAGATACAAAGCGTGCAGAAAAAGTACCGATTCGGCGTATCGCCGTACTATCTGTCGCTCATCAGCCCCGGGGATGAGGCCTGCCCGATACTACGACAGGCCATCCCTTCGGGAAAGGAACTGTCCGACAAAG
>JBMNNN010000052.1:0-11170 GCA_050942555.1 Christensenellales bacterium
GATGAGTATCGGCTGCTCCCATTTGCGTATCTTTCCCTCGCTGCCGGCGGAGCCGCCGTATTCGCTCGAGAAGGCGATCTCCGACAGGTAATCGAGTGCCAGCGACCGATCCGGCGTCGGCGCGGCCGTGGGCGCGGGCGTCGGCGATGCCGTGGGCGCGGGAGTCGGGAGAAAGGTTTGCCGCGTTGTATCGCGGGTATCGCTTTGGTCCGGATATGCAGTGCGGATATTGGACGGGCTGCCGCAGGCTGCCAGCGCCATCGCAAGCGCCAGGCAGAGCCATGCCGCGCGCGCGGTATTCTTCATTTTTCGGCCTCCTTGTTCCGGCTTATATTATCACAAAATATGTTTTCTTGAAATAGCTCCGCCGGGGATTCATAGGGCGACCCGGTACATATCCACACACTCTATAGCCACTTTTAATCAGTGTTTTCCCCTTCGATACCACTTATATATAAGATTAAACTGTTGCTTTGAGAATAATAAATGCGGTCGCTCTGTTGTATGGTTATTCTGCCAATCGCTTATACCACGCCGCTTCGGCTGTATGCCTGTTATAAAATCGAAATGGTTTATACATAATTCGAGCAGAGTTTTCATTTGACAATGATACGCGATCATTTATAATGATGAAGTACTCGAAGTACTCATGTATGTGATTTTGGTTTGGAGGTGATCGGATTGGCATACGACAGTCGCGGCCGCGGCGGTCCGCCCAGGCGTACCGGCGGCGATCTGCCTACCCGCCGCAACAGCCATTACGAGCCCAAGCAGCGCCGCAGCGCATCCCAGCCGTCCGACCGCTGGACAGCTTATGTGAGCGGTGAGCGCGCGCCCGCGTACCGCAGTGCGGTCTATGAGTCGGCCAGAACCGTGAGCCAGCCCGAGGTTCAGCCGCGTCCGGCCAGGAGCCGCTCCCGGTTCCGGATTTCGGATTTGTTTATATTCCTGGTCGCTATCGCGCTTGTCATGGTGCTGATACGGCCCATGTTCGCTTTCAGCCAGACGACGACCAATCCCAACGATCCCGACGGCGGCGGACCTGTCGCCGCATATCCCACCATCACAGAGATCATGGCCGCCAACGGCAGCGCGCTGTGCGACTCGCGCGGCGAATACTCGGACTGGATCGAGGTCACGAACCTGACCGGCCAGACGATAAACCTTGCCGGATACGCGCTGTCCGACGACATCGAGTCGCCCGACCAGTTTGTTTTCCCGTCTGTGGTGCTCGGGCCTGGCGAGTCGGTGATCGTATTTGCAAACGGCATGCAGATGACCGATGGCGCGGCCGAGCTTACCGCGCCGTTCCGCCTGAGCCGCAGCGGCGAATCCGTCGTATTGTTCGATCCCTACGACAACCCTGTCGATCAGGTCATATTTGATACGCTGGAAACAGACATGTCCTACGCGCGGGATCCGAAGAATCCGAGCGCCTGGATAAAGACCAGCCGGTATACCCCCGGATACCCGAACGACGATGCGGGCTGGCAGGCGTTCTCGGAAACGCGGCGGATTCAGGACAGTCCCCTTGTGATCAACGAGGTCATGACCAGCAACAACATCACGCTGACCGACGAGGACCAAGAATACTGCGACTGGATTGAGCTTTATAACAGGGGAACCGAGGCCATCGACCTGACCGGATACGGCCTCTCCGACCGGGAGGAGTCCCGGCGGTGGGTGTTCCCGTCGGTGACGATCGAGCCGGGCGCATATCTGCTCGTCTTCGCCTCGGGGAAGGACCGCACCGACCCCGCGGGCGCGCTGCACGCGAACTTCCGCCTCAATTCGATTAAGGAGACCGTCGTGGTGAGCAACGAGCGGGGTATTATACTCGATTCGGTGACGATCACCGATCTTGCCTCCGACAACAGCCTCGGGCGGGTAGGCGGAGGCGACGTGTGGGAGGTATTCACCGCGGCGACGCCCGGCTATCCCAACACCGACGAGGGTTTTCATTCCTTCCAGGAGGACCAGCTCGCAGCGACGCACAGCCCTGTCATCATCAGCGAGGTCATGAGCGGCAACTCGAAAACGCTGACCGATCGGTACAATGTGTACTCCGACTGGATTGAGCTGTATAACCGCAGCAGCGAGCCCGTTTCGCTGGCCGGTTATGGGCTGAGCGATTCAACCGACCAGCTGGGTCGCTGGATATTCCCCGATACGATACTCAGCCCGGGACAGTATTTGGTGGTATTCGCGAGCGGCCGCGACAAGGCGGCGGCCGGCGAGGAGCTGCATACAAATTTTTCCCTCTCATCGATGGGAGAGCCTGTGGTGCTCACCGATCCTGAGGGCGTGGTCGTCGACAAATGCCTGATGTCGAGCATGCCCTTTGATATGAGCTACGGTCGGGGCGACAGTTTTACATATCTGTATATGGACAGCCCAAGCCCGGGAGCGGCCAATGGCGGAGGCTGGCCGGGCTTTGCGGCGCAGCCCGAGTTCGTGCTGCCGGCGGGCTGCTATGAGACGCCCCAGCAGATCGAGCTCGTCGCTCCGGAGGGCACGCGCATCCACTATACGCTCAACGGCGACGATCCCGATGAGAACGCGCCGCTGTACACGGGGCCCATCACGATCAGCGAGCCGATGGTCGTCCGCGCGATCGGCATCCGGGACGGCCTGCTGCCCAGCCCCATCAGCACACGATCGTATTTCATCGGCGTATCCCATACCCTGCCCATCGTGAGCATCACGTCGGACAACTATAACCTTTACAGCGACGAGGGCGGCATATTGGTCATGGGTCCCAATGCGAATAAAGACTATCCCTACAAGGGCGCGAACTTCTGGCAGGAGTGGGAGGTGCCCGCCTATCTGGAGGTCATCAATCCCAACGGATACGTCGAGCTTTCGCAGGGATTCGCGCTGCGCATCTTCGGCGCGTACTCCCGCGCCAACGAGGCGAAGTGCTTTGCGCTCATGGCCCGCGCCAGGTATGGCGGCGAGGCGTTCAGGGCGGCCGTGTTTCCCAATCTGCCCTTCAACGAATACCAGTCGCTGGTGCTGCGCAACGGCGCGTCCGAGTGGAACGTTGCCAAGATGCGCGACGTGATGATCACATCGCTCGTGGCTGACACGACCGATCTGGACGTGCAGGCGTTCCGGCCGACGGTGCTGTATTTGAACGCGCAGTATCAGGGCGTCTATTATTTCCGTGAAAAGCTGAACAAACACTACATCAGCCAGCACTACGGCGTGAGCCCCGAGAGCGTCAATATACTGGTAGGCAACTGGACCGTGCAGACGGGCTCCAACGCCGACTACAAGGAGATGCTGCAGTACGCGAAGGATCATGATCTGAGCATCCCCGAGAACTATGCCTATATGGAAACGCAGATGGATATCGATAACTATATCGATTTCGTGATCTGCGAGATGTACTGCGGCAACACCGACACCGGCAACATCAAGTACTGGATGAGCGAGGAATACGACGGCAAATGGCGCTGGTTCTTCTACGACGTGGACTGGGCCTTCCTGACCAGCCATGTCCAGGACGATATGATCGCGGATTTTATCAACCCCGAAGGCAACGGCAGCGGAAACCGCTTCGACAATACGCTGATCAGGAAACTGCTGAAAAACAACGGGTTTAAGCAGAAGTTCCTGAAGCGCTTCGCCTACCATATCAATGTAACGTTTAACGTGGACAGGGTGATCCAGCGAATCGATGAGATCGAGGCGATGATCGACGCGGAAATGCCGATGGACAAGCAAAAGTGGGGCTGGGGAACCTACGAGAAGTGGAAGCGGCAGGTGCAGTATCTGCGGGACTACGCGAGCCAGCGGCCCGATTACGTAAAAAAGCACATCCGGGACAACTTCGGTCTGTCCCCGTCCGAGCTGGACGCGCTGCTGGCAGGGTAGGAACGCATATGGCCGAACGGATCCGCAATCTCAGGCATGAGTTGAAATACTATATCGACGAGGGAGAATACCTGACGCTCCGGGAGCGCTTGAAGTACTGCTGCGCGCTGGACGCCAACGCGTCCCCCGATACCCGGCAATACCACATCCGCAGCCTGTATTTTGACGACATCGACAACAGCGCGCTGTGGGAGAAGCAGTTCGGAGTCAGAGACCGCCACAAATACAGGATCCGGATATACAACCTCAGCGACGGCGTCATAAACCTGGAGCGCAAGACAAAAGTCGGCCAATATATCGCCAAGGAATCGGTGAAGCTGACCCGCGGCCAGTGCGATGCGCTGCTGGCCGGTGATTTCTCGTTCCTGATCCCGTCGCGGTACCCACTGCTGGAGGAAATGTACGCGCAGATGCGGACGCGGCTGCTGCGCCCGGTCGTGATCGTCGATTATTTTCGGGAAACCTACGTCTACCCGGCCGGCAACGTGCGCATCACCTTTGACCGGGAGCTGCACTCGGGCAACTTCTCGCGGGATCTGTTCACGCCGCATCCCGCCAGCACGCCAATCCTGCCGCCCGGGCAGCTGATACTCGAGATCAAATACAACGCTGTGCTGCCGCCCCATGTGCGCGCGATGCTGCAGCTGGACCGCAGTCTGCGCTCGGCTATATCCAAGTATACGCTGTGCCGCAGGCATCAATAAACACCAAGGAGGACTGAATCCTATGCCCGAAGACCAGGGTCGAATCTCATTTGCTGATATGATCAAAAAGCAGTATCTGCAATCCTTCGGCGGTGACACCGTCAGCCTGTCATCGCTGCTGCTGGGACTTGCGCTTGCGTTCCTGCTGGGATTATTCATCTACTATATCTACAAGCGCACGTTCAGCGGCGTTCTTTACAGCAGAAACTTCAACGTTTCGCTGGTGCTCCTCACGCTGGTGACGACGCTGATCATCCGGTGCATCACGTCGAACCTGGCGCTGTCGCTGGGCATGGTGGGCGCGCTGTCGATCGTCCGCTTCCGTACCGCCGTCAAGGATCCGATGGACACCGTATTCATGTTCTGGGCGGTCGCGGCCGGCATCGCGATCGGCGCGGGCACTCAGTTCTATATCCTCGCGGTCGTGGGCTCGGCGATGATCGGCGTATTCCTGTACATCATGCATATCATCCGCGGCGGCGGATCTTATGCGTATCTGCTCATCGTGCGCCACGACTACAGCTGCGAGAACGAGGTTGCCTTCGCGCTGCGCAAGCTGCCCAAGGGCGCGCGCATTAAGTCCAAGACCGCCACGCAGTCGGGCATGGAGGTCACGGTGGAGATGCGGCTGCCCGGAGAGGACGCGGGCCTGGTAAGGCGCTTCCTGTCGATAGAGGGCGTGATGGACGCGACGCTCGTCAGTTACGAGGGGGATTACGGAGCGTAGAGAGCAGTTTCAGACAGCGTTGGCAGACAGCGCGGCCGCTGACAGCGGCTGCGCTGTTTTGCGATAATCAGGGCACGTCAGGGATCGCTGTTGCAGCAGTCGGGCAGCGCTACTCGATCTTTTCCAGGTACCACAGGCAGGTCTTGACCTCGTACTTGAGCTGAAACCGGCGCTGCCCGGTCGAGCTTCTGCCCGTGCACTCGAATACCCGCATCGGATTGCCGCCGAATTTCTCGGGCTCGCGCTCCAGCGCGCGATCCACCGCGATGACATGCCCCTCGTCCTTTTCGTCGGGAATGCGCAGGCGCGTGGGGTGGACGCCGCCCCTGCAGTCAAACCACGCGATCATATCTACCGGGCGCATGATGCGCTTCATCGAAAAAATCCTCCTTTTGCCGCGGGACGGGGGCGTCACAGGACGCCCTCCGAGACCGCCGGAAAATTACGGTTTGAGCCGGTGCCGCCCATCATCGGGTTGAATTCGCTGCCGATAAAGCAGGCGCGCTGGATGGCGGCGTCGCCGTAACGCATCCGGATGCGATCCACGGCCCGGTCCGCGAGCTCCAGTTTCCAGCTTTGGCTCAGAAGGCTGGTCTGCTGGTGCAGATCCTGGCTTTCCAGCTCCCCCGACCATACGCCCAGCTGGCGTATCGGGTCGCCCTGCCACAGCAGGTCAAAAAGCCGCGCCGCCTCCCGAAAAATATCGGTGGTGGCGTTGGTGGGGTGACCGATCTTGTGCTGCCGCCCGAAGCGGCGGAAGTCGCTCGTGACTAAGGACACGCTGATGAGCCGCGTCCTGCGTCCCGCCGCCCGCAGCCGCGCGCCCACCGTCTCTGAGAGCGCCAGCAGCGCCTTATGGGCCGTGTTGGCGTCGGTGACGTCGAATGCGATCGTGCCTGAGTTGCCCATGCCCTTGGCGTCGTCCTGCGGGCCGTGGGCTATGCCGCCAAAGCCCGCGGCGCCCTGACGCTCGGCGTCCACATAGCGGCCGTTCGCGAAATTCCAGAGCGTTACGCCCCAGCCCTTGAGCCACGAGTGAACCCGCTCGGGATCCTGCCGCGCCAGATCGCCGATCGTCCATATGCCGCGGTCTCGGAGCTTGTCGGCCGTGCGCCGGCCGACCATGTACAGCGCATCCACCGGGAGAGGCCACAGCTTTTCCCGGATCTCGTCCGGGAAAAGCGTGTGGACCCTGTCGGGCTTTTCAAACTCCGAGGCCATTTTGCTGAGCAGCTTGTTGACCGATACGCCGATATTGACGGTGAATCCCAGCTCCTCCCGGATGCGTTGTCCGAGTTCGCGGGCAGCCTCGACGGGCGGGCCGAAGCACCGCTGCATACCGGTGTAGTCGAGGAAGGCCTCGTCTATCGAGAAGCGCTGCACGCGGGGCGAGTAGCGGCGCATCATGTCCACCAGCGCTTCCGACGCGTCCACATAGGCGTCGTAGCGGGGCGGCACGATGATCACGTCGGGAGCGCGCCGGCGAACCGCCGCGAGCGGCTCGCCGGTCTTTACGCCGTAGCGCTTCTTGGCGGGGATGGACTTGGCCAGCACGATACCGTGGCGCGTGGCCTGGTTGCCGCCCACGACCGACGGTATGTCCCTCAGGTCGCGGCGGCTGCCGTGCTGCAGCCGCCATACGGCCTCCCACGACAGGAACGCGCTGTTCACGTCGACATGAAACCAGATTTTCTTCGGCTCCATCTGCATCCCTTCATACGAATGCAATTCCCGGTAATAGAACTTATGTTCTTATTATATAAAAAAGAATCCCGTTTTGCAACAGGAATTGTTTCCCGAATCGACGGCTGCCTGATGTAAAAAAATAATCGTGCTTGAAAAAAACGCCACCCCGTTGTCCGGGGTGTTTTTTTCTTAACCGGGAGGGGAAACGTCGGAGGTTTAAAAAGATTTCACCGCTTGTCCGCGGCCCGCTCCTGTGCGATAATAGAGGCCGAGCTATTGGGAGGATCAGGAATGAGTATGATTGTGATCGTCGGCGCGGGCATGATGGGTTCGGCCATGAGCTTTCCCGCCACCGACAACGGACACAAGGTGCGGCTTATAGGCACGCCGCTCGACCGGGATATCATTGAGCACGCCGCGCGCACAGGCGAGCATCCGACGCTCAGGCGGCGCCTTCCCGCTGGGATCGAATACCATCAGGTCGAAGCGCTTGCCGACGCGATAAAGGGCGCGCATCTCCTCATTTGCGGCGTGAGCAGCTTCGGCGTGGACTGGTTCGCGGAGCGCGTGCTGCCGCTCGTACCCCCGGAGCTGCCGGTGCTGGCGGTCACAAAGGGCATGCTCGACATGCCTGACGGGCGACTGATACCCTATCCCGCGCACTACGAGGAGCTCACCGGAGGCAGGCTGTCCCTCAATGCAGTGGGCGGGCCCTGCACGAGCTACGAGCTGGCCGACCGTGACCAGACGCATGTCACGTTCTGCGGGCGCGATATCGGCACGCTCCGGCGCATCCGCGCGATGCTGGAAACCGGCTACTACCACATCAGCCTTTCGACCGACGTGACCGGCGTGGAGTGCGCCGTCGCGATGAAAAACGCGTACGCGCTGGGCGTGACGCTCGCGGTCGGGCTGTCGGAGCGTCTTGAAGGGGTCGGCGGACGCCAGCACTACAATTCGCAGGCGGCGCTGTTCGGGCAGAGCATACGCGAGATGCGGCGCCTGCTCCGGCTGACCGGCGGGCACGACGACAATATCATGCTGGGGGCCGGGGATCTCTATGTGACGGTATTCGGGGGACGCACCCGCAGGATCGGCACGCTGCTGGGGCGCGGGGTGCCCTTCGCGCAGGCGATGGAGGAGCTAGGAGGTATCACGCTCGAGTCGGTGGTCATCGCGACCCGCACAGCGCGGGCGGTGCGTGCGCTCATAGCGCGCGGGCAGGCGACGCCGGACGAGTTCCCGCTGCTGCTGCATATCGACGAGATACTCAACCGGGGCGCCGCCGTGGACATCCCGTGGGATCAGTTTGAAACGGAGTATGACGCTGCGGATGATGCGGGCAATAACTGCGTATTGCATTAAAGGGTGGCTTTTTTCCGAAAGACTATTGACTGTCACCCTGGGTGTCGGCTTATGCTTCCTTTGAGGTGATCAACAAATGTTAATCGGCGAAGTGAGTAAAAGCACGGGGCTGACAAAAAAAGCGATCGAGTATTATACGGAAACAGGGCTGGTCGCTCCATCCATTCTAGAGAACGGATACCGGGATTTTGGCCCGGATCAGGTCGAGCGGCTCAAAGTCAGATGCATTCAGGAATTCCCCTTCCTACAGACTGATGACGCTCATGAAAGAATTTTGCAGCGCAAGCGGATACTACGATGTGTTTATTCCTGCATTAAAGGAGCTGAGTCCATCCTATGCCGAGTACTATAAGAAGCTGGAAGCGGCAAATGAGAAACTGATCGCCAGGTATCCCGGTATTCAGAGCGCCCTTTCCGGGTAAACGCCGTCAGCCGCTGTCCCGGGGCCCGGCTGCGGGCTGGGGCGTCGCCTGGCGCGCCTTTCGCAGGTTCAGCTGCGCCTTGGTGAGATGCTCCTGCATCCGTTGTACCGCCAGCGTTTCGTCGCCGGCGCTTACGGCTTCGAATATCGCTCTGTGGTCCTCGAGCGACTTTGCGGGCTGCCCGGGTATCTGCAGCGTAGCCAGCCGCGTCGAGCTTAGCAGATCGCCGCACATGCCCAGCAGCATCGACAGCGCCTCGTTGCCCGACGCTTTCGAAAGGGCGGCGTGAAAAGCGTCGTCGCCCGCAAGGCCGGTGCCTCCCGCGTCGATCTCCTCCTGCATCAGCGTGAGCGCGGCTTCGATGCTCTGCCGCTTGCGGTCGTTGATGCACCGGGCCGCCAGGCGGGCTACCTCTCCCTCCAGCAGATAGCGAACATCCAGCAGCTCGAGTATGAGCTTGCGGTCGAGCGAAAGGATCGACGATACCGAGTCGATGACGCTGTCCAGCGTGACCTTCCGTATGAACGTCCCGCCGCCCACGCGCGACTCGATCATGCCCATCGACTCCATCGAGCGCAGCGCTTCGCGGATTGCAGTCCTGCTCACGCCCAGGCTGGCCGCAAGATCCCGCTCGGACGGCAGCCGGTCGCCCGGCCTGAGCGCGCCCCGGCGCATGAGGTCTGTAAGCTGCCGTATGATTTCCTCATAGAGCTTCGTCTTTTTCACCTGCTGCAGCAATGCCGGTCTCCTTTCCTGCCTCAGGGCGCGTAAACGGCGCACCCACAACGCGGTTACTCCCCGATGATCTTTATTAGCACCCGCTTGCGGCGCTTCCCGTCGAACTCCCCGTAGAATATCTGCTCCCAGGGGCCAAAATCGAGCCTGCCGTCCGTCACAGCGACAACCACCTCGCGGCCCATCACCGAGCGCTTGAGGTGGGCGTCGGCGTTATCTTCATACCCGTTGTGGCTGTAGCGGTCGTAGGGCTTTTCAGGCGCCAGTTCCTCCAGCCAGCGCTCGAAGTCCTGGTGCAGCCCGCCCTCGTCGTCGTTAATAAATACGCTGGCGGTAATGTGCATCGCGTTGACGAGGCAAAGCCCTTCCCGGATGCCGCTTTCGGCAAGTGCGCTCTCCACCTGGGGGGTGATGTTGATAAAAGCGCGGCGGGTCGGCACCGTGAGTGTAAGCTCCTTGCGATAGCTTTTCATGGCCGTATCCTTTCCGTTTATTATTATTGCATCAGCAATGCTTTGACAATCTTGCCCCGGAAGTCTCCCTCGCCGGCGGGCACCTCCAGCGTGACGCATACGAGGCGCCGCGTCCCGGTGGATTCGCACACGGACCCGGTGTAGCCGATGATCCACGCGATTTCCCGCGTGCGGTCGTCGCCGATCTGCGCGGTTCCGGTTTTGCCGTGCACGTCCAGACCATCCACGTCGATGCTTTGCGCGGTTCCCTCGGAAACCACCAGCCGAAGCAGCGGCTCTACTTTTTCCAGCACGTCCCCGGTAATCGCGCCTGATATCCACGGCGTGGGCTGCGTCTCCCTGACGGTTTCGTATTCCCGGCCCACGGTGCGGCACACGGACCTGACCATCGCCGGAGAATAGATGGTGCCGCCGTTTGTCAGGGAGGCAAAGAGCGAAGTCATCTGCAGCGGCGTTATCAGTATCTCGCCCTGCCCGTACCCCGAGTCGGCCAGAACCTTGATCGTCTCGAACTCGCCCGAGTTGGTGATGCCGGGCCTGGAAACCGGCACGTCCGACGGGATCGCCCGATCCATGCCAAGCTGCTGGCAAAACCCGTAAAACTCGGCGGTTCCTGTGCGCATCGCGATGTCCGCGAAGAAAATGTTGTCGGAGTGAATCATCGCGTTGCGCATGTGGAGCGGGTTGGGCGTGGACGAATAGCGCTTGATCGGGGGATACACCCATCCGGGAATATCGGGCGTCCACAGATTGTCCTCGATCGTCCCCTGAAACACATAGTCGCTGTCCACGGCTCCGGCCATGAGCGCGATGGACGCGGTGAACGGCTTCAATGTCGAGCCTGGAGGATACAGGCCCCGGGTAGCCCGGTCGAACAGGGGCAGGTTGCTTTTCGGATCGTTATAATATTTCCACAGGGTTTCGCTGATGCCCAGCGTAAAGTCGTTCGGGTCGAAAGTCGGATAGCTGGCGAGCGCCTGTACGAAGCCCGTGTCGGGGTCGAGCACCACGACGGCTCCGGCCATATCGGCGGTCAGGTATTCCATAAGCTGCAGCTCGGCCTGCCGCTGCAGCTCGATATCGATCGACAGCCGCAGATCCTGGCCATTCTGGGCCGCCCGGCGCACGATCTGCCGCCGTTCACCTTCCTCGGACAGCACAACGAGCTCCCAGCCGGGT
>JBMNNN010000053.1:0-11118 GCA_050942555.1 Christensenellales bacterium
AAAAAAGGGAGTCTGCCATGTCTGTCAAATGCGAATACAAGATCTGTGAGAACACAATCTTGCTGTCGGCCCCGCAGGGGCTCAACATTTTACCGGGGCGCATGATCCGCATGATGATCGCGAACATCGAAACAAAGTACCAGGTCTACGAGTACTCCGAGGTGCGCGGCATGAAAAACGCCGAAGCGATGGAGGACGTGGTGGGCATCGCGCCGCTTTCGGGAGCCGTTCCGGGATGGCTGTCGGGCGGGCAGAAGCTCGTGGTTTTTCAAAAGCCGCATCCCAGCCTTTACAACGCGAACTTCATAAAGCTGACCGACGAAGAGGTGGAGAGCTTCCGCGAGGCCCTTCCGCCTGGCGAGGAATTCATCGAGGCCGACTATACCGTATCGATGCCGCCGGACTTCTTCATGCTCGTCACAAAGGACATCCGCAAGTTCATCGACGTCATCACGCACCTAAAGCTGTCGTCGTTCCCGGCGGTCCGTGAGGCTGCGGCCCGGCTGGGCGTCGCGGCGATCACGATATACGATGAAGCCGATATGATGGTCGAGATCAACGAACCGGGGTTCCGGGAGCTGCTGCTCACCGATGTAGACCGCTTGCTGGGACCGCCGCAGACCGTCGACTCGCTGGATATATAGTAACCGGCTCAGCCGGTTTTTTCATGCGGGCCGGCACAGGCCCCGACACCAAAGAAGGGAGATTTATCTCTTGCCGACCGATATCGAAATCGCCCGCCAGGTTTCGCCGCTGCCCATCATGAAGGTCGCCGAGCGCCTCGGAATCGCCGCGGACGAGCTTATACCCTACGGCCACACGAAGGCCAAGATCAGCCCGCGCGTGTACGAGCGCCTCCGCGAGCGCCCCGACGGTAAGCTGATCCTCGTGACAGCGATCAATCCCACGCCGGCCGGCGAGGGAAAGACGACGACCTCGGTGGGGCTTGGCGACGCGCTGCGCCGCCTGGGCCGCAGCGTGTGCGTGGCGCTGCGCGAGCCTTCGCTGGGCCCGGTATTTGGCAGCAAGGGCGGAGCGGCCGGAGGCGGCTGGGCGCAGGTTGTGCCGATGGAGGACCTCAATCTCCATTTCACCGGCGATATGCATGCCGTATCGTCGGCGCACAATCTGCTCTCCGCGATGCTCGACAACCATATCTATCAGGGAAACGCGCTGGACATCGACCCCGAAACGATCACATGGCGGCGGGTCATGGACATGAACGACCGGCAGCTGCGCAGGATCCAAAGCGGTCTTGGCAATAAGGGCGGCATTCCCCGGGCAGACGGATTCGATATCACCGCCGCGTCCGAGATCATGGCGGTATTTTGCCTCGCTTCCGACCTCAGGGATCTGGAGCGCCGCCTGGCGCGCATACTCGTTGCCCGCACCCGGGACGGAAGGCCGGTAACCGCGGGCGACCTTCATGCGGCCGGGGCGATGGCGGTGCTTCTCCGGGACGCCTTTGCGCCCAATCTCGTGCAGACGCTCGAGCATACGCCCGTGTTCGTACACGGAGGGCCCTTCGCGAACATCGCGCACGGCTGCAACAGCATCGTCGCCACGCGGCTGGCCCTGAAGCTGGCCGATTATGTGGTCACCGAAGCGGGCTTTGGCGCGGATCTTGGTGCTGAGAAATTCATGGACATTGTATGCCCGGCAGCGGGCTTCGCTCCGTCGGCGGTGGTCATCGTGGCCTCGGTCCGTGCGCTAAAGTACCACGGCGGCGTGGGCAGGGACGGCCTGACGCGCGCCGATCCGGGCAGCGTGCAGCGCGGCGCGGCCAATCTCGAAAAGCACATCGAAAACATGACCGGTTTGTTCGCGCGTCCGGTGATCGTGGCGATCAACCGCTTCGCGACCGATACCGACGCGGAGATCGCGGCCGCGACCTCCGCGTGCCGCGCGATGGGCGTACCAGTGGAGGTCTGCGATGTCTGGAGCCGGGGCGGCGCGGGGGGCGAGGCGCTGGCCCGCGAGGTGCTCCGCCTGACCGGGCTGGCGGCGCCTCCGCTTCCCAGGCTGTATGATCCACGGCAGCCTATTCGCGAGAAGATACGCCGCATCGTGGTCGACTGCTACGGCGGGGGCGACGTCGCCTACACGCCCGAAGCGCTCCGCGCGATCGACGCGATCGAGGCGATGGGCTATGCGGACCTTCCGGTGTGCATGGCCAAAACGCAGTATTCGTTGTCCGACTGCCCCAGGCTCGTCGGCCGCCCGCGGGGCTTTACGCTGCGCGTGCGCGATGTTCGGGTCAGCGCCGGGGCGGGGTTCCTGGTGGCGCTCACCGGGACGATCATGACGATGCCCGGCCTGCCGGCCCAGCCGGCTGCAAACACGATCGGCATGACGCCCGAAGGCCTCGTATACGGTTTGTTCTAGGAGGGATTCCGTTGCCGCTTGTCAACCCGCTCCCATATATCCTGAAGGCCCTCGACAGGGGCGTGGCCATCGCAGCATTTAATATACACAACCTTGAGACCCTGCAGGCGGTAACCGAGGGCGCAGCCCGGCTGCGCGCGCCGGTAATCGTGCAGACCAGCCCCGGCACGCTCGCGCACATGGGACTTGCGTATGTCGCTGCATGCTGCCGCGTCGCATCGGATCAATATGACGTCCCCATCGCGCTGCATATGGATCACTGCCGGGATTTCGATACGCTGGTGCGCTGCCTGCAGGCGGGCTATACGTCGCTCATGGTGGACGCGAGCCACCTGCCGTTTGCCGAGAACGTCGCGCTGACGCGGCGGGTGGTTGCAATGGGCCGCGCCGCAGGCATTCCGGTCGAGGCGGAGCTGGGCCGGGTCGGCGGCACCGAGGACGAGCTCACGGTGGACGAGCGCAGCGCGACGATGACCGATCCCGGTCAGGCTGAGGAATTCGTGCGCGCGACAGGCGTAGACACGCTGGCCGTCGCAATCGGCACCGCGCACGGCGTATACAGGGGCGAGCCCCGGCTTGACTTTGCGAGGCTGTCGGCGATACGGGGACGGGTTTCGGTGCCGCTCGTGCTGCACGGCGCGTCGGGCGTGCCCGACGGGGCGGTGCGGGAGGCCCTGCGCCGGGGCATCGCGAAGGTCAATATCGCGACCGAGCTCAAGCTCCCGATGGCCGCCGCGATCCGCGGGGCGCTCGCCGACCCAGGGCAGAGCGACCCCCGCGTCTATCTGGGACGCGCGCGCGACGCGGTGCGCGAAGTGGTCGAGCGCAAGATCCGGCTGTGCGGCTGCGACGGGCTGGCCGATTCGCCGTGATATCGTAACGAATCCCGCCGCGCCTGCGGCAGGTTAATATTGGAGGAGTCATTATGCAAAAACCCGATTTTATGGTGGAGGTCTCCGCCCGGCACGTGCATCTGAGCCGCGCCGACATGGATATCCTGTTCGGAAAGGGCTCGGAGCTCACCGTGAAGCGCTATCTGTCCCAGCCGGGACAGTTCCTCAGCGAGGAGCGCGTGGATGTGGTAGGCCCCAAGCGGACGCTGTCAGGCGTATCGGTACTGGGCCCGCTCCGGTCGGAAACGCAGGTCGAGGTATCGATGACCGACTGCTTCACGCTAGGCGTCATCGCCCCGGTGCGCGAGTCGGGCAAAACCGTGGGCACTCCCGGCGTGAAGCTGGTAGGCCCCTGCGGAGAGGTCACGCTGGATCGCGGGCTCATCGTCGCAAAGCGCCATGTCCATATGCGTCCCGAGGACGCAGAGGCGTTTGGCGTCACCGACAAGCAGATCGTTTCGGTGTCGGTCGACGCCCCCCGTCCGGTCACGTTCGGCGACGTCGTGGTGCGCGTGAGTCCCAACTATGCGCTGGCGATGCACGTGGATACCGACGAGGGCAACGCCGCGGGCATCGGCCGGGAAGGATGCCGCGGCTGCATCGCGGAGTAAAACCAGGCGCAAATGTAACCAGGGCCCCCGCGGAGGCCCTGGTTATTTTATCCGGGTATAGCGCTTCCTTACCGCTCCGCAAGCGAGCGGACGGCGGCGCGGATAGCGTCGAGCTGGTACTCCCGCGAGTACCGCGTGATGGGAATCCGGTCGTGTATGACCGCCCGCATATGCTGCATCGCGCGCTCCATTTGCGCCATGCAGGTTACGGTTCCGCCCCCTCCCCCGCCTGCCGCCGCCACGCATACGACCGGTTTGCCGTATAGGCGGCTTTTTTCCTGGGCCGTGGCCTCACAGCGCCGCAGCCGGTCGAAAAATGCCTTGTGGGCCTCGCTGGGCTCTCCCCAGTAGACCGGCGTGACCGCCACCAGCGCATCGGCCTGCGCGATCTGCCGTTGCAGCGCGTCGAAATCGTCCCCGATGCAGCATACGTGCGCTTGCCGGCATGTCCCCCAGCCGTCGCCGCAGGCCCGGCACCGCTCCAGCGTATGTTCGTTCAGGCTGATCCAGCGGCACATGGCCCCGGCATCCTCCGCGCCCACCTTCGCGGCCCGGGCGCAGGCCGCCGTCAGGCCATTATCGTTGGGGCTGGATGAAAGGATCAGTATATTTTTCATGGTGGCTCCCCTCCCGCAGATCGTTCGTCCTCATGCAAATAATACCATCTTCCGCCTGAGGTGGCAAATCCATGAGATGGGGCGGAAGTCTGCCGCTCCCCTTTACCCGTTAATCCGCTTGCTCCCCCGCCGTCCGCATCCGCCGCTCGGCCAGCAGCAGGTCCACCATGCGCCCGTAGCTCATGACGCCGTCCTGCTGCTTGTTGGACTGCAGATAGGTGTTGTTGATCTGCGTCGCGGTCTCGGCGACCGGCCCCTTGAACTGATCCCAGAACACGCTGCGCGCCCACAGATCGCGCCGGATTCCCTCGCAGTAGAGCGCGTGCAGCGTGCGGTGCGCGTCCTGATCCGCGCCGTAGAGCGCGTTCATCGCGTGTATGGCCGCCAGCAGCAGCCCCGAATATGTTAGATACTCATCGTCTGAAGCGCGGCATGCCATAAACGCGATGAAATTGGCCTCGTCCTCCCGCGCAAAGCCCCGCTGGTGGGCCGCTTCGTGTGCGGCGTTCGCTCCCAGCAGCGGATACGGGACGGCCACGTTGACATTCGCCTCCAGCGTGAAGGGCGAGAATATACCGGTAATCTCGGTAAAGCACATGGGGCGCGAAGCCAGCACGGGCTTGGGCGCGGCGTACCGCCCGCCCATCCATTCGATCGTGTCGCTGAGCTTCTCATAGGCGGCGGGAATGAGCGCGAGCACTTCCTCCGTGGCAAAAGGCGGCGCCACCACGCCGTTTTCGTCCTCGGGAAGCGTCATGCGAATCGCGTTCGCGCGCAGAATAAGCTCCTCGCACAGATCGGCGAGCTCCCCGGCCGAGGAAGGGCGGGCGTCCCAGCCCAGCCTGTCGGCAAGCGGCATCCTGTGGTAATTAAGACCCCAGAAGCCGATAAATATCGCGTACAGCACGGTCGCGGCCAGCGCGAGCCCCACGACGAGGTTTGCCAGCCTGTAGAGCCTGTGCGGCCCGGCAACGACCCGGACCAGCGTATAGACCACCAGTCCGGCGGTAAGCAGCAGCGCGGCATAGACCAGTATCTCAAATGCAGAAAACGGAACCCAACCGAAAAGAAAGCCCCATGCCTGGGATATGAACGGATAGACGCGGCGCGAATAGATCGTCTCGACTGCGCGCGGGTTGGCCGCGGCCCACTCGACCGTCAGTAGCGTCAGCGGAAAAAGGGAAAGCCACAGCATCCGGACGAGGAGCCTGCTCCACGTGCGGCCGGGCGGCGGGGAAACCCACGCGTTTATGCCGGTTCTTTTGTCGGTCTTTCTCATCTATACGGCTCTGATGATTCGCTCGTCGTAGCTGGGCTCGATCGTGCGGCCCGGCGACACCACCAGAAAATCCTCCTCGTTCCAGTCTCCCTCCAGCAGCCGGCGCGCCAGCGCGTCGTCGCCGCGGTGCTCCTCGTAGCTCCACCCCAGATATCCGGCGCAGTCCCGCGTATAGGCAGCCTGATCGGGGCTCCAGAGCGCCGACCAGGACACATACACCGCGCAGTTGTATTTTTTCATCCAACCCTGTTCGGTTTCCATCAAATACCGGGCGTTATCCTCTCCGTATTTGGCCAGATACTCGGCATATACGCGCTCGAAGCGCTCCCGCCCCGGCTGCAGCGTGTGCTCAATCCAGCCCGGAGAGTACCAGTATATGCCCCCCTCACGGCCGTGGAACGCTTCGTGATACCGCTGCCTCGACCCCAGCAGCAGCGTGATACAGTCATGTCCCCGGGCGACGACCAGCGGCGTTTTCCTTGCGCGCAGCCCTGCGATGCCGTTGCTGCACAGACAGTATCCCAGCAGTATCGCGTCGTAGTCGGTGTCTTCGGCCTCTGTGCGGTCAATTTCGCGCTGCACGCTTTCCCGCAGCAGATCGGGCGTATTGTGAAGCTGCTGCCGCATCAGCGAGATTTCCACCGTGTTTTTGGCATGCGCAGCCAGCATATACATCTCGCGCATCAGCACCTTGCAGGCGATGGCCCGGTATCTCTTCATCACGCTCTCCCCATGATTCCTTCATGTTCATTATAGACAATGCGGGCCGCCCGGCGCAAGTAAAAACTTTACCAGGGAGGGCGCGATATTGCCGAAAAACGCGCGGCGGGCGTGGATGCGCAGCGCCGGAAATGTCTTTTTTCCCGACCGAATCGGCGTTTTGTGATCCATGCACAGCGATTTGACTTCTCCCGCGGCACATAAGTTATATTTTAGCACAAAAAAACGACTCCCCGCGCCCGCCTGTGTACAGTCGTCAGCCGGCATCCCTTCCGATGTTTCTGAGAATCTCATGATAGCGCGCGGTGGCGAGCTGGCTCGGGGCTCCCTTTTTGCAGAAATGGAACGAGGCCGGCTTCGGATTGGGCCGCTCGACTACGACCATGCCGCCGTCCAGTTTCGACTCCAGGACCGCAAGCGCCTCCTGGAACCTGATGTCGTTCCTTGCCGCCTCGTAAAAGGACAAAACATACACATAGAAGAAAAGATTATAGCTGGAGAACCTGTCAAATCCGTCAGGCACATTTTCAAAAGTTATTGACATCCCTGGCGATACGCTTACTGCCCCGGAGCGCCTCTTATATTCGCTGGCATAAATATGCCTTTCTTCATATGTATGGGTTTCCGAATATAGCACGAATACTTTTCATTTCACTCGAATCCATGTATAATATCCGGGTAGTATGATTGGAAAGGATCTGCCGCTCATGAGACGCTACGAGGACGCCCTTTGGAAAAAGGAAATGACGCTCATCTACGATTACAGCAACCTGATGGATTCATTTATCGACGCATCCGCGCAGGATCCCAAGTTCAGAAAATCGGTGGGCGCGATTTCCGAAGCCGACCTTGATGCCATGATGCCCCGGATCGTCAAGGCCCGCGAATCGCTGTCCCGCAAATGGGGCCGCCCTTCGCGCATGCTGGCGTGGACACGTCTCCCCTACAGCCAGAAAACCGTCGTGGCAGACATACTGCGCACGGCGGCCCGCGTGCGCAGGAAATTTGATAATTTTGTCGTGCTGGGCATCGGCGGATCGGCGTTGGGGCCCATCGCGGTGCATGACGCGCTTGCCCATCCTTTCTATAACCTCGTTTCCCGCGAGGAGCGCGGCGGCGGGCCGCGCCTGTTCGTAGAGGATAATGTCGATCCCGAGCGGATGAAAGCGCTCCTTGCGATGCTGGATATCACAAAAACCTGCTTTAATGTCATCACGAAGTCGGGCAGCACGTCGGAAACCATGTCACAGTTCCTGATCGTGCGCGACCTGCTGCGCAGCGCGGTGGGCGACCGCTGGCGGCATCACGTCATCGCGACCACCGACAAGAAAAGGGGCAGCCTGATCCGCATCGCGCAAGAGGATTCACTCAAAACATTCGCGATCCCCGACGGCGTGGGCGGACGCTTCTCGGAGCTGTCTGCGGTAGGCCTGCTGCCCGCCGCGGTATGCGGTATCGATATCGAGGAGCTGCTGGCCGGCGCGGCGTGGATGGACGAGCTGTGCGCCCGCGAGGACATAAGGACGAACCCGGGCTGGATGTCGGGCGCGCTCATGGCCCTCACGATGACCCGCAAGGGCAAGAACATACAGGTCATGATGCCCTACTCGAATGCGCTCAAGACCATCGCCGACTGGTACGCGCAGCTATGGGCCGAGTCGCTGGGCAAGAAATACACGCAGCGGGGCCGTGTGATCCATGCCGGTCAGACGCCCGTCAAGGCGCTGGGCGTAACCGACCAGCACAGCCAGATACAGCTCTATACCGAAGGCCCGTTCGACAAGGTCATCACGCTGCTGGCCGTGGGCGCATTCCGCGGCGACGTAGACATCCCCGAGGGGTACCCGCAGATCCACGACGTGCATTTCCTCAGCGGCCATACGATGGGCGAGCTCATGACCGCCGAGCGCATGGCCACGGAGTTCGTGCTCGCCAAGGCCGGCAAGCTTAACCAGACGATCACGCTGCCCGAGATCAACGCCTTTACGATCGGCCAGCTTCTCTACTTCTTCGAGGTGCAGACCGCGGTAGCCGGAGAGCTTATCGGCATCGACACGTTCGACCAGCCTGGCGTGGAGGAGGGTAAAATCGCGACGTTCGCGCTGCTGGGGCGGCCGGGATTCGAACAGAAACGGGCCGAGATCACCGCCCAGCCCACGAGATACCGGCGGTATATGATAGGATTCTGACGCTGCCGCGCTAACGGTTCGCGGCAGCCGCGCCGCGCAGCCGGGGCAGCATGCGCCGCACCGCGGGGATGTATGCGATCGCGAGACACACCGCGGTTTCGGGCAGCATGTAGGAACCGTTGTAGAGGAGCGAGTACAGCATCGCGGGCTGTCCTTCGGGCGCGTACTCTCCCCAGAAGAGGAAGCCCGCCAGGTAGTGGAACACGAACCGCGCGAACGCGGCTGTGAGGATGCCCAGCCACAGTCTTCTGGGGAACAGGCCCGCCAGCCCCAGCGCGGCGAACGGAAAGATGTAGTCGAGCAGCACCTGCGCCGGATGCACGATGACCGGATCCTGTATGAGCTGCAGGCACCCGTACACGAGCCCGGCGGCGATACCCGGCCCCGGTCCGAAAACCCAGCCGTACGCGAGGATCGGCAGCATCGAAGCCGGGGTGATGCTTCCCCCGTAGGGCATGCGGTATACGACGATGTAGGACAGCAGGAACGCCATCGCGACCGACAGCGCGCCCACCGATATCATGCGCGCCGACCAGCGCTGGCGGCGAAGGAAAAGCAGGAGTGCGCCAAGAAGGATCAGGCTTGCGAGTATGATCCAGACCGCCGCGCTCAGCGACCGGATGCCTTCGATGAGCTGCGTAAACCAGGCCGACATTTGTATTCCCCCGTTTCGTAAATGCGTTTTCGATCGCCGGAGGATACAAAATTCCCGTATACAGCATCTGTATACGGGAAGCGGAGGCCAATGCAGCCCGAACGCTTCCCTACGCAGGTATTATCCTGACAGGTTCCAAGGGTTGGCAGGCGACTGCCTCTCAGCAACAAGCTCCCCCAGCGGATCGACTCTATGAAGTTACCGGTAGTATAAACCGAAAAGACCCCTCATGTCAAGGGGCAGGAGGAGACCTATGGCAAGCCACTTTTTCGCCTACATGGCCCGTATGAAATACATACTGCGCTGGGGCCTGATGCGCAACACGCGGCCCGAGAACATCGCCGAGCACAGCCTGCAGGTGGCGATGGTCGCCCACGCGCTGGCGCTCATACGCAACCGCCGGTACGGCGGGACCGTCGATCCTGAGCGGGTGCTGGCGCTGTCGGTCTATCACGAGGCCAGCGAGGTCATCACCGGGGATCTGGCCACGCCCATCAAGTACTTCAACCCCGAAATCAAGGACGCATACAAGCGCATCGAGGGCGTCGCATGTCGCCGGATACTGCGCATGCTGCCCGACGACCTCCAGCCCGATTACGCGCCGCTCATCGTGCAGAAGGAAAGCGAGGAGTACCGGATCGTCAAAGCCGCCGACCGCATCTGCGCGCTTCTTAAGTGCATCGAGGAGGAGAAGGCCGGCAACACCGAATTCATCCGCGCCCGGCAGTCGATCGAGCGCACGATCAGCGCCCTAAAGCTCCCCGAGGTCGCCGACTTCATGGCCGAGTTCGTGCCCAGCTTCGACCTGACGCTGGACGAGCTGAACTGAGCGCCCCGCATGGAAAAGCTAAGGATGGCGTCCCATGATACGCATTGATGAACTGTATATCGTGAACTACTGCCATCCCAACTGTGCACCGCTTCAAAACATCATGCGGCTTCCGAGGGAAGAAGCCTTCGCGCTGGCCAGGCGTCTGGCCGCGGAGAACGCCGACACCACCGCGTTTTACCGTTTTGCCGACTTTGAAAACTATTATCCGCTCAGGCTGCAGGCCGACAGGTTCCTTCACAGCGCTTTTTTATCGCTGGGCGGCAGCCCGAAAACCGAGCACCCGCTGTCCTTCGTGCTTAAGGGAAGCGATTATCTGCATAATTGGTTCGGTAACGGCTTCGTTACGAAAATACCGCTCGCGGAAATCCCGTCCGAATATATCAGCTTTACATACGGGGACAGCAGCGCGATTCTTCGAAGAGGCGGCACGCCGGTAATGGTGACAAAGGAAACGCTGACGGAATCGATGCGCGGTTATCGCGGTACGCTCGACGAATATATGAAAGAGATCGCTGAAAAGCACTACTATATAGAAGCCCAGATGTGGAATGACGACTGTTGCGCCGGGTATACGCATGCGCAATAAACCCATAGACAGCAGCAGGCCGGTTGGATCGTGTCGGGTATCTGTAATGGATGAGCCGCCGGAATACCGGCGGCTCATCCGCTGACTAGGCGGGCGGCGTCAGCCGCAGCGATGGCCTGGCCTTGGCGGCTTCGCAGCGCAGCGGGCCCCCGCGCAGAATCCGGCGAGGAATCCGAGCAGCAGCGCCATCCCTACGACGACAGCCCACAGTATGCACAGACACACACACAGCTGGTCAGGCGGCGGCACGACCGACAACATACTGCTGACCACCGTGGGCCGCTCGATGAATACAGGCGCCCGTTTCGAGGGAGAGCAGATGATCGACTATGGCCACGCGCCGATACTGGT
>JBMNNN010000054.1:0-10909 GCA_050942555.1 Christensenellales bacterium
TCGCAGGCCATCCGCACACTGAAGGCCGATATACTTGCCGGGCGCTTCGGGCGGCCGCGCAGGCTGCGCACGCTGGTGCTGTGGCCCCGGGATCTTTCGTATTACCGGCGTCGGTGGGCGGGCAGGCAGTATGTGGACGGACGGGCGGTATACGACAGCGTTGCCAATAACGCTGCGGCACACTATCTGCACAACATGCTGTTCATACTGGGCGGCCGTCCCGACGAGAGCGACGAGCCCTTGACCGTGACCGCCGAGCTCTACCGGGCCAACGCGATCGAGAACTACGATACGGCGGCGATACGCATAACGACCGTCTCGGGGGCGGAGATCCTTTTCATCGCGGCCCATCCTGTGGAGCGGGTGCACAACCCCGTGTTTCATTTTGCGTTTGAGAAAGGCGACGCATACTGCGACGAGAACGCCGGGATCACCGCGGTCTTTCGAAACGGCGAGCGCCGGGAGTACGGCAATGCGAACGCCGATCCCGACAACAAGCTCTGGGAAGCGATCGCGGCGGTCCGCAGCGGCGCGCCCCTTTCGTGCACGGCTCGGACGGCACTGCCCCATACGCTGTGCATCGAGGCGGCCCGGCTGTCGATCCCGGAGATACCGACGTTTCCCGGGGAGCTCATCCGCACCGACGAGGACAGACAGCTCGTCTATACCCGCGGCCTTTTTGACAGCCTGCTAACGTGCTACGACAACTGGCGGCTGCCCTCCGAGATGGGATTTGCATGGGCCAGACGGGGCCGGGAGGTCGACGCCCGGGCGCTGCTTTAGGGTCTCCGGAACGCCCGGTAACCGGCTGACCCGGTAGCCGCGTCCCGCGCGGATGTGATATTGAAAAGGCGCTATGCGCATATTGACAAAAGGAAAAGTTCGCGGTATTCTTTGAGTCAGTGCGTGGATACCTTGTTTCACTGTCTACATGGGTGCTATCGATACATACAGTCTGTCCGTACGGAACCGGCGGCGGGCCGGAATATAATAAGGAGCCTGTCTTATGAAGGATCGTTTTGACCTGTTCATTCTCATCGGTATCGGCGTATCCCTGCTGTCGTTTGTGTTCGCACTGTGGCTGTACCGCTGGGTCAAATCCCGTCCCTCCTCGAACGAGCGCGTCGCACAGCTTGGCAAGCTCATCCGAAACGGCGCCAATACGTTCCTTAGAAAAGAATACATCGTACTGGCGCGCTTCGCCGGCATCGCCGCGCTGCTCATCCTTCTTTTCCTTCCCCAGCCGATATGGAAAGGCGACGTCCTGCGCAATATCACGATGGCCGTATCCTATATCTGCGGCACTGTATTTTCCGCCATCGCGGGCGTCATCGGCATGCGGGTCGCGACAATCGCCAACGTGAAGACCGCCGAAGCCGCGCAGACCGGGATCCGGCCCTCGTTCCTCACGGGCTTTAGGGGCGGCTCGGTCATGGGCATGGCGGTAGTAGGAAGCACGCTGCTGGGCGTATCGCTGGTCATGCTCATCACGAAGGACACGACGGCGCTGCTGGGCTTTAGCTTCGGCGCCAGCTCGCTCGCCCTTTTCGCGAAGGCGGGAGGCGGCATATTCACAAAGACCGCCGATATCAGCGCGGATCTTGTGGGCAAGGTTGAGCTGGGCATTCCCGAGGACGACCCGCGCAATCCGGCGGTTATCGCCGACAACGTGGGCGACAATGTCGGCGACGTGGCGGGGATGGGCGCGGATCTCTTTGACTCGAACGTCGCGTCGATCACGGCGGCCCTCGTCATCGCAGCCGCGCTGGACAGCTCCGCCGGGGGCATGGCCAACGCGTCGATGGTGCTGTGCTATGCGGCCGCGGGGCTTCTGGCGTCCATTATAGGCGTCGCGCTGGCGCGCATGGGAAAGAGGAGCGGCCCGACCGGAGCGCTCAACCAGAGCACATACATCACCACCGCGATATTCGGCGTGCTGACCGCCGCGGCGACCTGGGCGTTCGACTTCGAGTGGCGCATATGGGGCGCAAGCGCGGTGGGACTGCTGGTGGGCGTCGTGATCGGCCTTGCGACCGACTATTTCACCAACGACGAGAGAAAGCCCGTCCGGAATGTGGCGAACGCGTCGAGTTCGGGTCCGGCGTTTACGATTCTCACGGGCGTATCCTACGGATTTCTGAGCACGTTCCCCGCGATGGCGGGCATCGCGGTGTCCGCGCTGGCAGCCTTCAAGCTGTGCGCTCCTTTGGGCGACGGCTACGCGATGTTCGGCATATCGATGGCCGCCGTGGGTATGCTGTCCATCGTGGGCATGATCATATCCAACGACGCGTACGGTCCGATCGTCGACAACGCGCGCGGGCTCGTCGAAATGGGCGGCCTGGGCGAGGAGGCACTCGAAATATCCGACTCGCTGGACAGCGCGGGCAACACCGTAAAGGCCATCACGAAGGGATTCGCGATCGGCGCGGCGGGCCTGACCGTCATCGCACTGCTGGGCGCGTTTATCAGCGAGGTAAATACCCATGCCGACGCGCTGGGGATAGCGGGAATAACGGGATTCGACATCATGAACCCGGTCGTTTTCTTCGGAATGCTGGTGGGCGCGGCTGTTCCCGCGGTATTCTCCGCGCTGCTCATACTGGGTGTTGACCGCAACGCGCAGCGGATGGTGGCTGAGATTCACCGCCAGTTTAAGGAAATCGTCGGGCTGCGGGAGGGCAAGGAGGGCGCTGTGCCCGAATACGACCGCTGCATCGAGATCGCCACGCACGGCGCGCTGCGCGAGCTCATTCCTGCCGGCCTTATGGCCATCGGCGCGACGCTGGCTGTCGGCTTTATCGGCGGCGTACAGGCCATCGGCGGCTTCCTGTGCGGGAACATCGTCAGCGGCCTCCTGCTGGCCCTTTTCATGAGCAACGCGGGCGGGCTGTGGGACAACGCGAAAAAGTACGTGGAAGCGGGCAACCTCGGAGGCAAGGGCTCCCAGGCGCACAAATCCGCGGTCGTCGGAGACACGGTGGGCGATCCGTTCAAGGACACGGCCGGGCCCTCGATCAATACGCAGATCACCGTGGTTTCGCTGGTTTCGTCGCTGGCTGCGGCGCTCTTCATCGCGTATTCGTTGTTCTAAGGGCTTATAAAAGGGGCGTCTGAGCGACGCCCCTTTTTTTGATGGATTCATGACCGCCTGCGTATATCCGCGCTGCCCGAAACGGTCTCGATGCGGATGCGCGTTCCGCCGCCCGCCACCTCTCCCGCGATGTCGCCCCGCGAACTGCCCCCCGACGTGATCACGATCGGAAAGTCGTTGCCGAGCCTGCCCGATACCGTGTGGAAATCCAGCGAGAAGGCGGCATCCGAAGGCAGGTGCAGCGTGACATGGCCCGACGTGCTCTCGCAGTTAATTTCGTCGAGGCGATCGACGGTCAGCGTCACGCTCCCCGATACGGTCTCGGCCTCGATCGGTCCGGCGACCCGGTCGGCGCGGATGCTTCCCGAGATCGTATTGGCTTCAAGCCTGCCGGTTATCGCGCCGGTAAACTCCAGCCCGCCCGATACGCTGTCGAAGTCGACGCTTCCCGCCCCGACATGCGGGAAGTGGCAGCCTCCGGATACTGTTTGGATCTGCACAGCGTCCAGCGTGCCGCGAAGCTCCGCCGCGTCGATTTCGCCCGATACGTTTTGTATTTCCAGTGCGCCTGCAAAGCTTTCAGGAAGCGTAATCGTCAGCGAGCAGTCGTTCCGACGCAGTCCGGTATCGGGGTATTTCACGTCGAAAGTCAGCGTGCCGCGCTGCGTACTCATTTCCAGCGTAAGCGGATCGCCCGAGGCGGCGCAGTCTCCCGCAAGCCGCGCCGTGATCCTGTCGCCGCCCGACACGAGCGCTATCGGACAGGATAAGTCAGAGATGACCACCCGGGTAATGCCCTCGGGCAAGGCTTCCCGCGTCTCGTCGACGGTATACTCGGTCACAGGCCCCAGGCCCCATCCGCTGAAGTTCCCGAACGAGAATCCGAGGTGGCGGCCATGTGTGTCATAGAGAATCCACACGCCCAGACCTAGCAGGGCGAACACCACGAATACACCGGCGCATATCAGCGCCGCCAGCGCGGCAGGTTTCATTTTCATGAGAAGCGACCTCCTTTAATAATGCTTATATGGGATCGAATATATGCGGCGGTACCCCGGAAAAGGCCTTTCGACATAAAATACATGCCCAGCGTCAGAAGGCCCGCGAGCCCCAGCAGCGAAAGCCCGAACAGCATCGCGCCGCGCCCCAGGGGACCGGGCGGTACCACAGGAGCGCGAGTGGCGACAGCAGCAGCCCCAGACCGGCGGCGAAAAGGGATAATACGACAGCCCACAAACGGAATAGATCGTGGCAAATATCGGCAGTCCCAGTATGAGATCGAAAAGCAGCAGTCCCATACCGGCCAGCAGCCCCCGGCCTACCCGCGTCCCCACCGGCTCCTCTTCGGGAGGCGGCGCTTCAGGCGTATACTACGCCGCGATCTCGGCGGGATCGCCCAGGTCCCGCGTGATTTCCTCCTCGGGCTTTCCGCCCGAAAGAGCCGTCGCGAAGTGCTCCTCGAAATCCGCCAGTATGTCGTCTCGCTCCCGGCGGGGCAGCGTACCCAGAGCGGCCGAAAGGCGGCTCATGAACTCATTTTTTGTCATCGCTCTTTCCTCCTGCCTCGATGATGATGCGGTTTACGCCGCTCACGAACTTGTACCATTCAGCATGAAGCTCTCTGCGGAATCTGTCTCCGGCCGGTGTGAGCCGGTAGTATTTCCGGGGCGGGCCTTCCGACGATTCCTTCAGATAGGCGCTGACGCAGCCGTCGGACTTCAGGCGGCGGAGCACCGGGTAGATCGTGCCATCAGCAATCTCGATGGTCCGCGCCAGGTCGCTGGCCAAATCGTAACCATACCGGTCGCCCTTAACCAGCTGCGAGAGTACGCACAGCTCAAGTACGCCCTTTTTGAACTGGATATTCATCTGTACCTCCAATCCAGAGCGATCGGTCTGTGAGCAGTACTAATCAATGATCAGTACTGGACATATAATAAATGCTTGCGGGAGTTTGTCAATATATAATTACAAAAATTATAACTAAACCGAAATCCAGCCGGAGAAGCATGATGGGAGCCAGCCGGAACACGGTGCTTTCGCGCGGATCATCCAGACATTGCGAACATGAGGAGAACGGGCGCGCAGTAGGGATAATGTGCCGCCCTTTTTCAAAAGCTGTATACGGCAGGATCCCAAAGGAAAGGGGTGTTTTCTTGCATACCCCAAGATCGATCCGGGGCTTCGCAGAGCTGCTCCTCATCGCGCTCATGTTGACGCCGTTAGCGCCGGGAACCGCGCGGGCAGCCGTGGACGACGCGGTGGACATCCCCGACCCCGCGCTGCGCGCGGCGCTGGAGTCGGTGACGCGAAAAAGCCCCGTCACGAAAAAGTCGCTCGCGGGTCTGACGGGCACGCTGGATCTTGCGTTCTCGGATATCCGCTCGCTTACGGGGCTCGAGCATGCGACCGGCGTGACGCAGCTGCTTTTAGCGGGCAATGCCATTACCGACATCACCCCGCTTATGGCGCTCCCGTCGCTCAAACGCCTGGATCTCGACTACAACCCGATCGCAAGCCTGCCCGGAGATCTGTCGGGGCTTGCCGCGCTGACGGAGCTGCATCTGGGCCGCACCCGGCTTACCGCGATTCCCGAGGCCGCGATAAACAGCCTGCCGAGCCTTCGGCGGCTGTATCTCGAGGAGCTGATACTGTCAAACGCGCCCCGCGATCTGTCGGGGGCGGCCGACACGCTGAACCGGCTCTTTATCGGCGGGACCGTGCTGGCTGACACGTCGTTCCTGGCCCCGCTAGTGCGTCTGGAGCTCCTGGACATGCGGGAGTGCGGCCTTCGCGCGGTCCCGCCGGCCCTCCAGTCGCTCGAAGCGCTGCGCTATCTGTATATGCAGCATAATGAGATTGAGTCGCTGCCCGACTGGTTCGGCAGCCTTGGCCGCCTGGAGCGGCTGGATCTGACGGGAAACCGCCTGGGCGCGCTGCCCGCATCGATGGCCCGCCTGACAAAGCTCCGGCATATGGTATTGTCGGACAATGCGCTCTTCGCGCTGCCCGGCTGGATCACCGGTCTTACCGCGCTTGAAGTGCTGCTGGTGAGCGACAACTACCTGACGGCGGTCCCCGAAGGGTTTCATACGCTGCGCAATCTGTACCGCTTCTCGTTCCAGAATAACAGCCTGCGCTCGATCGCGGCGGTCGGGCGCATACCGGTGGGATATCCCTATCAGGTCAGCTTCAAATATAACCTGCTCAATCTCAAGGACGACGCGACGAACGGCCTGCTGCGCTACTATGGTAAGGGCGGCACCGAGCAAAAGACGCCGATCACCGCGCGGATCGTATCGGCCAACACCGACGGCGTGCACATCGAGTCGTACTTCGATATGGATCGCCACGACCCGTTCCTTGAGGGCTGTACCGTCGGCCCGCCCCTGCTCTACCGGATGGGCGACGACGGCGTATACCGGCTGGCGGCTACCGGCGAGTACAGCAGGGAGCGGCGCGCCGCGCTCGTCAAAGACAGCGAGAGCCTTGCCGAGGGCATGCGCCTTACATACTGGCTCGTGATACCGGTGACGCTCTCCGACGGCACGCGCGTATCCTACCAGGCGTCCGCGAAGGTGGAAACGCTGGCGGCCGCGCCCACCCCCACGCCCGGCCCGTCCCCTGCGCCCGGCAGCGGCGTGCGCCGGGCGCTCCCGGTCGCGCTGGCCGCGGCGATCGCGCTCGCGGCGAGCGGGGCGCTCTTCGTTCTCACGCGCCGCATCCGGCGCGGGCCCCGATAGGCAGGCGCGGCGCCGCTGTGCCCCCGGCAATTTTTCAGCCCGGGGGCTTGTCATGGAGCGCCGGTATGTGTAAAATGAGGGAGGCCCCGCGTCGCGGCTCATGCCCGGGGCGGGGGAGACCTTCAGACACCATTAGAAAAATCGCGGACATAGCGCCGCCAGAAAGGGAGTTTCAGCCATGTTTGAAATCACCACCGTAAGAGCCCGTGAGATACTTGATTCCCGGGGCAACCCCACCGTGGAGGCCGAAGTAACGCTGTCGGGCGGAGCCATCGGCCGCGCCGCCGTGCCTTCGGGCGCATCCACCGGCTCCTTTGAGGCCGTCGAGCTGCGGGACGGGGACAAGGCCCGGTATCTTGGCAAGGGAGTCACCCGCGCGGTTTCCAACGCGAACAGGGAGCTGGCTGCCGCGGTCAGGGGGTTGGACGCGCGCAACCAGGCCGCCGTGGACGCCGTCATGACGTCGCTGGACGGCACTCCCTCGCTGGGGCGCATGGGCGCCAACGCGATACTGGGCGTTTCGCTGGCTACGGCCCGGGCCGCCGCGATCGCGTCCCGCCTGCCGCTCTACCAGTATATCGGAGGATGCGGCGCGCGGCAGCTTCCGCTGCCCATGATGAATATACTAAACGGCGGACGCCACGCCAGCAACCGCGTGACGCTGCAGGAGTTCATGGTCATGCCGGTCGGCGCGAAGACGTTCGCCGAGTGCCTGCGGATGAGCGCCGAGGTATTCCATACGCTCAAAAAAGTGCTTTCTGAAAAGAATTACGGGACCGCCGTGGGCGACGAGGGCGGCTATGCGCCCGACCTTGCGTCCGACGAGGAAGCCATACAGGTCATCATGACCGCCATCGAGAAGGCGGGCTACCGGCCGGGCGACGACTTCGGCATCGCGATCGACGCCGCCGCGACAGAAATGTATCAGGAGGACGGCAGCTATCTATTTTGGAAGTCGGGCGTCCGGATGTCCCGCGAGGAATTTGTGGAGTTCTGGGCGACGCTGGCCGACCGGTACCCGATACTGTCGCTGGAGGACGGCCTCTCCGAGGAGGACTGGGAGGGCTGGAAGATGCTCACCGAGCGGCTTGGGAAGCGTATTCAGCTGGTCGGAGACGACCTGTTTGTCACAAATACCGATCGGCTGCGCAAGGGCATAGACGGCGGCATCGCCAACAGCATACTCATCAAGGTCAATCAGATCGGTACGCTGACCCGCACGCTGGAGGCGATATCGATGGCCCACAAGGCCGGATATTCCGCCGTCGTCAGCCATCGCTCGGGTGAAACCGAGGATACGACGATCGCCGACATCGCGGTGGCGGTGGGCGCCGGGCAGATCAAGACCGGCGCGCCCTCCCGCACCGACCGGGTCGCCAAATATAATCAGTTGCTGCGCATAGAGGAAGAGCTGGGCACGGCGTCCGTGTTCCGCCCGGACGTGTTCCCGGTATAAGCGGTTTACCGTAACGAGGCTTATGGATTTTCAAACCGGCCCGGCATGAATGCGTTGGCATTCTTCCGGGCCGGTTTTCTTACCTGTTGGCATGCGCAACGCCGCCCTCCCGGTTGACAATCCCGGCTCTGCGGCTACAATGATACCGGAAGTTTCCGTAGAGAAAGGATGCGCCCGATGATCGGCATCGTCACGCTCAATCCGTGCGTCGACAAGACGCTTTTTCTGCCCGCGCTGCCCGCGCAGGGCATCCATACCGCCCGGAAGGTCGCCCATATCGCGGGCGGAAACGGCAACAACATCGCCCGGGTGCTGGGCGCGCTGGGCGTGCCAAACCGCTCTCTGGTCATGACGGCCGGGCCGACCGGCGCGCATATCCGCACGCTGATGGCCGGAGACGGGCTTCCCGCGAACTTCGTCGAGGTGTCGGGGCTGAGCCGTACGGTCACGACGCTGGTCGGTGACGACTGGCATCAGGTGGCCGTCAAGGAGCCGGGGCCGCAGATCTCCGCTCCCGACGCCGTCCGCGTGTGGGCCGCGTTTATCGAATTTCTGGACGGCGTCGATTTCCTGTGCCTGAGCACCAGCATCCCGTGCCCGGCGCTCGCGGAGTTCCTGCCCCGTGCGATCGCCGCCGCCAGGGAGCGGGGTGTGCCGACGCTGGTGGACACAGGCGGCGCGGCGCTGCCCGCTGCGCTTGCCGCCGTCCCCGACTACGCGAAGCCCAACCGCGACGAGATTGCCGAGGCGTGGGGGCTTGCCCCGGGAGAGGAGGCCGAGCGGGCTGCGGTCGCGCGCATGGCCGCGCTGGGAATCGCGCATCCCGTACTCAGCCTTGGGGACAGGGGCGCGCTGTCCGCCCGGGGCGGGCGGCTGCTGTGCGTGATGCCGCCGCCCGTCGCGGCGGTCAATACGGTGGGCTGCGGCGACAGCTTTGTCGCCGGGCTCATATATGGCGTATCGAAGGGGATGCCGTGGGAGGATTGCCTGCGCTGGGGCGCCGCAGCTGCGGCGGCCAACGCCGCCAAATGGGAAGCGGTGCGCCTATCTCGTGCCGAGATCGAGCCGCTGCTGCCGCTCGTTGGGATAAGAGAGGCGTAGCGCTACTCCTTCACGCTGCCCGCGAGAAGCCCCGCTACGAAATGCTTCTGCATCGCCAGGAATACCGCAAACACGACGCAAAGCGATACGAGCGTGGCGGCCATGAGCTGGTTCCAGAATATTTCCCCTTCGTTCTGGAACCGGGTCAGCGCGAGCTGTACCGTGGTGATGCGGTCGGCGCCGGTATTGGTCATGACCAGCGGCCATGTGTACTCGTTCCACGCGCCGGTAAACTTGAGTACCGCCAGCGCCGCCAGCGCAGGGCGCGACAGCGGCAGATAGATGCGCACGAACGTGCCGAACCGGGAGCAGCCGTCCATCCGGGCCGCCTCGTCCAGCTCACGGGGAAAGAGCGTGTAGAACTGCCTGCACATGAAAACGCCGAACGATCCGGCCGCGTAGGGCAGGATAAGTCCCGTATACGTATCGACAAGGCCGGTGCCCCCGGCGCCCAAAATATCGTTGCCTCCCGCGAGCGGGAAATGCTTCATGAGCACAAAAAGCGGTACGAGCGTCACCTGCGGCGGTATCATCATGCCCGCCAGCACCAGTATGAAGAGCGCGCGGCGGAACCGGAACCGTATGCGCGCGAACGCGTAGCCGGTCATCGCGTTGATAAAAAGGCTGATCGCGGTGGACACCCCGGCCACATACAGGCTGTTGGCGAGGTAGCGCAGCCACGAGCCGTTGGTGAGCGCCACAGCGTAGTTTTCGAAATGAATGGGGCGGGGGATCAGCGACAGGGCGGGGGAGTAGACCTGGTTCATGCTCTGCAGCGAAACCGACGCCATCGCGACAAAGGGAAGAAGCGCCCCGGCCGTGAGAAGCACAAGCGCCGCCGCAGAAAGCGCGCGCACCAGCCTGCCGTCCATTTCAGCGCTCCTCCGTATCGCGGAGCTGTCCGCCGGTCGCGAGGTTGACGATCGCCACCGCGAACACGATCAGGAACAGCACGACCGACATCGCCGACGCGTAGCCCATCTTGAACTCCGAGAACGCCCGCAGATATATCTGGTGCGCGATCGTCGTCGTCGCGTTAATGGGCCCGCCGCCCGTCATAATGCGGACCGGATCGAACGTCTTGAAGCACTCGATGAGCAGCGTGGCCATCAGGAAGAAGCTGACCGGGCGGATCGCGGGCAGCGTGATATGGAGCGTCCGGCGCACGAACCCCGCTCCGTCCACGCGGGCCGCGTCGTACAGCGAGGCGGGCACGCCCTGCAGCGCCGCCAGATACAGTATCATCACATACCCGAGGTTCTTCCACACGTTCATCGCGATAAGGCACGGCAGCGCGAGCCGCGGGTCAAAAAGCCACTCGCTTGCGGGCAGGCCCACCGCCGTCAGCACCTTGTTAAAAAAGCCCGAGGCCGGATCGTAGAGGTAAAGCCATATCATCGAAACCGACACCATCGACGCCGCGTAGGGCAGCATCAGCGCGGCGCGGACCCCCGTCACGAGCCGGGACGACCGGTTGACGCACAGCGCCGCCGCAAATCCCAGCACCATCAGCGG
>JBMNNN010000055.1:0-10886 GCA_050942555.1 Christensenellales bacterium
CCTTGTTTTTTATACAACAGCCGAAAGGCCGGTTGTATGACCACGGTTATTCCTTGATTGCTCCGATCATGATACCCTTGACGAAGTATTTCTGTACCAGCGGATAGACGAGCAGTATGGGCAGTACCGCCGATATGATGGTGGCCGACCGCACACCCTCGGCACAAACATATTCGAGCTGCTCGGGATCCATCTCCAGCAGGTTGTCGAGGTTTGAGAGTATATTGCGCAGATAGAGTTGTATGGGCATCATCTCGCGCTTCGTCGTGTAAATCACCGCGTCGAAAAACGAGTTCCAGCGGCCCACCGCACAGAAAAGGCCGATCGTGGCAAGCGCCGCCTTGGAGAGCGGAAGGTATATCTGGAGCAGCACCCGGAAGTTCGAGGCGCCGTCCATTTTTGCGGATTCTTCGAGCGACGGGGACAGGCTCTCGAAGAAGTTGCGCATCAGTATGATATTGAATACGCCGATCGCGCCCGGAAGGATGAGCACTGTGTACGTATCGATGAGCTTAAGATCCGAGTACAGGATATAGGTGGGGATGATGCCGCCGCCGAAGAACATCGTGAAGATATATAGCGCGACGATGAGCCCCTTGCCGGGCAGGTCCTTACGGGTGAACGCGTAAGCCGTCATCGTCGTCAGGGCCAGCGACAGGGCCGTACCCGTGGTGGCAATGAATACCGAATTGAGCATCGAGCGCCGGTACTGCGGGTTGTTGATGACGTACTCGTACGCGTTGATATTGAACCCCTTGGGTACGAAAACCACTTCCTTGGCGAGCACCGAGATCTCGTCGCTGAACGACTTGGCCAGCACATGGATGAACGGGAGCAGGCATGATCCTGCCGCCAGCGCGATGATGAATATGTTGATGACTCCGAATATCTTTTCGCCGCGTGTACGCTTCATACGCACATCCCCTCTCTAGTACATGCCGCGGCCGCCCATACGCTTGACAAGCATGTTGGACGATACCAGCAGTATGCACCCGATGACCGACTGGAAGAGCCCGACCGCCGACGTGTACCCGAAATCCAGCGTGTCGAATGCGGTCCGGTAAGTATATGTGCCTAATATGTCGACCTGCTCGTATATCGATGGGTTGTACATGATGAATATCTGCTCAAAATTGGCTCCCGACATGATGTTTCCCAGCCGCATGACAAGCAGTATCACGAATGTATTGGATATGGCGGGCAGCGTCACGTGGATGATTTGCCGCAGGCGGCCGGCGCCGTCGATCGCAGCCGCGCTGTATAACTCCGGGTCCACCCCGGTGATGGCCGCCAGGTATATGATCGTACCCCAGCCGAATTCCTTCCAGATGTCGGTCACCACCATCAGCGTCCGGGCCCACCGGGGGCTTGCCATGAAGAATATGGCCTTGCCGCCGAGCGACTCGATGAGCTTGTTGACGATGCCTGTGCTGGGAGACAGCAGATCCATGAATATGCCGCCGACGACGACCCAGGATATAAAGTGGGGGATGTAGACGATGGTCTGCGTGATCCGTTTGTATACGATGTTGCGCAGCTCGTTGAGAAGCAGCGCGAATATGATGGGAACCGGCATGCCGAACACCATTTTTATCGTGCTCAGCAGCAGCGTGTTGCGAAAAGCGCGCTTGAATTCGAAGGAGTAGGTCAGTCTTTGAAAGTTCTCGAACCCGATCCAATCGCTGCCCAGTATGCCCCTGACGACGTTATAGTTCTTGAATGCGACTATGACGCCGTACATCGGCAGATACCTGAACATGAGCAGCAGCAAAAGCCCGGGAAGCACCATCAGATACACGTCCCAGTTGTTCCTCATCTGCTTTCTGATCAGCCTGAGACGGTTCCCTCTCGGTAGTGCGGTGCGCGGGTGCAGGCCCACAGTCATAAAAATCCTCCCTCCATATTGTCTGCTAATATACTCATATGAACGTCCATATGACGATCATACATAGCACGGTCTGACGCGTATCCGGAGGAGGCGTCCATCACGCCGGCGCCGTATAGAAACGTTTCTACTCCCGACGTACTGCAACTGTTTTGCTGAGGCTCCGGCCCTGACGCGAGCCTCCGCTGATTAATCATATAATACCTCAGTTATTTACCGAATGTCAATATATTTTATAAATTTATATACATAGCGCACAATGCGGTCTCGCTTCAGGAGCTTTAGAGGATTCGCGTGCATTCACCGTGATGCCGGGAGCCACTCCGGGACATTCGACGCGCTATCCGATGCGCATAATACTGGAAGCGAGTGCCCTTATTTTGGTTAAACGTTTCTACTTCAAATCCGACAACCCGCGAATTCAATTGCGATGGTCTCAGGCGGACTCGTTGTCGACCGGTGTACCGCCGGAATCCGGCGTGTCGAGCTTCATTACATGAACGATTGTATTTTTTAACCACGCAGCGTATGCGCGTTTGTGAATTCATCTATGCCAATAATATAACACGAATCAAACTGCCTGTCAAATAGATGAAAGAAAAAACTTTTGTTTACAACTTACTTAAAATGCGCGAGTGAAGGCTATACTTAAACATTAACTAATGCTTCCGTTGATTTATTGTATTAAGGTATTTTTAACCATCCGGTGCAGTCCCCACGAAATTGCGGTTTCTGCCAGCGTTGCACCGTAAATTTACCGGCGCGAGAGCCTATCAAATGACATAATAATATCTACCACATGATAACGCGGTACATTATACGGTAATCAATAGCTATGGTCTTTCCCGCTTTGCCTATCCCAGCGCGACGTGTACGGGCGTTGCGGCCGACAGGTTGTCGCTCACGGGACAGCGGCTTTCCACGGTATGCATCCACCGTGTGAGCGTGGCCGCGTCGGCGTCCGCGTCGGGCCGGAGAGTCACCCGGATCTCCTTAAAGCCCGCCCTGTCCTCAGACGGCTGGCCCATGAACCGCGCGGGATTGAGCACACCCTCGATCGCGATCGATATATCGCGCAGCGCGAAACCCATTTCTCTGGCCACGATATGTCCCACCACATTGAGACAGCCTGCCAGAGCGGCCATCATGGTCTCGACCGGATTGGGCCCGGCGTCTCCTCCGCCCAAGTTTAGCGGCTCGTCTATGATCATCGTGAAGCTGCGGGCTGTGACGGTCGTTTGCATGGGCGCCTGGCCGATGGCGCTGATGCCGAATTTCATATCGGGCATAGATAGTCCACCTTTCTGGGGATATGGTCGTACGATTCCACGTTTCAGCGTAGATATGCACGGGGCGCGATAGGCCGTCGGAAGGGATGCCGATGGGAGGCAGAGCTGCCGCCGGTGTCGAACGGGATAAAAATGGTTGACAAAACGAAACCGGCGGAATAGAATATGAATGAACAGAAAAATATTCATTCGGGAGGCGGGTCTTATGAAAAAGATATTGGCGGTTATCGGCAGCAACCGGAAACAGACGACTTACTACGCAGTCCGTGAATTTGAGCGGGTTCTCGCTTCCTGCGGGGATATTGCGTTCGACACGATTTTTCTCAAAGATTATTCTCTTGGCTTCTGCCAGGGATGCAAACAGTGTTTCGACAAAGGGGAAGCGCACTGCCCTCTTCACGACGACAGGGATGCGCTTATCAAAAAGCTTAAGGAAGCCGACGGCGTGCTGCTTGCGGTTCCCAACTATGCGTTCCATGTCCCGGCACAGGTCAAAAACCTGCTGGACCGGCTTGCGTTTATGTTCCACAGGCCGGATTTCTTCGGAAAAACCTTTTTGCCACTCGTAACGCAGGGGTTTTTCGGGGGGAGAGCGATCATGCGATATCTTGCCACGATGGCCGCATATTTCGGGTTCCGGGTGGCCGGGGGCTGCGTCCTGCAGGGTCTGGAGCCGATGACGGACGCCGCCCGCGTAAAAAACAGCGAAGCGATTCGGAAAGCCGCCCGCAGGTTTCGCAGGAAGCTCAATCAGCCGCTGCGGCCCCCTTCGCTTTACAGGTTCATGATGTTCCGAATGGCCCGGGCAGGAGTTTTAAATCTTGACGACAGCTACTGCGATTACCGCTATTTTAAGGAAAAAGGCTGGTTTGAATCGGATTATTATTACGATGCCAGGCTGAATCCGCTCAAAAAGCTGGCCGGTATCCTGTTCGACCGGCTGGGACGAAGGCTCATGAAGTCAACCTGAACGATGCGTGGAGGGAATGAAAATGAACGACAGGAAAGCGGCGATCTACAAAAGCGCGAAGGAGGTATTCGAAAAAAAGGGTTTCAGGGACTCGGGCGTTGCCGAGATCATGGAGCGGGCGGGTATGGCGACCGGTACTTTCTATAATTATTACCCGTCGAAGGATACGCTGTTCATGCAGATTTTCAGCGATGAAAACGTGAAGCTGAAAAACCGCCTGCTGGCGCAAATTGATACCGACGCCGATCCGATCAGCGTGATGCGGGAGGTGATGATCAAAAACCGGCAGGGAATGCTGGAAAACCCGATATTGAGGGAATGGTACAACAGGGACGTGTTTCAAAAAATCGAGCGCAATTTCCGCGAGGAAAACCACATAGAACAAGTAGACTTCCTTTATGACCGCTTCATTGTTCTTATCGAGAAATGGCAGCGCGAACGCAAACTGCGCTCGGATATCAGCGCCGGGATGATCATGGCACTATTCGGCGCGGTGATCAGCGTGGAAATGCACAAGGAGGAGATCGGCCTGCAGTTTTTCCCGCAGCTTATCATGTATATGGTGGAGTTTATCATGAAAGGGCTGATGGAAGGCGCGGGGGATGCATCTGCAGCCCCTTGACATTGCCGTAACGTCATGGTTTATCATGATGAGCGCAGGAGGCGATACGGTGGAGTACACGATCAACAGGCTCGCGAAGCTTGCCGGGGTCAGCGCCCGGACGCTGCGGTATTACGATGAAATCGGGCTGCTCCCGCCCGTCCGGGTCGCCTCGAACGGCTACCGGATATACGGCCGAACGGAAGTGGACAGGCTTCAGCAGATCCTTTTCTACCGCGCGCTGGGCATGCCGCTCGCCGATATCCGCAGGATACTGGACGCGGAGGATTTCGACGGGCTGGCGGCGCTGCAGGATCACCTCAGCGCGCTGCGGGCAAAGCGCGACCAGCTGGACCTGCTGATCGCAAATGCCGAGAAGACCATCCAATCGATGAAGGGAGAGATCACGATGAGCGATAACGAGAAATTCGAGGGCTTTCTTCAAAAAATGGTGCGCGATAACGAGGCGCAGTACGGGGAGGAGATCCGGGCAAAATACGGGGATGCGCGCGTCGACCGGTCCAACGCCAGACTCCTTAATACGAGCCGCGAGCAGTACAGCCGGATGGAAACCTTGACGGACGAGCTGAACGCGACGCTCCGGGCGGCCGTTGCGCAGGGCGATCCGGCGGGGGAGCTGGCGCAGAAGGCCTGTGGGCTGCATAAGGAATGGCTGTGCTTTTACTGGGATCACTACAGCAGAGAGGCCCATATCGCGATCACGCAGACCTATGTGGACGACCCGCGATTTGCCGCGTACTATGACAGAATCGCCCCCGGGTGCGCTGCTTTCCTGCGGGACGCGGTAGCCATATACTGCCGGTGACGCGTTAGCGAAATCCGCAATGGGTGAGGGGGCGTTTTTTTAGGAAAAGACGCAGCCTGCGCCAAGCGCCCGCGCAGGCGGTTAACATTCCCTTTTTCCTCTGGTGGAATCCGCAATTTTCGGCTATACTCGGGTTGCGGATAATTCTACAGGAGGATAAAATGCGATGCGTTACCAGAGCACACTAAACGCCCCCGACTATTTCCCACCGATTCTTGGCAACGGCGAGATTTCCTTTTCGGTCGACTGCGAAGGAGCTACGGATTTTGATGCCGCCTACAACGGAATAAGGGCATTCAGCGGCGTGATTTTCCGAGCTGGGCGGCGGCTTCCGATATTTCCGAATCGGACGCCGGCCAGGATATTATCGTTCGGCAGACTGACTTTTGACGCCGGTTCCCCGCTGGACGCGTGGGAGCAGGAGCTCTCGGAGACAGAGGGAGTTGTCCGAAGCAGCTGCTCCTATGAAAACGGTATGCAGGTGGATAGCGAATGCTTCATCCATCCGCAGGCCAATCTGTATGCGCTGGAGAAATGTTTTAGCAATACGGGCGCGTCCCAAACCGTTACCATTACCTATACGCTATGCGGGTATGACCGGGACACCGAAAACGCTGTGACTGTGCAGGCGGCGAAAATCACCCCGAACAGCGCATATTTGCCATTCCGCGTCTACGGGCAGGACGTGTATACCGGCGCTGTCGTTCTGTGTGCGCAGGCGGAGCGGCCGGTGGAGATTTGGGCGGAGGGAAATACCGTTTCCCTGCGCTATAACGTATCGGAAGGAGAGCGCATTCGCTTCTATCTGATGCTTGAGGACGATCTGTACACGCGGATGCCGGAGAGCATTCTTGCCGACTGGCAGGAGCGGGTGGAGAGCGACGGGTACGGGAAACTGCTGGCGGAGACAGTGCAATCCTGGACAGACTTTTTTGCGGAGGGCTTCGTCCAAACGCCCGATGAACAGCTTAACCGGATTTATCGCGTCGCGCTATATCATCTGCGCTGCTACACCACCCGGTGGTCGATTCCGGTGGGCCTCAACGATGGCAGCTGGGACGGCAAATACTTCGCGTTTGACGAATACTACTGTATGCTGGGATTGCTTGGGGCAAACCAGATCGATCTGGCAAGGCGAGTGCCCGAATTCCGACTGCGCGTATGCCTTGACAAAGCGATAGAAAGGGCGACGCGCCTTGTCGACGAGGAAGCGCGGTTTGCCTGGGAGACCAGTGAATACGGGGAGGAAGTGGCGCGTCCGGGCTATTGGTATGAGCATATTTTCCACACCGCTCTGGTCGCGCAGGGCGCTTTTGAATACTACGAGCACACTGGCGATCTCGAATTCCTGCGAGAATGCTATCGAATGATCCGCGCCTGTGCCAAATACTACACACAGCACATGATTTACCGCGACGGAGACCGGATGTATATCGGCAAATGCACTGATCTGGAGCGTCTGGGTTCTTCGGTGGAGAATCCGTTCATGACATCCTGCGGCGTAATCAGCACGCTGGAGGTACTGGCAAAGGCCGCCGTGATACTGGGCACTGACGGGGAATATCGGGAGGAATGCCTGAAAACCGCGCAGAAATTGCGGGAGAGCCTACCGGTGGAGGACGGAAGGTACGTTCCCGTCATGGGTAATCCGCAAAAAAGCATCGCCGTATTCGCCGGGAAGTTTCCATTTGACGTGTTATCCGACACCGATGAAAAGATGCTTAAAGCATGGGATGATTTTGTAATGAACGAAAGCGACTATGGCAATATGTACAAGATGGGCAAGCGCGTGTCGCCATGGTACGCCTGCTGGAAAGCTGAGGGCTATGCGCGGACAAAGCGTGCCCGAGAGGCATATGAATCGCTGCGTCAGGCGTATGAGTCGACGGGTGTGTTCGGTGAAATGTTTGAGATCAACGAGCAGGGGCACCGCCTGAGACCGTGGTTTGCGACAGCCTCGGGCATATTCCTTTCCAGCGTAAACGAAATGCTGGTGCACAGCGACGGAGAAACGGTGAATATATTACCCGCATTCCCTGAGATGAGCGGAACGATTTGTTTCCGCCTGTCGGTAAAGGGAGGGGCGGTACTGCAGGCAGAGATCCGCGATGGCGAAATCGTCCGGGCGGCGTTTACGCCCAAAGAAGGCGCGCAGCTAAAGCGTTTCCGGGTGCTGCTGCGGGGACAGCCGGTCTCCGAACAGGTTGTCGAGGGCGTATAGGCAAGGTACCGGGAGCTAAGGCGCTCGTAGGTCGGGTTTAGTACGCTCCGGGTTTAGCCAACATGGTTCATTGATGTCATTTCAAACCAGCACATAAGCCCTCCGGAACGGTAGAATTAAAATAAGCCCTCCGATATGGAGGGCTTATGTGCTGGTGGGGCTAACTGGACTCGAACCAGTGGCCTCTACGATGTCAACGTAGCGCTCTAACCAACTGAGCTATAACCCCGAAAAGCAAAACTATTATACCCAATCATCGGTCCCAAAGCAAGAGTTTCGCGCAAAAATCTTGACTAGCCCTATTTTTATGCTATAATAACTTTCGCGTCAGTCTGCTGGGCAGATGTACGAGCCCCGCAAGGTAGGTGAGAGCAATGAAGGAAAACATACATCCCAAATACCAGAAATGCGTCGTAAAATGCGCCTGCGGCGAAGTTTTTGAGACCGGTTCCGTGGAGAAGGAAATCAACGTGGATATCTGCTCCAAGTGCCATCCGTTCTTTACCGGCAAGCAGAAGCTGGTGGACTCGGGCGGCCGCGTGGATCGTTTCAAGAAACGCTATGGCATTTAATGAGGCATAGGAAAGGCAGAACGGGACGGTCCTGTTCTGCCTTTCTTTATTGGTGAAGGAGGGCGAGTCGATGAGCCGGAAAAGCGTGATCGGCGGGCAGGCCGTCATGGAAGGCGTCATGATGCGGGGAGGCTCCCGGATCGCGATCGCTGTGCGCTGCGCCGACGGAGCCATCGCGCTGCGGCGCATTGACGGCCGCCGCTACGCGATGTCGAAAGCGCCGCTGTGGCGGGGCGTGATGAATTTCGTATCGATGATGCGCCTGGGCATCGAGTCGCTGACCGCTTCGGTCGAGATGATCGGAATGGAGACCGGGGAGCCGTCCCGTTTCGAGCGCTGGCTTTCGGGCAAACTGAAGCGGGACATCAACGATATCGTAACGGGCTTTACGATGGTGGTCGGGCTTGCGCTGGCCGTCGGGCTCTTCTTCGTACTGCCGTCGCTCATCACATCGTGGCTGTCGGCGCGTATCGGCAGCACGTTCGTCATAAACCTTCTGGAGGGCGGCATACGCCTTGCGATATTCGTCGGATACCTGACCGCGATATCGCTGATGCCCGATATCCGGCGGTTTTTCGCGTACCACGGAGCCGAGCACAAGACCGTCAACTGCTACGAAAAGGGGCTTGCGCTGACGGTCGAAAACGTGCAGACCTGCTCCACCGCGCACCCGCGGTGCGGCACGAGCTTCCTGCTGCTGGTCATGGTTGTCAGCATACTCGTGTTTTCGCTGACCGGGTGGAGCGGCCCGTGGTACGGAAGGCTCATCATCCGGCTGGCGCTGCTGCCGGTGGTAGCCGCGCTGTCCTATGAGATGCTGATGGGACTGGCGCGGTTCGACAACAGGCTGACGGCAATCATCCGCGCGCCCGGCATGCTGCTGCAGCGCATGACCACCCGGCAGCCCGACGACGGTATGGTCGAGACGGCCATCGCGGCGTTTGCGGCATGTCTGCCCGACGAGGAGCGCGACCGGTGTCTCCCCGAGGGATACCGCCTGCCTGACGAGAATGCACCGGGCGAGTCGGGCGAAACCGGCGCGCAGCCGGACGTCGGGGGGGAGCAGCCCGCGCTATGACCGTCCATGAGGCCGCCGCCACAGCGCGGCGGCTGCTGCGCCCGGCGATGGGGGACGACGCGGACGCCTGTGCGCGCTGGCTTCTGATGGCCGCGCTGGAGACAGACCTCGCGGGCTATGTCGCCCGGATGCGCGAACCGATGCCGCCCGGGCAGTATGCGCTTCTCGAAGATATGACCGCGCGGTGCGTACGGGGCGAGCCGCTGCAGCATGTGCTGGGCTGGTGGGAGTTCGACGGGCTGCGCCTGCGCACCGACCGGCGGGCGCTGATACCCCGGCCTGAAACCGAAGGCCTTGTGCGCAAGGCGCTGGAGCTTGCGGCCGGCAGACAGCCGCTCTGCGTCATCGACGTGGGCTGCGGCACCGGCTGCGTCGGACTGGCCTTTGCCGCCCGCCGCCCCGATGCCGATGTGACGCTGTGCGACATAAGCGGCGAGGCGCTGGAGCTGGCCGCCGAGAACGCGGCGCAGCTGGGGATTCCCGTACGGCTCCTCAGAGCCGATATGAACAAGCCGCTGCCCGGTGCGCCCTACGACCTGATCGTATCAAACCCGCCCTATATCGCCAGCGGGGCAATCGATGCGCTCGCGCCGGCCGTGTGCGAGTATGAGCCGCGCATCGCGCTGGACGGCGGCCCCGACGGATTGAATGCGTACCGTGCGTTGGCGGCGCGATTCCGGGACAGCCTCGCGCCCGGCGGCTGGATCGTGCTGGAGATCGGAGCAGGCCAGGCCGATGCGGTCTGCGCGCTGCTCGCGCCCGGAAGCATGGGTATGGAGCGGCAAAAGGACCTGGAGGGCACCCTGCGGGTCGTGGCGGCGCGCCGGTCGCTTAAGGAAGGATACGTATATGATTGAAAGGAAAATCGAGGAGATCCGAAGAAGACTGGACGAGCTGAACGCTTTTCTGGCCCAGCCCGACGCGATGGCCGATCCCGCCCGCTGGCGCGACGCGCTCAAGGAACAGGCCGAACTCGCGTCCGTAGCGGGGAAGGCCGATGAATACGACGCAGCCCTGCGCGAATGCCGCGATCTGGAGGAGGCGCTCGCCTCGGGCGACGATGAGCTCGAGGAGCTGGCGCGCGACGAAAAGCCCCGCGCAGAGGAGCGGCTCGCGCGTCTTACAGAGGAAATACGGGATATGCTCACGCCGCGCGATCCGAACGATAACCGGAATGTTGTCATGGAGATCCGGGCCGGAACCGGGGGAGAGGAGGCGGCGCTATTCGCGGCGGACCTGATGCGCATGTATATGCGCTACGCCGAGCGGAAGGGACTGCGGGTAGAGCTCACCGATCTTAACGAAACCGAGATTGGCGGCTGCAAGGAGGCGACGCTGGTCATCAGCGGGCGAGGGGCGTTCCGCCTCCTCAAGCACGAAAGCGGCGCGCACCGCGTGCAGCGGGTTCCCGAGACCGAGTCGGGAGGCCGCATCCACACGTCGG
>JBMNNN010000056.1:0-10869 GCA_050942555.1 Christensenellales bacterium
GGGTAAGCTCGCGGCGCTGACGCAGCGACGTCATGCCCGCCGAAACCATCGAATTGACGACCATGAATAAAAGGTCGGCCGACGCCTGCACGTTTTTTCCGTTGTAGATTGGTATCTTCTGGCTGGCCACCACCAGCTTTTCTCTGGAGACAGGAATACCGTGCACGCGCTTTATGATCTCCTCGAGCGCCATCTCATCCCAGTCCCACATGAGCACCGGGCCGCAGGAAACAAACCCGATGTACTGCTCCTCGAATACGACCGGCGCAAAAAGCTCGATGAGTCCCGCGTGACAGCGCGCGATATAGCACTCCCCCAGCTCCGCCGACTGCGCGCCCGCCTTGACCATGAACTCGATGCAGCGGTTGCGGCCTTCCGGACACGACTGTACCGCGCTGCAAAAGGGACATACGAGCGCGTAGTTATCGGGAGCCAGCGTATACTGCCCGTCGTAGCCATGGAACACAGCGCCAAGGCCTGTGGACAGCACGAAGGAATTGAGTATCCTGCGTATCTCGTCCTGCGCGATGATCTCATTAAGCTGTATATCGAGCTGCTTCACGCCTCGGTTCTCCCTCCCCATCCACTACAAATTATAACCGGAAGACCTATGGATGGCAAACAATCCGCCGGGCAAATGCAGTATGTTCGCAATATAATGCTGGAATCGCAAGATCGGCAGGTTATACTCAGGCGAACAAATCCCACGGCTCCGCAGCCGGGAGTGGCGCCTCAAACCGCATCCGTTCCCGCAAAACCGGGTGGAAAAACGATAGCTCGTGCGCCCAGAGCGCGACCCACTGCCCGGGCCGCGCCTGCGGATTATAGCGCTGATCGCCCCACAGCGGGCACCCGACCGCAGCCATCTGTACCCGTATCTGGTGGCTTCGCCCTGTTATCAGCCGTATGTCGCACAGCGTCATGCCGCCACGCTCTTTAAGCGCGCGGCACACGAGGGATGCGCTGCGAGCGCCGGGCGTGCCTGGCGGGACCGCGCGGGTTGTATTGGTACGCGCGTCCTTGATAAGATCGTGCGTGATCCGGCCATCGGGCGGACGTCCGCATACGACCGCACGGTAGCCCTTCTCCAGCAAGCCTTCCCGCACCTGCGCCGACAGCCGCGACGCCGCCTTCGATGTGCGGGCGAAGACCATGACGCCGCCCACCGGGCGATCCAGCCGGTGTACGAGCCCCAGGTACACGGCGCCGGGCTTATGGTATTTCTCCCTTATGTATTCCTTAAGGAGCGTCAGCATATCGGAATCCCCGGTTCGGTCGGCCTGGCTCAGGAGGCCCGGCGGCTTGACCGCTACCAGGATATGATTATCCTCATAGAGTATCGACAGGTTCACGGCTGCCATCGGCCTGCCGCGCCGCAGGGCAGCGTCATGCCGCTCGATATCGGCAAACCTACCTCGTCCACCTCGATCCTTCCGCGGCGGTCTGCCAGCGCAGCCCGCAGCACGTTTCCCAGCACCGCAGGCTGAAGGCCGGTCGTATAGCTGTTGATGAGCAGGAAAAGCGCGTCGTCGGCAAGAAGCCCGGCGCAGGCCGACAGCAGCGGAAAGAGATGTTCCTCGATCTTCCACATTTCGCCGTCGGGCCCGTGGCCATAGGAGGGCGGATCCATCAGAATCGCCTGATACCTCCGGCCCCGCCGGAGCTCGCGCTGCACGAACTTCATACAGTCGTCGACGATGAAGCGCACCGGGCGGTCGGCCAGACCGGAGCGCGCCAGATTGGCGCGGGCCCACTGCACCATGCCCCGCGCGGCATCGACATGCACGACCCGCGCTCCGGCGGATGCGCAGGCTGCTGTAGCCCCGCCTGTATAGGCAAAAAGGTTCAGCACCTCGACGGGCCGTCCCGCCTGCGCGATTTTCTCGGCCATCCAGCGCCAGTTTACCGCCTGCTCGGGAAAAAGCCCCGTATGCTTAAATCCTAGCGTGCCGACCTCAAAAGCCAGCGCACCGTAGCGAATTTCCCACCGCGTCGGCAGCTTCCGGTGATATTCCCAGCTGCCGCCGCCTTTTTCAGAGCGGTGGTATGTCGCGTCGATCCGCTTCCAGGCGGGACTATCCCCGCGCGCCGGCCACAGCGCCTGCGGGTCGGGGCGCAGTAGATAGTAAGGGCCCCAGCGCTCGAGCTTCATGCCCCCGCCGGCGTCCACCACCTCGAAGTCCTTCCAGTCGCGCGGCATCCACATCAGACGATCTTCTCCACCGCAAGGGCCATGCTCCGCCCGTTGATGTCGAGCGATTTGGCGTATCCCGGCCCCTCTCCCGGGGACACCGCGTCGGCCAGCACCTCGGAGCTGATGTAGTCTGCGTTTGCCTCGATCATCGCCGCGCCCTCCGCGTCGCCCGCGTAGTAAAGCCGGATATGGTCGGTCACCGAGAAGCCGGCTTCCCTGCGCAGGTTCTGCACCTTTGATATCACCTCGCGGACAAATCCCTCGGTGCGAAGCGCGTCTGTCAGATTGGTATCCAGCACCACGGTGAGGTTGCCGGAGGACTGGCTGACATAGCCGGGCCGCTGCACCGTCTCGATCATCACGTCCTCGGCCGACAGCGTCAGGGTCTGGCCCTCCACCGTAATATCAGCCCCGCCGCGCTCGTTGAGCGCGTTCACGAAAGCCGTGCCGTCGACCTTGGAAAGCGAGGCGCGCAGGGCGGGCAGCAGTTTCCCAAGCCGAGGCCCCAGCGTACGCATCTGAGGTTTGATGCTGTAGTCGATGAGATCTGCGGTATCGGATACGAAGCGCACCGACTTGACATTGAGCTCGTCGGCGATGAGCGCGACGAATTCCTCAGGAAGCGCCTTACCCTGTACATACAGGCCCGGCGTGGGCTGGCGGTTCTTGATGGACGCGACGTTCCTGCAGGCGCGGCCCAGCGTCACGATGTCGAGCACTGCGGCCATGTTCTCCTCAAGCTGCGTATCGATCCACTCGGTGCGGCTCACCGGAAAGTCGGTCAGGTGCACAGACTCGGGCGCGTCGGGACGAACGGGCAGCACCAGATTGCGGTATATCATCTCCGCTATGAATGGCACGAAGGGCGCCGCCAGGCCCGCCACCGTTTCGAGCACCGTGTACAGCGTCATATAGGCTGCGATCTTGTCGGCTGTCATGCCGCTGCCCCAGTAGCGCTCCCGTCCACGGCGGACATACCAGTTCGACAGTTCGTCCACGAAGGCGGCCAGCATGCGGCTCGCCTCGGTGATGCGATAGTTCATAAGATGCTCATCCACCTGGGCCGTCACGGTACTCAGGCGGGACAGGATCCACCGGTCCATCACCGACAGGCTGCTGTAATCAAGGGTGTGCTCCGCGGGGTGGAACCCGTCGATGTTCGCGTATAGCACATAAAACGCGTATGTGTTCCACAGCGTGCCCATGAACTTGCGCTGCGCCTCTCTGACGGCCTCGCCCGAGAACCGGGTGGACAGCCAGGGCGCGCTGCTTACGTAGAAGTACCAGCGCACCGCATCCGCACCCTGCCTGTCAAGCACGTCCCACGGATCCACGACGTTGCCCAGGTGCTTGCTCATCTTGCGGCCTTCCATGTCGTTGACGAGGCCCAGCACGATGCAGTTCCGGTACGGGGGCTCGTTGAAAAGCAGCGTCGATATCGCGAGCAGCGAGTAGAACCATCCCCGTGTCTGGTCGATTGCCTCGGATATAAAGTCGGCCGGGAAATTCTGCTCGAAGAGCTCCTCGTTCTCGAAGGGATAATGCCACTGGGCAAACGGCATCGAGCCTGAATCGTACCAGCAGTCGATGACCTCGGGAACCCTGCGCATTTCACAGCCGCAGCGCGGGCATGTCAGCGTAACCGCGTCGATGAAGGGCTTGTGCAGCTCGATGTTTTCAGGCACGTCGCGGCCCATTCGGATGAGCTCCTCGCGGCTGCCGATCACGTGCGCATGGCCGCATTCGCATTCCCAGACCGGGAGCGGAGTACCCCAGTAGCGCTCGCGGGACAGTCCCCAGTCCACGACGTTCTCGAGGAAGTTACCCATCCGGCCGTCCCGTATGTTGGCGGGAATCCAGTTGATTTCCCGGTTGCAGCGCAGCAGCGCATCGCGCACCGCGGTCATGCGGATAAACCATGTGCTGCGCGCGTAGTACAGTAGCGGCGTGTCGCATCGCCAGCAGAATGGATAGCTGTGCGTGAATGGAAGCGCTGCGAACAGGAGACCCCTGCTCTTCAGATCCTCAATGATGAGTGGATCGGCCTGCTTGACGAACTGCCCTTCCCACGGGGTTCCCTCGACGAACGCGCCCTGCGCGTCCACCATCTGCACGAAGGGAAGCCCGTTTTCGCGGCCAACGCGCGCATCGTCCTCGCCGAACGCGGGTGCGGTGTGCACGATACCGCTACCGTCGGTCAGCGTCACATAGCTGTCGGCCACGACGCGGTATGCGTCCGAACCGTCCGGAGCGTAATCGTATAAGGGTTCGTACCGCATGCCCAGCATCGCGCTGCCGGGGAAAGTCTCCAGCACCTCGAAGCCTTCCTCCAGCACCTGCGGCGCGAGCACGGCGGCGATATAAAACACTTCATTCCCGCTGCGTACGCGGGCGTACTGCTCATCGGCATTGACGCACAGCGCCACGTTCGAGGGCAGTGTCCACGGCGTGGTGGTCCAGGCCAGCAGATACGTGTCCTGCTGCCCCTTTACCCGAAAGCGCACGATGATCGAGGCGTCCTCAACGTCCTTATAGCCCTGCGCCACCTCGTGGCTCGACAGCGACGTGCCGCAGCGCGGACAGTAGGGAACGACCTTATGCCCCTTATAGAGCAGCCCCTTCTCAAATATAACCTTCAGCGACCACCATATCGATTCGATATAGCGGTCATCGTATGTGATGTAGGGATTCTCCATGTCGGCCCAGAAACCGACGCGTTCGGAGAGCTCTTCCCACTGGCTTTTAAACTTCCACACGCTTTTCTTGCAGCGCTCGATGAAGGGCTCTATGCCGTACTGCTCGATCTGCGGTTTTCCGCTCAGCCCCAGCTCCTTTTCGACCTCGACCTCTACGGGCAGGCCGTGGGTGTCCCATCCGGCCTTGCGCAGCACCTGGTATCCCTTCATCGTCCTGTAGCGGGGTATGAGGTCTTTCACCGCCCGTGTCAGCACATGGCCGATATGGGGCTTCCCGTTGGCGGTCGGGGGCCCGTCGTAGAACGTAAAGATCGGCTTTCCCTTCCGGTTTTCAATCGTTTTTTCAAATATCTTGTTCTTCTTCCAGAATTCCAGCACCTGTTTTTCTCTTTCGACGAAATCCAGGCTGGTCGGAACGTTTTCGTGGATCATGCCTGCATCCTCCATGATAAATAAAAAAACCCTCTGTCTCATACAGGACGAAAGGGATGCTTCCGCGGTACCACCTGTTTTCCCAACATGACACTTCGATTCGCTGCTTTCGTTGCCTAAAAACGACCTCCTTATCGAAGCGTCGAGCCGGACGCTTTCTGTCCAAATAACGGCGGACTTCCCGTCCCGCACCCGGAGCGGACCGCTTCGGGGTGATGTCCCGTCAGGCCTTCGCGCCGGGCTTACACCATCCCCGGCTCGCTGGGCTGTCTGTACCTGCGGGCGCGTCCCCTTCGATGCGTTTCACTTTTTCCTATTATAACGGAATCGGGCGGTATTGTAAAGAATTTTGGGGGTTGTTGTGTGATTGTGCTGCTCCCCTGCCCTGCCCGCGTTCAGCCTCCCGCTCCGCCGCACGATATCGTAGAGCATGATCCCCGCGGCCACAGCCGCATTGAGCGAGGGCGCGCAACCAGGCATGGGCAGCCTGACTTTCTCGTCGCAGCAGTTCGCCACCCTGTTGGACACGCCCGCTGCTTCATTGCCGATGACGAGCGCGGTTCCCGCCGCGTCTTCCCCGCGGCTGAAGAAATCCCGTCCGTCAAGATGCCCGCACAGCGAGCGCCATCCGCTGCGCCGCAGCGCCGTGAGCGCGGCAACCAGATCGTCCGCAAAGACCGGTACTCTAAAAAGAGAGCCCATCGCCGCACGCACAACCTTTGGAGCGGTCACGTCGGCGCAGCCCGGAGAAACGACGACGCCCGCCGCCCCAACGGCGTCAGCAGTCCGCAGAAGCGTGCCCATATTGCCGGGATCCTGCAGCTTATCGAGCAGCACGATGACGCCCGCCGCAGGCAGGCGCTCACCTAGAGGCTGCGCGGCCCATCGGTATGCCGCGGCAAGCCCCTGCGGGGTGCGCGTATCGGATACGAGCGATACTATGCGGGACGGAGCCATCATCACACTGCACCCGCGGGCCTCCAGCGCGTCAAGCAGCGCGCCGTACTCCTCCTGCCGGTCGGCGTCGCACACGAGGAACTCCGGTACCCATCCGGCCGCGAGCGCTTCGGCGATCACGACCGGGCCCTCGGCTAAAAAAAGCGAATGCTCCCGGCGGCTCTTCGCGGCACGAAGGCTGCGCAGCAGCCTGATCCTTGGATTGTCTGTACTTGAAACGGATTGCCTCATGCCGATCTTCCTATCCCAAACAGGCTAGCGCCCAAAGTAAAATCAAAAAGCCTTGCGTGCGCAAGGCTTCGGGCAAAACACTTGTCAGGCGATCATAGCGCCGCGGGCGACTTCCACCAGCTTGGCGAACGACGCGATATCGTTGACAGCCAGGTCCGCCATCACCTTGCGGTCGATCTCGACACCGGCTTTTTTCAGGCCGCCCATCAGCTGGCTGTAGCTCATTCCGTGGATCCGGGCGGCTGCATTGATGCGGATGATCCACAGGCGGCGGAAATCGCGCTTGCGAAGGCGGCGGCCTACATACGCGAAGGCCATCGAACGCAATACCTGCTGGTTTGCGGCGCGGTATTGCTTGCTCTTGCTGCCGTAATATCCTTTCGCCAGCTTAAATACCTTTCTGCGTTTTTTGTGGGCTCCTACGGCCCTCTTCACTCTTGCCATCGTTGTTTCATCCTTTCCGGCACGGCTTATTTATAGGGGATCAGCAATTTTACGTTCTTTTCCTCGGCAGCGCATACGAGGTCGCCGTGGCGCAGATTGCGCTTGGTCTTGCGGGTTTTCTTGTTGAGTATATGGTTCTTGTAAGCCTTGGCGCGCTTTACTCTGCCGGTTGCGGTCAGGGAAAACCGCTTGGCCGCGGACTTACGGGTCTTGATTTTCGGCATTTTCTGGGTTCACTCCTCTATTTCTGGTTTTTGGGAGCCACGATCATGGTCATGAAGCGGCCTTCCAGCTGGGGTCTTCTCTCGACGACGCCCACCTCTTCCACGCGGCGGGCGAACTCGTCCAATACCTTACTACCCATCTCGGTATGGGCTATCTGGCGGCCCCGGAACCGTATGCTGGCCTTGACCTTGTCTCCCTGCATGAGAAACTTATAAGCCTGCTTCGCTTTGGTGTTCAGGTCGTGCTCATCGATGGTCGGAGAGAGGCGCACGCCCTTGATCTCGACGATGTTCTGGTTCTTTCTGGCTTCCTTTTCGCGTTTCTCCTGCTCGAAACAGTACTTCCCGTAGTCCATAATTTTGCATACAGGCGGATTGGCATTCGGCGCGATCAGCACCAGATCCAGATCCAGATCCTCTGCCATTTTGAGGGCCTTTTCACGGGAGACAATACCTAACTGTTCCCCTTCGCTGGAGATCAGCCGGACCTCGCCGGCTCGGATGCCATCATTTATCACCAGATTGGTTTTGATACAGAACACCTCCGAGTATATTAATAAAGAGTGGGCGAATTTTACCCACTCTCAATGACACTCTTTAACCTGACAACCTGTTCGTCGGCAGGTGAGAAGTGGATTCGCTTCTTCTTTGCCATTAAAGTATACCACAGCCCCGCCGACGCTGTCAATAACTGTTTACGGTATTTTGTCGTTCAAACATCCAATAAACATACATAACCGCGGCTCAACCCTGCGCGCCGGGTGTGTCCGACAGTATTTCGCCGATGCGCCCCAGCAGCTCCCTGCGGCCCGTACCGTCCTTCGCAGAAAATATGATGGTCGGAGTCCGGAAGGTCATACCCAGCGCGTCGGACAAACCTGCTGCAGCAGCCGTGCGCTGCGAGCGCGCCAGCTTGTCTGCCTTGGTCGCGATAATCGTACAGGCGATACCGTAGTACTGCGCCCAGAAAGCCATCTGCCGGTCGTCGTCGGTTGGTTCGCGGCGGATATCGAGAAGCAGGAAAAGATGCCGGAGGCCAGGACTCGTGCGCAGGTACTCCTCGATCATCGGGCCCCACCTGCGCCGCTCTTCCTTCGAAACGCGGGCATAGCCATACCCCGGCAAATCCGTGAGTATCAGCGACTCATTGACGAGATAGAAATGCATGAGCCGCGTCTTGCCAGGTTCCGTGCTGATCCGGGCCAGCCCTTTCCTGCCGACCAGCGCGTTGATAAGCGACGATTTGCCCACATTGGACCGCCCCACCAGCGCGATTTGGGGCAGCGTGAGCCCGGCGTATCCCCGCCTGTCGGCTGCCCATCTCAGATAGCGGCACGATTGAATATCAATGGCTTTCTTCCTCCTGATCCAGCGCGTACGCCAGCACCTGATCGATCGAATCGGCGAATATGAATTTCATCTTTTTTCGGATGCCAGGCGGTATTTCCTGCGTGCTGCGTTCGTTGCCCCGCGGGAGTATGATGGTCATAATGTCTTCCCGGTATGCCGCCAGCGTCTTTTCCTTGACGCCGCCGATGGGTAGCACCCGTCCCCGCAGCGTGATTTCGCCGGTCATCGCAATATCGCCGCGCACAGGCTTACCGGTCAGCGCCGATACCATCGCCGTCGTCATCGTGATACCCGCCGAGGGCCCGTCCTTGGGCGTGGCTCCCTCGGGGATGTGGATATGGATATCCTTCTTGCTGTGAAACTGTTCGTCGATTCCCAGCGCTTTCATATTGGCGCGAATATAGCTCAGCGCGGCTTTTGCAGATTCCTTCATGACGTCGCCAAGCTGGCCGGTCAGCTCCAGTTGCCCGGTTCCGTCCATCACGTTGACTTCGATATCCAGCGTTACGCCGCCCACCGCGGTCCAGGCCAGACCCTTGGCGACTCCGACCGCACTTGCCCGCTCGCTCTCCTGCCTCTTGAGCACCGGTATGCCCAAATATTTTTCCAGATTGACCGGAGTAACGATCACCCGTTTTCTGCCGGTTTCCTGAAGTATGCGCGCGGTTTTCCGGCAAATATGCGCGATCTGCCTGTCCAGACTGCGCACGCCTGCCTCCCTGGTATAGCCGCTGATGATCGCAGGCAGCGCAGCAGTTCTGATGCGCAGCGCGTTTTCGGGAATACCGTGCTCGCGAATCTGTTTGGGTATGAGATGTTCCTGCGCGATATAGACCTTTTCCTCATCGGTGTAGCCCGATATATGTATGATCTCCATACGGTCGAGCAGCGGCGGAGGAATCGTATCGGTTGTGTTTGCAGTGGTCAGGAACATGACCCGCGACAGATCAAACGGCACCTCCAGGTAATGGTCACGGAAACAGAAATTCTGCTCCGAATCCAGCACCTCCAGCATCGCGGAAGCCGGATCTCCCCGGAAATCATGGCCTATCTTGTCCACCTCATCGAAGAGGAAGACCGGGTTGTTGGTTTTCGCCAGCCTGATGTTGCTCATGATGCGGCCGGGAATCGCGCCGATATAGGTGCGCCGGTGCCCCCGTATCTCGGCCTCGTCGCGGACGCCGCCCAGCGACATGCGCACGAATTTGCGTCCCAGAGCCCGCGCAATCGAGCGCGCGATCGACGTCTTGCCCACGCCGGGCGGGCCCACGAAGCAAAGGATGGGACCTTTCATCGTATTGGTCAAAGCGCGCACCGCCAGATACTCGACCACGCGCTCCTTGACCTTCTCAAGCCCGTAGTGATCCTCCTCGAGTATCTCCATCGCGTTGCGCAGATCCATGTTGTCTTCAGTTTGGGTATTCCACGGCAGCTCGGTGATCCACTCGATCCAGGTCCGCAGCACCGCGATCTCGGGCGAACCTGACGGGAGGTTCTCCAGCCGGCTGAGCTCCTTGAGGCACTTTTCCCTGACCTCGTCGTCCAGGGGCAGCTCCTCTATCGCCCTGCGGAATTCGTCGATCTCGTTGCTGCGGTCCTCTCCGAGCTCCTGCTGAATAGCCTTGATCTGCTCGTGCAGATAATGCTCCTTTTGCATGCGGTCGATCGACTTGCGTACCCGGTGGTTGATCTTCTGCTCGATACGCTGCACGTCAATCTCGTGTGTCAACAGTACCAAAAGCCGCTCCAGGCGCTCCAGCGGATCCTTGATCTCGAGTATCTCCTGCTTTTCCTCGAGCCTCACCAGCACGTTGGCGGCGATCGTGTCGGCCATCCGTCCAGGCTCATCGTTAATTCCCACCGCCAGCAGCGTCTCGGGGGACACGCGGCCTGAAAGCCGCATGTATTCCTCGAAACGTTCCATCGCGCTGCGGATGAGCGCTTTGGCTTCCAATGTATCGGCTGCGGGCATTTCGCTGATCTGCCGTGTTTCTGCGGCGATATACGGCTCCCACTGCGTATATTCCACGATCTCCGCCCTGCAGACTCCCTCCACCAGCACGCGCACCGTATCGTTGGGAAGCCGGAGCAGCTGCTTGATCCGGCCCAGCGTACCCATCGAATAAAGCCTGTTGGGCGCGGGGTCCTCATCCTGCGTATCCTTTTGCGTGACCAGGCAGAGTATCTGGTCGGTATCCATGGCCTGATTGAGGGCTGCCAGGGATTTCTCGCGGCCCACATCAAAGTTCATCGTCATGTTGGGATACAGCGCGATTCCTCTCAGCGCCAGTACCGGAATGATTTTTATCTCCTCCTGAGCCATCGGCTGCACATTCTCCTC
>JBMNNN010000057.1:0-10661 GCA_050942555.1 Christensenellales bacterium
CGCGCAATTTCGACGAGGCCATCGAGCGGTCCAACGGGTTCCTGATGGAGAACCACGGCGCGCTGATGGGCTCCACCGAGGGAATCAAGCGCGCGCTCGAGCTGCTGGAGATGATGGAGGCCGCCGCTCGCTCGGTGCTGGTGGCCCACATGCTGGGCGGGTTCAAGGCCATACCCCGGGACGAGGTGGCCAACCTGGACCGCACCCTGCGGACGCGCGGAATGGCTTTCCCGGGCCGCCCCGGCGTCGTTGGGAGCCTGGTGGACCTCATGTTCGACGAGTAGCGAATCGCCCCGACACTTGCATAAAGAAAGCTGACCGGAACCGGCCAGCTTTTTCTATGAGCGCCGTTTACGCCTTGCGCAGCTTCTGTCCCTCGCGCGTGTCCTCCACGATGTACCCCAGCCGCGCCAGCTCCTCGCGGAGGCGGTCGGACTCGGCCCAGTTTTTATCGGCGCGCGCGGCGGCGCGCGCGTCGACCAGCGCCTGCACATGGGCCGACATCTCCAGCTGCGCCTTCCGGACGAGTATGCCCAGCACGCCGCAAAGCTCCTCGAGGGCACCCAGCGCAGCGGCGGAGTCGGCGTACGAGGGCTCGGCCGAATTGAGCGTATTGACCTCCCGCACCAGCGCAAAGAGCGCAGCCAGCGCGTCGGCGGTATTCAGGTCGTCGTCCATCGCGTCGATGAACCGCTGCCTGGTCGCGCTGACGAGCGACGCCATTTGCTCCGAGACCGACCGGTCGCAGGCCATCTGCCCGGCGGCGGAGGCAACCCAATTGTCCCGGGCGCTGTACAGGCGCGCGAGCGCGGCCTGCGCCTGCGCGAGCTGATCTTCCGAGTAGTTAATCGGGCTTCTGTAGTGGGCCGACAGCAGGAAGAAGCGGACCGCCTCCAGCGGATATTTTTCCGCTATCTCGCGGATCGTGAAGAAGTTCCCCCGGCTTTTGCTCATCTTCTGGTTGTCCACGCTGATGAATCCGTTGTGCATCCAGTAGCGCACGAAGGGTTTTCCTGTCGCGCCTTCCGACTGGGCGGTCTCGTTCTCGTGGTGGGGGAACACGAGGTCTGCCCCGCCGCAGTGAATATCCACCGTCTCGCCCAGGTACTTCATCGCCATCGCCGAGCACTCGATGTGCCATCCGGGGCGCCCCTTCCCCCAGGGGCTGTCCCACGACGGTTCCCCGGGCTTTTCAAATTTCCACAGCGCGAAGTCCATCGGGTTTTTCTTCTGCTCGCTTTCGTCTACGCGCGCGCCGGCCATGAGATCGTCGGGATTCTGTCCCGACAGCCTCCCATAGTCCTCATGCGCAGCCGTATCGAAATACACGCCGTCGCCCGATGCGTAGGCAAGCCCCTTTTTCTCCAGCCTGCGAATCAGGCCGATGATCTCCCCGATATGCTCGGTAGCCCGCGGATGGATATCGGCCCTGCAAACGCCCAGCCCCTCCGCGTCCTTCCAGTACTCGTCGATGAAACGCCGGGCGATTTCGGGCACCGTTACGCCCTCGCTGCGGGCGCGGTTGATCATCTTGTCGTCGATATCCGTGAAATTCTGCACGTACGTCACCGCGTATCCCCGCCAGATGAGGTAGCGGCGCAGCACGTCGTATATGACGAGCGGCCGGGCGTTCCCCAGATGAATGAAGTTATATACCGTAGGCCCGCAGGCGTATATGCCGATCCGGCCGCCCGGGCCCGGGACGAGCTCCTCCTTTTTCCGGGTGGCTGTGTTGTAGATGCGCATGGTTATCCTTCCCTTTCCTCATTGGTATGCTGCTGCGGCTGCGACGCGGCGCGCCTGAGTTCATTGAGCTCCACCCTGATCGCTTCAAGCTGCCTGCGCAGGCCCTCGATCTCCGCGGCCACGGGGTCAGGCAGGCGCACCTGGTCCAGGTCCTCGCTGGGCGACCGCCCATTGCAGCGTACCACCCGCCCGGGATTGCCCACCACCGTGCAGCCCGGCGCGACCTCCTTGAGCACGATAGCTCCGGCGCCGATGCGCGCGCCGTCTCCGACGGTAAAGGGGCCCAGCACGCTGGCGCCCGCACCGATCAGAACGCCGTTGCCGATCGTCGGATGGCGCTTGCCTGTGTCCTTGCCGGTGCCGCCCAGCGTGACGCCCTGATAAAGCGTCACATTGTCGCCTATCTCACAGGTTTCCCCGATGACGACGCTCATACCGTGATCTATGAAAAAACCGCTTCCGATGCGCGCGCCCGGATGGATCTCGATGCCGGTAAAAAACCGCGCGGTCTGGCTGATCATGCGGGCCAGCAGCCGCATTTTATGATTATGCAGCCAGTGCGCCACCCGGTGCCAGAAGATCGCATGAATCGACGGATAACACAGCAGCACCTCCAGGACGTTGCGGGCCGCCGGGTCGCGGTCCAGCGCCGCACGGATGTCGCTTCTCAAATGCCTGAACACCGCGGTCACCTCCTCACTATATACGAAAACCCCGTCGCCTGCAATGCAAGAGACGGGGCTGCTGCCTCGCGGTTCCACTCTCGTTCCCGGATTTGCCGGGCTCTCGTCGCCTTCACGCGGCGCATACGTCCGGCCCTACTGCCATTTTCAGGCCGGCGGCATAATCGGCGGGGCACTTCCCTCCGCCCTTCTCCCAGGACGCTTCCAGCCGGTGGCGTCCACTCTCTGGCGGGAATCGGCGGCGGTACTCTTCCGCCTCGGAGCCTTTGCATATTGATTATACATTATATTCCCGGCAGTGGCAATATGACATTGTTCTTCTCTGCTTATTCGGGTCCTGAATAAGTTTCCATTCCCAATTTTTTAACCGCATGATGCGCGTCTGCCGCGGAAAAAATGAAGCGGGAGGTGTGCCTTTGTTGAGGAAAAATACCCGAACCGGCGCCCGGATCGCTCTCGTATTGCTGCTCATCGGATTGTTCGCGGGGCTGCGCGCCGCTCCAGCGCAGGCGGACGCTCCCGAGCGCATCATCATCATCAATACGTCGGGCAACACGCTGACGCTGTACGAGAACGGGCAACCGGCAAAAAAATATATCATCGCCTCGGGACGCCACAGCAGCCCGACGCCCACCGGAATATACAAAATAACGAGCAAAGCGCGGAACTGGGGTTCGGGCTTCGGCTCGCGGTTCATGCGGCTCAACGTCCCATGGGGCCTCTATGGAATACACGGCACCAACAGACCGGGGCTCATCGGCTCCGACGTCTCGGCGGGGTGCATCCGTATGCGCAACGCGGACGTAGAAGACCTCTATGATAGGGTAAAGGTGGGGACGCCGGTCATCATAGAGGCTTCACCCTTTGGTTTTCTTGATTCATGGCTGACAAGGCTGAGCCCGGGAGACCGGTGCGCGGCGGTCATGGAGGTGCAAAAAAGGCTCAATAACCTAGGCTACGACACCGGAACGCCCGACGGCATATTCGGGGAGCGCACCAAAGCTGCGCTTCTGCGGTTTAAGAGAGACCGCGGGCTTGCGTACACGCACTATGTGGACCAGGCCACATACCGCGCGCTGGGCATCATGCTGTTTGAATAACTGAAAAAATCAGGGCCTCCGTGCCTTCACGGAGGCTCTTTTTTTACTGGACTCAGGGCAGCTGGCACATCGTCAGCGAAACCAGCTCTTGCACGCTGATTCTCCCGATACCGGCGATCGTGGTGTCGAGCATGCCGCCGATCGGCTCAGTCCATTGCGGCGGAATGCCTTTTTCACCGACCATCATGCCAATGACCGAGCCGACCGTCGCGCCGTTGCAGTCGGTATCAAAACTGGCTTCCACCGCCATTGAGATCGAGCGGCCGTAATCCCCGCCGCCATAAAGGAGCGCCGCAGCGACGATCATCGCGTTGGAAAGCGTATGGCACCAGTGGTGCGGCAGGCGCTCGTCGAAGCGCCGGTGAATTCGCTCGATGCACTCGGCAGCCGGAACGCCCTGCCCGTGCCATCCGATCACTTCGCGTACACATTCGGTCAGCCGGGATCTCTCGGGTATCTGCGCAAGCCCCGCCTCGATGACCCGCGGTATGTCGTCGCATACGGCCGCGGCGGCCAGCATCGCCGCGACGAACATCTCGCCGTATATGCCGTTCTTTATATGGGAGATCGACGCGTCCCGCCATGCCATGTCGGCCGCGGTCTCGGGGTCGCCGGGATTGATATATCCGAAGTAGTCGCCCCGGATCTGTGCGCCGATCCATTCCCTGAACGGATTTTTCCAGCAGGCCGACGAAGGAGGCGCGATCCCGTTTTCTATGTTCGCGTAGGCGACCATTTCCGCCGTGCAGTACCATCGTCTGGTCTGGGAGTCGATCCACGCCCGCGCTACATCCTCCGGCGTAAAGCCGCGTCCGTAGACCCCTACGATGCACCTGGCCGCCATGACCGTATAGTTCGTGTCGTCGTCGACCGGCGCGCAGCCCTGTATGTTCCCGATCCAGCAGCGCTTTTTGTAGGCTTCCGGGGCGACGCCCAGCAGTTCCGGAAGCTCCGGATCTTCGCGCATATACCGGCTGAGCGGCTCGTTGCTCGTTTTCCTCAGAATCGTCCGGATCTGGCTGCGCGTATAGCCTTCCACGGGTTTGCCCAGAAGACACCCGCAGATGCGGCCCAGCCATGCTCCGGCGATCCGGTCGCGAAGCGTTTCCGGATCCGTCGGCTTTGAAAACGCCGGGCGGTCGGCCGGGCGGCGCTCCCGGATGGCAATGATTTCCGATGGCTCGTCGTACGGATACCCGGGCCGCTGCGCAGCGCGCGAAAAGGCGCGGTACAGCGCATCGGCCAGCTCTTCGCGAAAATCGCCGAGGGGCAGCCCCGATATGGCCTCGGTCAGCGCGCGCAGGGACTCGACGTCCCTGCCCTCGTCGGCCCACTGGGCCAGCTCGGTATTGAGGTGAGACGAGTAGACGAGCGTATGTGGCAGCGATTCCCAGCATACGGGAGCGTCGTTCCGGTTCATGGCCTTTCTCCTCCCTATTCACTCTCCGCCCATGATATACCAAACACGATGTGAAGACAATACGGTTCTCTACAAATGCAGAAAAATCGGGATGCACCCATCCCGCCCAATGCTTAAGAATACGCCGACAGGCGCCCGCGCTATCCGTTCTTGACCGAAAGCCCCTCCAGCATGTCTACGACGTCCTCGCAGCCGTCCAGCACCCGCTCCATGTTGTCGTATATCTCTTTCCACTTGATGATATCGAGCACGGTCAGCTTTTGGTTCTCGTAGAGCTCCTTGATGAGTCTGCGGTGCAGGCGGTCGCCCTCCTCTTCGATCTTGTTGACATTGATGACGAACGGTTTCAGGTTCTTCGTCTTTTTAAACTGCCTGAACTCGTCGATGGCCAGCGAAAGCGCCTCGCTCGACTTGACAATGAGCTCCGCGAACCCCACCGCCTGGGGCTTCATCTCGCGTATGCTGAGCATATCGAAAAGATTGGCCACGTCCTCAATGGCGTCGATGATCGAGTCGATACCGTTTCCGATCTGCATTATATCCTCCCGGTCAATGGGCGTGATGAACGCGCGGTTGAGCCGGTATACCATATCGTGGAGCAGTCCGTCGGCCTCGTGCTCGATAGCGTGAACCCCCTCTGCCTTCTCCTTGACATCACAGAAATTCACTGTCATGTCGTAGAGCTGCTTGGCGGAGCGTATAAGGCAGTCCGCCATGCTGTTGAATATCTCGAAGTAATTAATATCCCTGCCGATTGCCATTTCTCTCCTCCGCTTTATTTAAAACATTACCATAAAAAGCTTTGCCATTCCATAGCCGATAATGCCGCAGCCGGGAAATGTCAGGATCCACGCAAGAACCATGTCCTTGACGATATTCCAGTCGACGCTCGAAAGCCGCCGGGCTGCACCTACGCCCACGATGGCGCTGGTCTTGGTATGGGTCGTCGATACCGGCAGGCCGAAAAGCGTCGAGAACAGCAGGCATATCGCCGCCGTGAAATCGGCGGCGAAGCCCTGGTGCTTGCGGAGCTTGACCATGTCCATACCTACCGACTTGATGATGCGCCAGCCTCCTACCGATGTGCCAAGTCCCATGACCGCCGAGCAGAGTACGATGACCGAGAACGGGATGACGAATCCGCCCGACTCGGTCTTTTGCACCATGCCGTTGAGATAAAGCGCGAGCATGAATACGCCCATGAATTTCTGCCCGTCCTGCGCCCCGTGGAGGAACGCCATCGAAGCTGCGCCGAATACCTGCCCCTTTCCAAAGAGGCGGTCGGCGAAGAAGCGATCCGCGTTCCGGAACGAGAACTCGATGAGCCTGACGAAAAGAAATCCGAGCAGGAATCCCATGCCTGTCGAAATGACAAGACCTATGATGACCTTTCTCCACTCGTACATGTTGACGCCCGCAATTCCGTTTAGCGCCACCGCCGCGCCGGTCAGTCCAGCGATCAGCGCGTGGCTTTCGCTGGTAGGGATCCCGAAATACCAGGCTGCGGTGGCCCAGGCGACGATCGCGAAAAGGGCTGCGGCCAGCACGACAAGTGCATCGTGACTGCCTGAGCCTTCGAAATTCACCATCTTGGATATCGTCTCGGCGACCTGCGCGTTGATCGCCGTCATGCACATCGCCCCGAGCAGATTGAATACAACCGCCATGATTATCGCCGACCGCGGTCTCAGGACCCGGGTCGATACCGCCGTCGCGATGGCATTGGGCGCGTCGGTCCATCCGTTCACGAACACGACCGCCAGTACCAGGATGATAATTACCACAAACGCTATACTCATTCAGACCCTCTGTGCCGACTGCTTTCTCTTCATAGTATCGGGAAAACCGTTCCGTTCATTTATGATTCCCCATCGCAATACACGATGTGTCCGAAGTTCCAAAATGCCGGAAAATCAGCCCGCGCTCTATATATCCATCGCTACCTGCCTGCCCTGATGGTTCAGCACCGCAGCGATGAAGTCCCGGAACAGCGGATGCGGGCGATTGGGGCGCGACTTGAACTCGGGATGAAACTGCACGCCCACGAAAAAGGGATGATCGGGAATTTCGACAATCTCGACCAGATCAAACTCAGGGTTGTAGCCGCCTTCGATCATCCCCCTGTCGCTGAACTCCTGCCGGTATGCGTTGTTAAACTCATACCGGTGGCGGTGGCGCTCCATGATGTCGGTTTTGCCGTAAGCCTTCATCGAGACCGATCCCGGCACCAGGCGGCAGTGGTACTGCCCCAGCCGCATCGTGCCGCCCTTCGCGTCGATATGGCGCTGCTCTTCCATCAGGTCGATGACCGGATGCGCGGTCTCCGGGCAGAATTCGGTCGAGTGCGCGTCCTCATAGCCCAGCACGTTGCGGGCAAAGTCGATGACAGCCACCTGCATTCCAAGGCACAGCCCCAGATAGGGTATCTTATACTCGCGCGCGCAGCGGGCTGCCAGGATCTTGCCCTCGATCCCCCGTTCGCCAAAGCCGCCGGGCACCAGTATGCCGTCCAGATCCTTAAGCTCCCTTTCATAATTGTCGGGCGTAATGCTTTCAGAGTGTATCCAGCGGATATCGACATGGGTATTGCTGTATATGCCGCCGTGAAGCAGCGCTTCCGCAACGCTCAGATACGCGTCGTGGAGCTCGACATACTTCCCCACGAGTCCCACGGTCACCCGGTGTTCGATCCGCATCAGCCTGTCCACCATCGCCTTCCACTCGGTAAGGTCCGCAGGCTTGTCCGGAAGGTTCAGCAGACGACAGACCTGCCGGGCCAGCCCTTCCTTTTCCAGCATGAGGGGAACTGCGTATATCGTATCGGCGTTCAGATTCTCTATCACACACTCGGGGGGAACATTGCAGAAAAGGGATATCTTGGACTTCAGGCCGTTGGCTACCGGCGACTCGGAGCGGCAGATGATGATGTCGGGCTGTATGCCGATCGAGCGGAGTTCCTTTACGCTGTGCTGGGTGGGCTTGGTCTTGAGTTCTCCCGACATGGCGAGATACGGAAGCAGCGTCACGTGAATATAGACGGTGTTTTCAGGCCCGACGTCCCACTTGATCTGCCGGATGGCTTCCAGGAACGGAAGACTCTCAATATCGCCCACGGTGCCGCCGATCTCGGTGATCACCACGTCGGGGGGCGAGTCGGCTCGTCCCAGCGACAGCACATATTTTTTTATCTCATCGGTAATATGGGGGATAACCTGAACGGTTCCTCCGAGGAACTCTCCCTGGCGCTCCTTGTTGATGACCGACCAGTATATGCGTCCCGTCGTGATATTGTTCTTCTGGCTGAGATTTTCGTCAACAAACCGCTCGTAGTGGCCGAGGTCCAGGTCTGTTTCGGCGCCGTCGTCAGTGACAAATACTTCTCCGTGCTGATAGGGGCTCATCGTACCGGGGTCGACATTGATATAGGGGTCGAATTTCTGAATGGAGACTTTGAGGCCACGGCTCTTAAGAAGACGTCCAAGGGATGCGGCAGTGATTCCCTTCCCGAGCGAGGACACGACCCCGCCCGTTACAAAAACATATTTCGTCTTCATATGCCTACCCCCATCCGCCATAAAGGCTCAAACACATAAGGCAATTCTACCCGCGAACCCCCATGCTGTCAAGATAGAAATTGGCCTGATCCGGTCCGATAGAAAGGCATTGCGCCGCCCATGCTCCGGTACCGTTTTTGGTGCGCGGCTCTTGCGGGCAGACGTTTACAGGCAGAGCAGGACCTGCTCCGCGCACAGCGCTATGCCTGGTAAACGGATGGATATCGAGCATTGTGGGAGCATTTGGGCCAAGCGCGTTACGGGCGGTAATAATCGAGCGCGACGAAACGGGTCGGGCCCGTCAGGCTGCGCCTGTCGAACGTAATCGAGCAGTCGGAAAGCTTCTCGCCGCCCGACAAATGAAGGAACTGCCGCTCGTCGGCGATCTGTATTCTGGTGGCGGGGGTAGAAAAATGCATCGCGACGACCAGCCTGGGCTCAATCTTCCGGCAGATATCCAGCGCATCCTCCGCGTCGATCGTATAGACGCCGCCGATGGGGATGAGCAATACGTCGACCAGGCCGATCGTGCGCGTCAGCGCCTCGTCGATCCGGTGCCCCAGATCGCCCAGATGGCATACGCGCAGGCCATCCAGTATCAGCTTGAATATGACGTTGCCGCCCCGCTTTTGCCCCCTGAATCTGTCGTGATAGCTCGGTATCCCGTGTATCTGTACGCCGCCGCGCTCGTACTGGCCCGGCTCCCGGCATACCGCTCCCGCATCCACCCACAAGGTATCGTTGTGATCGTAGTGCTCGTGGCTGACGGTCACGATATCAGCCTTTCTGGCCGCGATCGGGTATCCGACCGACGCGTCGTAGGGATCGGTAATCACGACGGCCTGCGTTGCCGCGATCTCAAAACAGGCGTGTCCCAACCATGTGAGTTTCATGGCCCATCCTCCTTATATGCAAGAATCAGCGCCCGGGCCGCTCCCAGCACAGCGCGCACAAGCGGCCCGGTCAGCACACGTTCCCTGTGGCACGGCTCGAAATCCGCTGTAAGCCGCGCCAGCTCCCCGGGCAGTCTCTTCCCGCGCTCCAGGGCAGCTCTCGCACTCACAAGGCGGCCAAGCAGCCTGCGCACAGCCCGGTGCTCGGCGTCGGGCTGTTGCTGCCGGTACAGGCCGAACGACAGGAGCGCGGCCAGCCTGCGCGTGAAGGGAGGCCCTGCCTCCATCGGATGGCCGGCCGGCAGCAGCGGAATCTCGTCGCCCGCCTCCGCGTCCCATTGCGAAAGCGCCGCGTCCATCAGAACGCGGTCGTCGATCCGAATATTTACATATCCCGTCGGGGCCGCGTCGCAGTCCCCGATCGCCGGCTCCCCGCGCAGCGCGCCGCATAGCGCCTGCGCCAGCGCGGTCGCGTCCCGGCCCGAGCGCGCCGACCAGATAAGCGCCGCCTGGGTCGCCGTGTCCCACAGCGCCTCGTCCGACGGGCGAAGGAGTCCTGCGCATAGTCCCTGCGGCGCTCCGGCCCGCTTGAGCGCACGGGCGACAGCATCCCGCACGATCCCGCCCAGTCCTGCGTCCAGCGTCATCGATTCAGTGGACGGTGCGGTATGTGACCGATATGCTGTTGGAGCTGGTAAAGCGTCCGTCTATGTCGAGTTGATAGCTCAGGCCCACGCGGCCTTCCTCCTCGCCCAGGTCTACGTCCACCCTGAGCGGGTAGATGCCCATTTCCATTGTTCCCATAGGCGTATCGTACTGGTGAATGCATTTCTTTCCCGGCTCGAATACCATATGCGAGTTCGCCTGTCCGCGCCGTATCAGTGAAACCATCTTGCCCTGCACCGAAATCGTGGTCGTGACTCCCTCCATACCCGAGATCTCGCTCTCCTGATACTCGAGACAAAGGGCTCCGTCTCTGTCGTAATACCGGCCTTCGGTGATGAGCTCCAGACGGTTTGTCTTTCCGTTTTCGGTCTGTTCGCCCAGTATCTTCATGATCACGTTCTTGTTCATCGCCAATCCCCCAAGACAAACAGATATGCTTGTCCATGGATAGATTATAGCAAAAATATACGGCGATGAAAATACCCGCGTCGTGATATTTGATGGGGCGCTGCCCATATTCTGCATAAACGACACCCGGCGCCGTCTACTCGCGGCGCCGGGCCAAGGATCTGGAACCTGGATTCGGGCTGTATGCCTTT
>JBMNNN010000058.1:0-10647 GCA_050942555.1 Christensenellales bacterium
ATTAACATGGATTGACGATCCCTGCACCTTTTTTGAGCCTCCCGCCCCCGCGGGGGCGGGAGGCTCCCTTCGGGATATGTAGTCATGCCTGCTTATTTACCCAGAACTATTTTACACTAACCTTTTCGCAATTGGTTATTTGTGGGGGCCGCATCAGCCGCCCTGATCCGGACCAGCCTATTCGCACTATGTCAGCCAATGACCCGCCTGCAAACGATCAATTATCGAGAAAAACACTTCCGCACATACCCTCTTATTATGAATATAGCATGCTCGTGCAAAGGCATCGCTCTTACTCTATATATTCCCGATTGATAAATTCAATCACTCTCCTTTTAGGATATCCAGGTTGTCTTTATGCATGCAGTCGAATAGGGATGAATGATTTGCCTTTATGTTATGTGGCCAATTCTCTTTTTATATCCGCTTATTCATCTGTTGAAGGCGCAGCGATAACATCATTGGCAGATGGTGTCATATATCCGTCAAGCCCTGTGGAAAATCCCGTTTGCTTGCGCATACGCGCCGTATGCCGTATAATTATCGGCGGTGGCGTCCGGGCTGTGGTTGCAAGTCGATGCCAGCCGCGGGCGAAACGACCCACGTAAGGCGGTTCAAATAACCGCTGAGCACGGCGCGGTTTAGATGTAAGCCCGGCCAGGGATTCCCTGAGAGGGGAAGCGTGACGGGGCGAGCGCCCCTTGAGCTAATCCCCCAGCCGGCGGGTGTGGGGTAGAAAACCAGGTCAGCCGGACGCCGCCCATTGATGAAAATATGACGCGCGGCTTGGTGGGAAACTCCGTGAATAATCCGGACAAACTCCCCGAACATCCAGAGGATATCCACGGACTTATCCACAGTGTCCACAATTGTGGGCGAAAACCAGCGCCAATAACGGGTTTTTCCCCTGATTCACCGCTTCAACAGCCATCCGGGAGGAGCGCAATGATCACGGCAGTATGTCTGAACCCCTGTATCGACCGCATGGTGGAAATCGAACGCTTCATGTACGGTGGAATGAACCGCATACTCGGAGCGCGGGAGGACGGCAGCGGCAAGGGCGTCAACGTGGCTATCGCCTGCCGGCAGATCGGCCTTGCGGCCGCCTGTATCGGGCTTATGGGCGATAAGTCGGAATCCATTACCGGCCGACTTGAGCGCGCAGGCTGCCCGCAGGAGTTTCTTCCCGCCGACAGCCCGGTGCGCGTCAATCTCAAGGTGCTCGACCGGGGGGCCGGCGTGATCACCGAGATCAACGAGCCGGGCATACCTGTTGCGCCGGGGCAGGACGAGGCCCTGATCGGACTGTCTTTGAAGTGGGCGCGCCGCAGCGAATACCTGGTACTGACCGGAAGCATGCCGCCCGCGTGCCCGCCGGACCTGTATGCGCGCATCATCGAAGCGGTACGCCGGGACGGAGGCGGCTGCCGGTGTGTGCTGGACGCTGAGGGCGAGAATCTCGCGCTGGGCATCGCGGCCCGGCCCTACATGATCAAGCCCAACCGCTACGAGCTGGAGCTCCTGTGCGGGCGGGAGCTCCCGGGCATCAGCGACGTGGACGAGGCGGCCCGCGTGCTCGCCCGACAGGGCATTTCGATCGTAGCGGTATCGCTGGGCGGCGACGGCGCGTACGTGACCGACGGCGATAGGGCGTACTGGTCCCCTGCGCTGGACGTGCCGGTTCGCAGCACGGTCGGAGCGGGGGACAGCATGGTGGCCGGGTACCTGCGGGCCTTCGAGATGGGACTGCCGCTTGCCGAGGCGTTCGTGCACGCGGTAGCTGCGGCCTCTGCCAGCGTGATGACCGAGGGAACGCAGCTCATCGACGCGCGGGCGTATGAGCGACTGCTGGGGCGCGTGTCGCCGATGCCCGTCAAAAGGAGCGAAAAATGATCCGTGTGCATGTACCGGCGGGAACCACAAACCTGGGCGCGGGATTCGACTGCCTGGGGCTGGCGCTGGCGATCTCAAACACGATCGCGGTGGGGGAGAGCGACGCGCTGCGCATCGAGGTACCGCAAGAAGAGGAAGGCCGCATCCCGCAGGACGAGCGCAATCTCGTATGGCAGGCGATGGTGCGCACCTGGGAGGCCGCGGGGGTCGCCGTGCGCCCTGTCAGCATCCGGCAGGTCAACCGGATACCGGTCACACGGGGGCTTGGAAGCAGCGCCGCCGCCATCGTCAGCGGTATCGTGGCGGCTGACCGGCTGGCATCCCTGCGCATGTCCATCGAGGACAGGCTCGATCTGGCGGCCCGTCTGGACGGACACCCGGACAACGTCGCTCCCGCGCTTCTGGGCGGGCTGACCGCCGTGGCTCTGGATGGCGGGAGGGTGCGGGCGGTGCGCGCGATGCCGCATCCCGGGTTTTCCTTTTTTATCATGATACCGGATTTTGAGCTGTCTACCCGCCGGGCGCGCACGGCGCTTCCGGACCAATACAGCCGCGCCGACGCCGTCCACAACCTGACCCGCGCGACGCTGATGTTCGCGTCGCTGACGGGCGGCCATCCTGAAAACCTGTGGACCTCGTGCGACGACCGGATGCACCAACCCTACCGGCGCGCGCTTGTTCCCGGATTCGACGAGATACTCGCAGCGGCGCGCAGGCATGGCGCCGCGGGCGCGTGGCTTTCGGGCGCGGGACCTGCCATCGCGGCGGCGGTTTGGGGCGACACCGCGGATTTTGAGGCGGGTATGCGCGGCGCTCTGGCGGCGCTTCCCGGGCGCTGGTCGCTTCATCTACCCGGCGTCGCGGCCGAGGGCGCGGTCGCTGAACCATCGGATATTTGACATGAATAATATGCCTCCCCCGGCTTCAGACTATTGCTGAATGATCGCAGGGAGGTATTTTATTATGCGCATTGAAGATATCATGACGACGAAAGTGCAGACGCTAAGCGCTACCGATACGATGCAGCAGGCTGCTGCCGCGATGCAAAACCATAACATCGGATCGCTGCCCGTCATGGGAGACCAGGGCATGGTAGGCATCGTCACCGACAGGGATCTCGTCATACGGGGTATGGCCGCAGGCAGCGATCCGGGCACGACGAGCGTATCGAGCCTCATGACAGGGCCGGTGGTTTACGGAACGCCGACGATGGATATCAATGAGGCGGCCGATCTTATGAGCAGGCACCAGATACGCCGCCTGCCCATCATCGACGGAGGCCGACTGGTCGGCATGGTGTCGATGGCCGATTTGGCGCGGGCGGCCAATTATCGCGTCACCGGCAGCACGCTGCACGATGTGTCCGAGCCGGGAACCGGTCACTAGCCCTGGGCCTTGACCCCACAGAATGACATTCTGCGCAGTAAATCGTTGTATTGACGCATCCGCCGCCCCCGGACCGCTCCTTTATGGTATAATAAAGGATAAGCTCACAAAGGAGGCGGTGCCTTTATGATGCTAGGCTATTTGTATCTGGACAGCACGCTTCTGCTTCTCATTCCCGGCATCGTGCTGGCTCTGTGGGCGCAGACCCGGGTCCGCAGCGTGTTTCATCAGTATTCGGGCATATTCTCCAATAACGGCTGGACCGCCGAGATGATGGCGCGCCGGATTCTCGACGAGAACGGGCTGCACGACGTGCAGGTGACCGGCGCAAGCGGTATACTGAGTGACCACTATAATCCGCGGCGGCAGGTGCTCCGCCTGTCGGAGTCGGTGTACGGCTCCTCGTCGCTGGCCGCGCTGGGCGTGGCGGCCCACGAGGTCGGGCATGCGCTGCAGCACCGGTTTGGCTACGCGCCGATGACGCTGCGGTCGGCGATCGTCCCTGTGGCCAGCATCGGGAGCTATTTGGCGTGGCCGCTGCTCATCTTTGGAATGCTGATGGCAAACCAGATGCTGATACTGTGGGGCGTGTGCGCTTTCGGGTTCGCGGTCCTCTTTCAGCTCGTGACGCTGCCGGTGGAGTTCAATGCAAGCCGCCGCGCGCTGACCCTTCTTGAGGAGGGAGGCTACCTGACCGAGATGGAGCTTCCCGGAGCGCGCAAGGTGCTTAATGCGGCGGCCCTGACATACCTGGCGGCGCTGCTGATGGGCGTGCTGCAGCTGCTAAGGCTGCTGATGCTCACCGGCATACTGGGCGGTCGGCGCAGGCGGTATTAGATCAATAGATAAATGCCCGGAGTAGATTTCGCCCCGGGCATTTTTTGTAAATGCGTTCAGCCGTACATCCCGTTTTGCGCCATATAGTTGAATATCTGCTCGCCGTGCTGCTGCTCTTCTTTTTGTATATGGTTGAGAGCGTCCCGGACATTGGTTTCCTGAAACTCAAAGATCGCGGTATTATATACCGAAGATACATGCTTTTCGGTGGACAGGAGATCGGTGCACAGAAAGCTGTCTTTTTGTTTGTGGGGGTCCGTAGGCGTCGCGGCATATACCGGGGTAAAGCCGAGCTGCGGCTGGTTTCCACCGCCCGACTGCATCGACGGAACGGTCCCGCTCATGATCTGATTGATCGTATCAAGATGCTGCTGCTCTTTCTGGCTGATCTGTGTGAACAGTCCCTTGAGCTGGCCGTCATGGGCCTGGGCCGCATAGTTCCTGTACTTTTCCACACAGGTTTGCTCCGCCTCTTTTAAGTCCTTCAGGTATATTGTTTCTTTTTGCGTGAACTGCATGTCTATCACCTCAATGCTAGTTTGCCGGATTTCGCGAAATCTATTCGCTCCGGACAAAAGATCGGCGGCGATGAGACAGCCCCGGTTTACAGTTTCCGCTTATAGAGCTTCCGGTTTTCGAGCGTCCATACGTTTTCCGAAAAGGTGCCGGGTTCCAGCGGCTCGAGTGTCTTGTGCATATCGAACATCCGCGCGTCGATGATATCGAGATAATGGAGGATCTCCGCCTCGGGGAACATCGGCCGACGCGGGCTTCCGTATTCGGGCTCGTAGTGGTGGGACAGCACCATGTGCTTAAGGAGCGTCACGATCTCGGGATCTGCGCCTGTATCGCGGGCTATCCGGTCGATCTCGACGACGCCCTGCACGATATGCCCCAGCAGCAGGCCGTCGCTGCTGTACTGGGTGGCGACGCCCGATGTGGCCGCATCGAGCTCGCTGACCTTCGCCAGATCGTGTGCGATGATCCCTGCCCGCAGCAGGTCGGCGTCAAGGTAGGGATAGACTTTGAGCACGCCGTCGGCCAGCCGCAGCATCGACAGCGTATGGAAAAGAAGGCCCGAGCGGATCGAATGATGGTTTTTGAGCGCGGCGGGGTAGTAGAGGAGCTGTTCCCTGCGTTCGTCGACAAGACGGCTGACGATGGCGCGGATCGCCTCGCTGCCGATGCTCTCTATATAGATCAGCAGCTCATCGAACATGCTCTCGGGCTCCTCGGGGGCCGCGGGAACCAGCTCGCTGATGTTGACCGGGTCCTCGTCGTTTACCTCTCGGAAGCGGTCGATGCGCAGCTGTAGTTTTCCCTGCCACTCGGTCACAAGTCCCTGCACCTTGAGGAACGTGCCCACGTCGGGACATGCGGCGGGGTCGGCGACTTCCCAGAGCTTGCCGTTTATCTCGCCGGTCTTGTCGGCGAGCATATAGTCCCCGTACATCTTATTGTTGGCCGACGTCTTGATCGCCATGTTTTTGACGATATAAAAGCCGGTTACCGTCATCCCCTTTTGCATATCCGCGATATTCACAAAGTCCATGCCCTTCCCTCGTTTCTGCCTGCTTGCCGCGCTGCAATACGGCCGCGCCGCCGCCAGCACGCCCCATTATAGCATACTCGAGCCGGAATGAGTACCCGAACTATAAGCTTTAGCCCTCGCCGCCGGTCGCCTCAGGAGAGGGGATGGGCGTAGGTGCGGGTGACGAGCCGGGCATCGCCCGCAGCGGCGTCGCCGCCTCATCGCCCACATGGCCTGTCATGTAGTCCCAAACGGTTCTGAAATAGGATTCACTAAACGGCTTGTCGCTCAGCGACGGATCGTCGAGCACCGCGCCCACCGGCAGCACCCGGTACTGGTCGCCCGGCCTGCTGTCCCGAAAAACGCACACCGGGAGATAGCGGGCGTTGGACAGCGTGATTTCACCGGTCGCCCGGCTCTTGGTAACGTCCACATATCCGACGATGCCGCAGTCCCGGTACTGGAGAAAATCGTCCTTGAATATTTTGCGCTGGTTCGATACGAAATTTCCGAGCGACCAGAATACGAGACCCTGCCGCTGCGTGCCGTCGGGCGCTTGGGCTGAAACCCATTCGATCGGGTTGGCCAGATGCGTATGGTGCCCGAATATGACGTCTGCTCCGGCCGCTATGTATTTCTCCGCCAGCCTGCGTATCTGGCCCGAAGGCCGTGTGGCGTACTCGTAGCCCCAGTGGAGCGACATTACGACGATGTCGGCGCCGGCTTTCCGCGCGGCCCGGATCATCGATACCATGTCCTCGTCGTCATACGCGTCGCCCACCATATGGGCCACCGACTCCCGGTACCGGCTGTAGGTTCCGCTGACGATGCCGACCGTCACCTCGCCGCTTTGTATGAGAAATGGCTTCTCCCGCTGCTCGCGCGTCGCCCAGCTGCCTGTATGCGGGATTCCGTTCGCGTCCAGCTGCTCGAGCGTGCGCAGCAGTCCGTCGGCGCCCTTGTCGAGTATATGGTTATTTGCGGTGGTCAGCACATCAAAGCCCGCGGCGGCCAGCGCGGGAAGGATCTCGTCAGGCGTGTTGAAGCTGGGCCAGCCGTTGTATCCGGCCCTGTCGCCCGCTATCGGCGTCTCGAGGTTGCCGATCATCAGGTCCGGGTATTCCAGCGCCGGGCGGATCACGCCAAACCAGTGCGCGAACGCGTATTTTTCGCCCGTTCCCTCGTTTTTGGCGGTCTGACGCGCGTCGATGAGCTGCTTTTCGTGGCACATGATGTCGCCCGCGCCGCCCAGCGTGATGGTTACGAAGGCGGGCGTGGGCTCGGGCGTCGGGGTTGGTACCGGCGTGGGCGTAGGCGTCGGGGTCGGCTCGGGCGTGGGTATGGGCGTGGGCATGGTGGTCACGGTCGGTGCGGGCGTTTGAGTCGCCTCGGGGAGCAGCAGTCCGCAGCCCGATAAAAGAAGCGCGGCGGCCAGTATCGACAGTAGCGCACACGGTTTCATATCGGTTATCATCCTTCCGCCGGGAAGCCCGGCGCGTACTCGTTTTATATTGTATGAGCGGATCGGTCAGCGTATATTCTCGAAAAGATCGCCGCCCGCAGTATCGGGCCCGACCGCCGAATAAAAAAGCCCGTACTTCGCGGTCGAGTATTTACCGTCGTGCACCCGCACGATGTTCCAGTGAAGCTCCGACACATGATGCTGGAGCGCTTCCTCGGCCACCTCGAACGCGGTTCGTCCTCCGAATCGCGCGAGCGGCACGTTCCAGTCCATCACGATCGGGTTCTCACGATACAGGTGCAGATAGCATTTCTGCACCTGCCACGCGCCGTACCGCTGGGCCGATTCGGGGTACTGCGCGGGATCGGCCGCGGCCGCGACCGCCTGCTGCACCGCCCAAGCGGTAAGCAGATGCGCGCCGTGAACATACTCGCCCTTCACGTCATGGGTGACCACGACCTCGGGCCGGAAGCGGCGGAACTGCTCGACGATGTAGGCGACCGTCTTGTCCTTGCCGCCCCAAAACCTGGCGCACGCCTCGAGGGTCTCGCAGTGTCTGTCGGGGAAAGGGCCGAACACCGGGTAGGTTTCCACGCCGCTGGTCCACAGCGCGCCCAGCGCCTCGACCTCGCGCCGCCGCTCCTCCACCGTCATATAGACGACGACCGAGTCCCGCTGCTCCTCTCCGGCATACCTCGGCAGCACGCCGCCGAAGAACACCGTTTCGTCGTCGGGATGGGCCGATATGACCATGAGTTCGGCGTCCCGGACAACGGGCTTCCAGCGCTCGACCCAGTCGGGGAGGACGCCCGCTCCCAGCACGCGCAGCTCGAAGATGGCGGCGGCCTGCGCGCCGCTTTCCATCACGATGCGCGCGTGGCGGCGCGTCGTGTGCGACTCTATGAGACCGGCGGGCGCGACATCAAGCCCCAGCGCGCGCCCGGCTGCGTCGTCGAGCGGTATATACTCGTTCCGCGGCCCCTTCGCTCCACCGATATACGCGTCGCTCCAGCGCTCGCCGTCGGCGGAGAGCTGTACGCGCCACTTCGCCGGGCGAACAGACCACGAAAGGTACAGCCCGCCCAGCGGCTCGCCGTCGGGGACGCGCAGCGCGACCCAGGATTCCTCGTCCGCTTCGGCCTTCCAGGCCGTGCCGGTGCTGCGGTCCTGCAGTCGCGACGTGGAGCCGTTGGACGCGGTGATCTTCGTCTCCCGCGTCAGATCCGCTGCCGCGGCCGACTGCTGCGTGTCGGCTGCGGCGGGCACGGGCTGCATGAGCGCGGCTGCCGCGATGAGCAGCGCGCCGCAGCATCGCAATTTCCTACTCAAATTCATAATCGCTCACCGTTTTGAGATAGTGCATGAACAGCTCGTCGTCAAGGGGAACCCATTCGGAGGTGCCGATATATAATATGTCGGGCTGATTGCGGTGGAACGCCCATTTTACGCCGCCATTATCCTCCGCGTGAGAGTTGAGGACCTCTCCCATGAACACCATGCCGGTGCTCTGGCCGCCGTCGAAATTATAGGCGACCGTGCAGCCCAGCTCCTCAAAGAGCCGCGCGAACTCCTCGAGCGTCGCGCCTCTGCTGATCTTCCTCTGCCGTCCGTCTACGATGATGCCGTAGTAATACCCGGGCTCCACCATGCCCAGGCCGCTGCGGGGATTCAAGCTTTTCAACCCATGCGTGTACACATCTGGCGTGATCTGCCCGTCCTCGAGAAGCGGCGGCCCGAACGAGAACGTGGTGACGACTCCCGCGGCCAGCAGCGATTCGGGCGTCACGTCGTCGCCCTTGCGGTAAACGACCAGCTCGCCGCCCGGGTAGACCGCCATCATATTGTCGAGCAGCTTCGGGCGGAACACCCGTCCCTGACGAATGACAATGCCGGCCTTCGTATTGGCTGCATCGGTAAAATAGTCGATGTTGAGCGCGAAAATTGCTTTATGTTCAACGGCAATATCGTATACTTTCTGTCTTTTTGAAATTCGGGGATCATGGAAGGCGAATCCGGTTCTCAGGAACTTGTCGGGATCCTTCGTATGAATCTCGGCGATAAATGCCCAGCTTTCCATATAGTCGATATAGGTTTTCTCGATGCGCAGCCCAAGCTCCGGGCTTTTATAGACCCATTCGTTTTCGCCGTAGAGTATCGTCTCCCTGTCGGCGTAAAACTGCGCGTAGGGCTCGGGAGTCGGCATCGGCGTGGGGGAGGGCGTCGGAGTCGGCGTAGGCGTGGGAACCGGGGTGGGCGTGGGCGCGGCGGTGGGCGTCGCGGTCGCGGGGGAGGATGTGGGGGCAGGCGGTGACTGGTGACAGCCGGCCATGAGCAGCATGAGCGCCGCGAGAATGATGCAGCCTTTGCGGTTGCGGTTCATAGGAATCTCTCCGTATCGATATGATGTTTACGTGCGTCAAAACGCAGGAGATAGTATACCATATCGCGGACAAATGCGCAAAAACTATATCAGAAAAAAACCATTCATCCTCACAGCCGATAGCCGGGTTTGCGACATGCTTACAGCCGTATCCACGGATCCAGCCCATCGGGATGGTCGGGATCGCGTCCCAGCTCCTCGGCCTTCCGGCAGGCCAGCATCTGGCACAGATTCAGGAACTGCAGCGCGGCCGCCGCGCCGGGCAGCGGTTGCTGCGGCTGTATAAAGAGCGCGGCGCCGCAGTCGTCATCCACCGCGTGACCCGCGTCGTACACGACCAGCTGCGCGCCGCGGTCGGCGATGTCGCGTATGAGGCTGGTAGCCAGCCCGTCGGGGTTTGTGTCCGCAAGCGCGATCACCAGCGTCCGGGGTCCGATCCGCGACATCGGGCCGTGCCGTACGTCCAGCAGGTGATAGGCGCTGGCCGGCAGCCCGGCGATCTCGATTACGGCCATCGCACCCTCCATCGCCAGGCCGTAGGCTGCGCCGTCGGCCAGCGTCACGACCTCGTCCCAGGGCAGGCGGGCCAGCCGGGCGGCTTCGGGGGCGTGCGCGCCGATAAAGCGGTCGCCGTCCGCGATGACCGCGTCAAGCGCGCGCAGCAGCGCCTCGTCGTCTCCCGCGAACGCGGCCAGCATCACAAGCGCCAGATACAGGCAGCTGACGGTCCGGGTCTGGCATACGCTGTGGTCGAACGCCCAGGGCATCGGTAGCGCCAGCTCCGACAGCGCGGCAAGCGGCGTGTCCTCCGCCGCGATGATCCCCAGCGTCCGGGCGTCAAAGCGCTCCCGGGCGTAGCGGACAGCGCGGATCACCTCGCTGGTCCTGCCCGACCGGGAGGGCGCGATGAGCGGCGCGTCGCGCAGCATGGGTTCGTACTCCTCCGCGTGGAGCAGCACGTCCCCTGCGGCCGCCGCGACGGCGGGGCGGCGGCCGATCGTGCGCATCGCGGCCGCTCCCGCGACGCACAGACAGTAGCCCGAGCCGCAGCCCAGATAGACCGCGGGCCTGCGGGCCTTCCCGATCCACTGCGCGAGCGCATCGCGGCGCGCGCCGACGCTGCTGCGGGCCGCGCGCAGCGCATCGTACTGGGTGACG
>JBMNNN010000059.1:0-10523 GCA_050942555.1 Christensenellales bacterium
CCCTGCAACCCGACGGGCGCCGTGTATTCGCGGGAAAACCTTGCGGAAATTGCGCGCCTGGCCGCCGACAGAGATCTCGTCGTCATATCCGACGAAATCTATGAGAAGCTCTGCTATACGCCCGGGCCTGCGGTCAGCATCGCCGCGCTGGGCCCTGATATGATCGAGCGCACCATCGTCATCAATGGCGCGTCCAAGGCGTTCGCGATGACCGGCTGGCGCATCGGATACGCGGCCGCGCCCCTCCCGGTCGCAAAGGCGATGGGCGGCCTGCAGAGCCATATCACGTCAAATCCCAACTCGATGGCCCAGTACGCCGCCGCGCGCGCGCTTCGTGGCCCGCAGGAGTCTGTCCTGGCGATGGCCGCGGAATTCAGGCGCAGGCGCGACTATATTGCCGACCGCATCGGAAGCATTCCCGGGCTTTCGTGCGTAAGGCCCGACGGCGCGTTCTATGTGATGATGAATATCGGGGGCGCGATCGGCCGCAGGTGGCAGGGCAGGCTGATCGCAGGCTCGATGGACTTTTGCGAAGCGCTCCTCGAGGCGCAAAAGGTCGCCGTGGTGCCCGGATGCGCGTTCGGCTCCGACCGGCATGTCCGCCTGTCCTACGCAGCCTCTATGAACGACATCGAGCGGGGGATGGACCGCATATCGGCTTTCATGAGTCATCTCGATTAGGAAAGGAGCGTAGTTTCATGCGCGTACTCGAATATGACAAGAAAACGCATCTCCTGGAGCAGAGCGCATACCGGTATTCGCTGCAGGACGTGCCCGAGCCCAACCTGTACCGGCATCTTTTTGAGTATACATCGGTGCCCAAGGTGCCCTTCAATCACCGGCTGGTCCCGATGAACATGCCCGAGTACATATGGATCACCGACACGACGTTCCGGGATGGGCAGCAGTCCACGTCGCCCTTTACGGTCAGGCAGATCGTGGATCTTTATACGCTGCTCCACCGGCTGGGCGGACCGAACGGCATTATACGGCAGAGCGAGTTTTTCGTGTACACCGAGAAAGACAAGCAGGCAATCGAGGCCTGCATGGCGCTTGGGTACAAGTACCCTGAGGTAACCACGTGGATACGCGCAAATGAAAAGGATTTTGCGCTGGTCCGCAGCATGGACATACGGGAAACCGGCATACTAGTGAGCTGCTCCGACTATCATATCTTCAATAAGATGGGCCTCACGCGCAGAAAGGCGATGGATCAGTACCTGGGCATCATCAAGACGGCTTTGAGTTACGGCATCGTTCCCCGCTGCCATTTCGAGGACATTACCCGCGCCGACTTCTACGGATTTGTGGTGCCCTTTGCCAACGAGATCATGAAACTCTCGGCGGAGTCGGGCATACCCATCAAGATCCGCGCCTGCGATACACTGGGATACGGCGTGTCGTATCCGGGCGTGGCGCTCCCGCGCAGCGTGCCGGGCATCATATACGGGCTGAGGCACTATTCGGGCGTGCCCAGCGAGCAGCTGGAGTGGCACGGTCACAATGATTTCTATAAGGTGGTGACAAACGCCGCCACCGCGTGGCTGTATGGCTGCAGCGCGGTCAACTGCGCGCTGCTGGGCATAGGCGAACGGACCGGGAACTGCCCGCTGGAGGCGATGGTCATCGAGTACGCGTCGCTGCGAGGAACGACCGACGGGCTGGATCTTCCTGTCATCACCGAGGTGGCGCGATACTTCGAGGAAGAGATCGGGTACGAAATACCGCCCAGAACCCCGTTCGTAGGCCGCGCATTTAATGCAACACGGGCCGGGATCCACGCCGACGGCCTTCTAAAGGACGAAGAAATTTACAATATTTTCGATACGAAAAAGCTGCTGAACCGTCCGGCAATCGTAATGGTGGGTCCACACTCGGGGCTGGCGGGCATCGCGCACTGGATTACTTCCTACTTCAACCTAGCCGGGCATATCGAAGTGAGCAAGCACGACCCGGTCGTCAAGCGTGTCAAGGAGATGGTGGACACCGAGTACGCGGCCGGCCGCAACACGCTGATGGGCGACGAGGAGATGGAAACGATGGTCCGCATGGCCGATCCCGATTTTTATCAGACCGCCACGCATGTCCATCAAAGAAAATAGGCCGGGCGTTACAGGCGCCGGTCGAATCCGCCACAGGATTTGCCCGGCGCTTGTGCAATCGGTCAAAAAGTGCATTGCCGTTTATTTATACAAAATTCACTTTTAATAACCGAAAGAATGTTATATAATGAGAATAAATGATGGGAGGAGTGATGTTTATGATTCAGGTCATCTACGGCAAGCGCGGATCAGGCAAGACCAAACGGATGATCGATATGGCCAACAGCCTGATAAGCACTGCCAAAGGCTCCATCGTATTCATAGACGACGACAACCGATGCATGCTAAGCCTCCATCACGATATCCGCTACATCAATGCCGGCGAGTATGAGGTAAACTCCTCCCCAATGCTCTACGGATTCCTGTGCGGGATCCTGGCGGAGGATTTTGATATAGAGCATATTTTTCTGGATGGACTGCCGCTCCTTTGCGGCGCGGACAGCGTAGCCGACATGGAGGATTTCTTTCAGAAGGTGAAAGATTTCGCGAACCGGCACGACCTGACCGTCACGATGGGCATCAGCGGCCCTGCCGACGACGTGCCCACCTTCCTGAACGGACACATGATCTGACAGCTGGAGGAGCTATGCGTTTTATCAGCACCCGGGGCGAGTCAGCCGTTCACGGCTCTGCGGCTGCCATTATGACGGGACTGGCGCCCGATGGCGGCCTTTTTGTACCGGAGGAGTTTCCCCGGATCAGCCGTGAGGATCTCGCCGCCCTGACCCGAATGACTTATGAAGAGCGCGCGGCTTTCCTGCTGGGGCTGCTCTTCGACGATTTTAGCAGGGACGAAATCCAATCCTGCGTCCGCGCGGCCTACGGCCCCAATTTCGACGACCGCGCGATCGCGCCGGTACGGGCCGTAACCGACCGGCTTTTCATGCTGGAGCTGTGGCATGGGCCGACCGGCGCGTTCAAGGATATGGCGCTGCAACTGCTGCCAAGACTGATGGCGGCAGCCCGCAGCGCGGCCGGGCGCAGCGATACGTCGCTCATACTGGTCGCGACCTCGGGCGACACGGGCAAGGCGGCGCTGGAAGGATTCCGGGACGTCCCCGGCACCCGGATCGTCGTGTACTACCCGCAAACCGGCGTAAGCCCGATGCAGCAGCTCCAGATGACCACCCAGCAGGGGAGCAACGTGCACGTGGTGGCGGTATACGGCAATTTCGACGATGCGCAGACCGGCGTCAAGGCGCTTTTCTCCGACCGGGAGCGTGCGCTGGAGCTGGCCGACATGGGATACAGCCTGTCTTCGGCCAACTCGATCAATTACGGACGGCTTGCGCCCCAGATCGTCTATTATTTCTCGGCCTGGTGCGACCTTGCAGGACAGGGCGTCATCGCGGCGGACGAGCCGGTGGACTTCGTGGTGCCCACCGGTAATTTTGGCAACATACTAGCCGGTTGGTACGCCAAGCGCATGGGGCTGCCCGTGGGCAAGCTGGTATGCGCCTCGAACCGCAACCATATACTCAGCGACTTCCTGGGCGGGGGCCGCTACGATACCCGGCGGCAGTTCTACCAGACGATGTCGCCGTCGATGGACATACTCGTATCCAGCAATCTCGAACGGCTGCTTTTCGAGGCGTCGGGCCGCAACGCCGCGCAGGTGGCCGCGTGGATGCAGGTGCTGTCCCGCGATGGCAGCTATACGATACCCGCCGGGACGCTGGACCATATACGCGAGGACTTCGAGGGAGGATGGGCCGACGAGCGGCAGACCCGGGCGGCTATCGCCGAGGCCTGGCGCAAGCACCGGATCCTGATCGATCCGCATACGGCGGTCGCGATGCATGTGCAGGCCAGGCGGCGCAGGAGCAGCCGCGCGGCTGTCGTGGTATCGACGGCCAACGCCTATAAATTCTGCGGCGACGTATACGCGGTGCTGACCGGGCGCACGGCGCCCGCGGATTCCTTCGCCCAGTGCGACGCGCTGTGGGAAGCGACCGGCATAGAGCCGCCGCGCGCGCTGCGCGCGCTGCGCGAGCTGCCGGTCATACACCGCCAGAGCGTCTACCCGCAGCACATGGGAGAGGCGCTGCTGCGGATGCTCGAACTGGCAGCGCAGTAGGCCCGGTTCGCCGGGCTATATCCGCGTCTGGATGAGATTGCCCGATTCGTAGCGCCTGAGGCCCCGGCCAAAGAACCAGAACGAGAAAGCGCAGTAGAGCGCCGTCACGACGAGTAGTATGAGCAGCAGCCGTGGCTCGAAGCTCCGAACCAGCGTAAGCGGCACATGCACGATGAACGCGGCCGGAAGCAGCGTGTGTATGATGAGCCGCACCGCGCCGTGGAATATGCTCTCGGGATAGATGGAAAAGTTGATCGTAAACTCGAGCGCCATCTGCTGGAGCATCGATGCGTTGCCCATGAAGAACGCAAGAGCGCCCGCCGTGACCTGGATCGCGGTGGTGAGCAGCGCGCCGGTGATGACGCACAGCCCGAATAGCAGCCACAGGCTCCATGACTGGGGCTGAGTGAGGGCCAGCAGCACGATCCCGTAGGCAAGATCGCCCCAGGCTGAAACGCTGGTACGGGATGCGATGACGTTCACAAGCACCGGCCGGGGCTGCAGCAGGTATGTGTCTAGCTCGCCCGAATAGATGATCCTGGCAAGAGCGGGCGCGTTGCCAAAGACCACCATCGCCAGCCCGAAGCTCGACGACGCCAGCGCCCATATGAACATGACATCGGTAAAGCCGTAGCCGCCGATGGTCCCGCCCACCTTGTCAAACGCGATCCACCAGAAGAATATGAACGTGGCGTTATTGATCGCCATGCCGAACGTCTGCAGCAGGAAGCTGGCCCTGTACTCGATCGCCGCGGACAGATTCAGCAGGAAATACCGGCCGATGAGCCGCAGGCAGCGGCTAACCTCCCTGTACATTGACCTTGCGCACCCCCTTTCGATACAGCAGCAGCGAGAGCGCGATTATCACGGTGGCCCAGGCCAGCTGCAGCGGCAGCGCGGACGCGACATGCCCCCACGAGAAATCCACAGCCATGCGGGCAGGCGCCCATGTGATATAGGAAAAGGGCAGGTAGCGAACGACCGTCTGCAGCCATCCGGGGAAGAACTCGACCGGTATGAACGTGCCCAGCATCAGCACGAGCTTGCTGTATATGAACATGAACGCCCGGTTCTCCTCGAGGAAAAAGGCCGACAGTCCCAGACACAGATAGGAGAAGAACTGAATGACCGTCCCCAGCCCGATCGACACGAGCACGAAGGGGAGCATCCAGAGCCTGAAATTGGGGAGCGGCCCGACGAACAGATGCCCGAGAGCCAGCGCCGACGCGGCATAGAAGAGAAAGCTGAACACGATGCCGCCCAGGGCGCTGAAAAACCGGTAGAACACATAGTGATAGGGCCGGTTCAGCTCGTAGGCGACAGCGCCCGACTTGATCGACTCGCTGATCTCCGCGAATACGCCGCTGCGGCAGCCGAATACGACAAGCTCTGTCACGCATACGTACCAGATCATCTGGGACAGGCTGTAACCCGGCACCCCGTCCGCACGGTAAATGGTACTCCACAGGCTGAAGAACACGAATATGAACAGCGCGTAGAAAAGCAGGCCGCCCAGCACGTTGCCCCGGTACATGAGCCCGCTGCGCAGGCTGACGCCCAGTATCGCCCCATACTTGCGCGCTTTGGCAGCGGTCATGACCCTGCCTCATTCCGGCTGGCGAATATGTCGGCGATGATGTCCTCCATCGGCGGATCCGAGACGGTGATGTCGGCGACGTTGCCGCCCCCCGTGAGCGCGCTGATGACAGCGCCGATGGGCTGCACCCGGGTATCTACCGACAGCCTAACCGCTATGCCGGTTTGCTTGATGGCCGTGACGCCGGGAAAGGCAGGCAGGGACTGCGGCTCAAAGAAGCGCACCGATACGAGCTTGCGGTTCAGGTAGTCGTATTTGAGCTTCTTGACGGGCAGATCCAGCACCAGCCGCCCATGGTCGATGACGATCGCCCGGCGGCAGACCTTCTCGACGTCGCCCGCATCATGGCTGGTCAGGAAGACCGTGACGCCGTCTTCGCGGCTCAGCTCCCCGATGAGCTCGCGAATGCGGTGCTTGACCACGACGTCCAGCCCGATCGTCGGCTCGTCCAGAAAGAGGATCCGCGGCCTGTGAAGGAGCGAGGCTGCGATCTCGCAGCGCACACGCTCGCCCAGCGACAGCTTGCGCACCGGCGTCCTGAGCAGGCTGCCGATCTCGAAGCGCTCCACCAGGTCGTCAAGTCGCCGGCGGTAGACCGCCCTGTCCACCTCGTATATGCTGGCGAGCATCCGGAAGCTGTCCAGCGGCGGCAGGTGGAACCACAGCTGGGACTTCTGACCGAACACCGTGCCGATATGATAGGACAGCGCCTGCCGCTGCGACACCGGGTCGTATCCCAGCACACGGATGCTGCCCGAGGTCGGGTGCAGTATGCCCGTCATCATCTTGATCGTCGTGGATTTTCCCGCGCCGTTTGGCCCGATGAACGCGACGATCTCACCCTCCGGGACGGTAAGGGATATGTCGCGGACCGCGACCGTCTCCCGGTACTCGGGGCGCACGAGGGAGCGCAGGCTTGCGCCGAAGCCCTCGCCCTTTACCTTCGTGCGGAACTGCTTGCGAAGGTACTGCGCTTCGATGGCGGTCATCCGAACCCTCCTCATCCGGGCTTTGTTTGGGTTGTGGATCCTGAATTTTGTTATTATAGCAAGCACGCTAATATATGTCAAATATTTCGTAATGATTGCAGTGGACAGCATTTATAACCCGCCGTCGTGCGCGCATGCAGGATTTCCGGCGTCGTGCATGGAAAACATAAGCCATAAACAGGGGAGGGATCCGTCATGAAAAGCGCGATATTTTACTTTAGCCTCGACGGCAGCGCGCGATGCGCCGCCGAGGCGCTGTCCCGCAAATGGGCGGCCGACGTCATAGAGCTTGCCGAGGCGAAGCCCAGAGGCCGCGGGAAATGGGACTTCGTGAAGGCTGTCTTTCAGGCGCTGCGGGGCGCGGAGAGCCGCCTCGCCCTCAATGTATCGGACGCCGCCCGGCCCTATGACAAGGTGTACATCATATCGCCGGTGTGGGCGGGGCGGACCGTTCCGGCTGTCAACGCGTGCCTGGCGCAGTGCGATTTCACCGGCAAGCAGGTCGGGATCCTGTCGGTGCAGGCCGACCGGGACCTGAAGGGCGCCGACGAGGTGCTCGACTCGATGGCCCGGCGGGTGGAGGCCGCCCGCGGACAGGTGGTTTTCCGCCACGCTCTTGTCGGTGCTCTTCCCGGGAAAACGATATCCCGCGAGGATATGGAGCGGCAGATCAACGAGATATTCGACGACGTGCGGTAGCCGCCGATGACGATTGTGCTGGAAGCCCGGGCCAAGGTAAACCTCTCGCTTCATGTCACCGGGAGGCGGAGCGACGGGTATCATACGCTGGATACGATCATGGCTTCGATCGACCTGGCCGACACGCTGCGGATCAGGGAGCGCGGCCGCGGGATCACGCTGCGCGTAGAGGGCGGCGCGCCCGCGGGGGAGGAGAATCTGGCGATGCGCGCGGCCCGGCTGCTGGAACCGCTTTCCGGCGGGCGGGGAGCCGACATGCTGCTTATCAAGCGCATACCCGCGCAGGCCGGGCTGGGCGGGGGCAGCGCCGACGCCGCCGCGGCGCTCATCGGGCTCAACAGGCTGTGGGGACTGGACCTGCCGCCCTGTGCGCTGGCGCGCTGCGCGCTCAAGCTGGGCGCGGACGTCCCCTTCATGCTGACGGGCGGACTGGCCAGGTGCCGTGGCGTGGGGGAGGATATCGCGCCGCTGCCCTTTACGGGCGGGCTGCCGCTGCTCATTATACGGGGCGGAGAAGGCCTGTCGACCGCCGCCGTGTACCGCGCGCTGGACCAAATGGGCGCGCCGCGCCCGGCAGGTTCGCCCGACGCGGCGGAGGACGCGTTCCGGCGCAGCGACAGGGCCTGCCTGGCTGCGGCACTCGGCAACGATCTGGAGGCCCCCGCGCGTGCGCTGGGCCTGCCGGTCGATGCGATTCGCTCCGATCTGATCGAATCGGGCGCGCTTGCTGCGCGGATGACGGGCAGCGGCTCGGCGTTTTTTGGGCTGTACGAGAGCGTCGACGCGGCTGTCGGGGCACAGGCGCGGCTGGCGGCGCGGTATCCTTTTTGCCGCGCGGCGTCTACCGTGGCCGAAGGGCTTGTGTGGACGTGGGAATAGGTTTTTTACTTCATACGCTGTCGATAATCCTTTTTTCAAATTTGTAAAGTCATTCGTTGTTCTATCGGAATCCATATTGATAAAGCGGAAAGGCTTCGCTTGTGCCTTTTCCTCAATAAGGGCCTGTCCGGCATTCATTGGCAGGTCAGATATCGTATTCACAGCGGCCTACAAACGATTTATATGCCGGGTATAAAGATTGCCAAACATACCCATACTTCCGGTAGTAACGGACCGGGAGGCGATAGGTATGCGGGTTTGGATATATGTTGCGGCGCTGTGCCTGTGCGTCGCGCTTTTTGCCGGATGCAGGGTGACGAACCGCACAGAACCGGTTGCCGATGTGGTCAGGCTTCATATCATAGCGCACAGCGACGAGCAGATCGACCAGGAGCTCAAGTACGCGGTACGCGACGCGCTGCTTACGTCGCTCAAATCGGGCTGGGAGGATGCGGGAAGCTGCTATCTGGAGCTCAAAGCCCGGAAAGCCGAGCTTGCGCAGATCGCCGATGCGGTCATTGCGGGCGAGGGCCTCGATTACACGGCCCGCGTCGAGATGGGCGTCTTCGCGTTTCCCTCGAGGGTATACGACGACGCGGTCTGGCCAGCAGGCTCCTACCGGACGGTCCGCGTGATACTGGGCGCGGGCGCCGGGAAAAACTGGTGGTGCGTCATCTATCCGGAGCTGTGCCTGAACGAGGCGCCCTGGGACGAGGGCGTGGACGCGATAACAGGGGCGGCGCCCGTCGCCGACAGGGAAGAGGTCATCCTCTACCCGAAGGGAAAGCCCGAGGAGTCGATCCGGATCCGCAGCTGGCTATGGGAACGACTGATCAGCGACAGGTTCAGGAATCGATTTCCCCGCTGGATGCGGTGGGAGTATACGGTCCAAAACACAAAATAGGGGTGTTTTCGATGAAAAGACGATGGATTCTCATGCTGCTGACGGTGGCGACACTCGCCCTGTGCCTGATGGAGATGCCGGCCAGAGCAAAGCCTATCGTGCTGGGCTGGGGAGACAGCGGCGACAATGTAAAGAAGGTGCAGAGCCGCCTTAAGCAGTGGGGTTACTACGATGGGCCGGTGGACGGGATATTCGGCAGCGAAACCTATGAGGCTGTCCGGCTCTTTCAGCGCCGCAACGGGCTGGTTGTGGACGGGAAGGTAGGCGACCAAACGGCCGCAGCCATCGGCATCACGCTGTCGGGGAAATCCTATACGGGTTCGGGAGGCGGAGCGGCTTCCGGGGATCTGTATCTGCTGGCGTGCGCCGTCCATGCAGAGGCCCGGGGCGAGCCCTATACGGGCATGGTGGCGGTCGCGGCGGTGATACTGAACCGCGTGAAAAGCCCGCTTTTCCCCAATACGATCGCGGGCGTCATCTACCAGCCCGGCGCGTTCAGCACCGTGAGCGACGGAAGCATTAACCTGCCGCCCAACGAACAGTCGATCCGTGCTGCGCGGGACGCGCTCAACGGATGGGATCCAAGCGGCGGCTCCCTGTATTTTTACAACCCGGCCAAGTCCACCAGCCGGTGGATTTATTCCCGGCGGGTCGTGACCGTGATTGGAGGGCATCGCTTTGCAGTTTAACAATAACCGGTTTCTTAAGCGCTACGGGCCGCTCACACTGGTCAGCCTGGCGCTTATAGGGGCGCTCATATGGGGCGGCATTGGCTGGGCGCGGCAGCGGTCGCTGGAGCGGACCCTGCTCAACACGTACACCCGGTCATTCTATGAGCTCGTAGGCGGGATGGATACGCTGGAGAACCTGCTGTCCAAGGTTATCGTGAGCGGTTCGCAGGGGAAGAATGTGGACCTGCTGTCAAATATATCCCGGCAGACCAGTACGGTCATGAGCAATCTGTCGGGCCTCCCGCTGTCCCACGCGGCGCTGTTGGATACGATGCGTTTCGTCAACCAGCTCGGGGATTTCTGCGAGTCGCTCAAGCGATCGGCCGGAGACGGCATGCCGCTGTCCACCGAGAACGTGGAGTCGCTTATTTCGCTTCATAACGTATGCGTGAGCCTTTCCGACGAGCTGGGGCAGCTGCAGCAGCAGGGCATCGATTTTACGCCGATAGAGCCGGGCGCGTGGCTGGACGGCGCGCCTCTCGACTCCATCTTCCAGGGACTGGGGCAGGACGATACCGGAGCGACGCAGTATCCTACGCTTATAT
>JBMNNN010000060.1:0-10469 GCA_050942555.1 Christensenellales bacterium
TCGATGAGAACGTCCGCCCATGCCCCGGCGCTGTATCAGGTTCCGCCGCCGTAGTACTCTCTGTAATAGGCGAGATACGCGCCCGAGCGCACGCCATCCAGCCAGTCCTTGTTTGCCAGATACCAGGCGATCGTTTCGGATATGCCCTGCTCAAACGTATACCGGGGCGTCCATCCCAGTTCGTTTGTGATTTTCGTGTTGTCGATCGCATAGCGCCGGTCGTGCCCCAGACGATCCTTCACATGGCGGATCAGCGTCTCCGGTTTGTCGAGCGCGCTGAGTATCGTCCGGACGACTTCTAGATTGGTTTTCTCGCTGCAGCCTCCGATATTGTATACCTCACCGGGGCGTCCCCTCTCTATAACGGCCTGTACCGCGCTGCAGTGGTCGTCCACATGAATCCAGTCGCGCACCTGCATGCCGTCCCCGTAAACAGGCAGGGGTTTGTCCTCAAGGGCATTGCCGATCATCAGCGGTATGAGTTTCTCAGGAAACTGGAACGGCCCGTAATTGTTAGTACAGCGGGTGACACAGACCGGCAGCCGGAACGTCGTATAATAGGCGCGCGCCAGCATGTCGGCCGACGCCTTGCTGACCGAATAGGGGCTGTTGGGCGATAGCGGCGTATTCTCGGTGAAAAACCCCGTCGCGCCCAAGGCGCCATATACCTCGTCGGTCGAAATCTGCACGAACCGCACGCCATCGCGGTACCGCGGGTATCCGTCGGAATCCCGGCCTGTCATCCAGGCATCCCGGGCGCAGTCCAGCAGGCACTGTGTCCCCAGCACGTTGGTTCTGAGGAATATCTCAGGTTCACGGATGCTCCGGTCTACATGGCTCTCGGCGGCGAAGTTGACCACCGTGTCAAATGGATACTGTTTGAACAGCGACGCTATTAGCGCGCGATCGGTGATGTCGCCCTTCACGAAGCGATACCGCGGGTCCTGTGCGACTGACGCAAGGTTGGCCAGATTCCCAGCGTATGTGAGCGCGTCCAGATTGACGACCGTTCTGTCGCCGTGCTCCTTCAGCAACCGCCGGATAAAGCAGGAGCCAATAAATCCGGCCCCGCCGGTCACAAGCACGCAGCGCATCATGGATTCCCCTCCCAGTCAAAGCAATATCCCGCTTCCCCGAGTGTGGGCAGTTTTTTATCCTTTTCCGTCAATCAGCCTCTGTACCGCATCGCAAGCTCTATGAGATACCTGCCATAGTCGGACGTTATCTGTGCCTGCCCAAGTTCCCGGAGCTGGGCGCTGTCGATGAAGCCCATACGGAACGCGATTTCTTCGATGCACGATATATAAAGCCCCTGCCTTTTTTGTGTCGTGGCGACGAAATTCGCGGCTGCGATGAGATCGTCGTGGGTACCGGTATCCAGCCAGGCCGTCCCGCGTTCCAGTATCTCTACATGAAGCCTTCCCCTGCGCAGGTATTCCTCGTTCACCGACGTGATTTCCAGCTCTCCGCGCGCCGAGGGACGGATACCCCTGGCGATACTGACAACGTCGCTGTCATAGAAATAAAGTCCGGGCACCGCGTAGTTGGATTTGGGTTGGGCTGGCTTTTCCTCTATCGATAGCACGTTGCCTTTATGATCGAATTCGACCACGCCGTATGCGCTGGGCTGATTTACATAGTACCCGAATATCACCGCGCCCCGCTCGAGAGCGGCCGCCTTGCGAAGGCTGTCGGGAAAGCCATGGCCGAAGAATATGTTGTCCCCAAGTACCAGCGCGCTCCGGTCACCGGCGATAAAATCCTCGCCGATCAGAAACGCCTCAGCCAGTCCGTTGGGCGCAGCCTGCTCCTTATATGCAAAAGAAAGGCCCAGTTCCTCTCCGCTTCCCAGAAGTCTTTCAAAAAGAGGCAGATCCGCTGGCGTCGATATGACGAGTATGTCCCTGATTCCTGCCAGCATGAGCGCTGACAGCGGATAGTATATCATCGGCTTATCATATATGGGAAGCAGCTGCTTGGACACCGACTTTGTGATCGGATAGAGTCGCGTCCCCGAGCCTCCGGCAAGTATGATGCCCTTCATCCCTTACTCTCCTGTCAGTTACCAACTCCCCGCCGTCTACCCAACCCAGTCGGATGCCTCCGCTGCCATGCTGGTCAGCTTTTCTTTCGCTTCATCGGGATTTTTTCCGCAGGCACACAGGTATATTTTCATCTTCGGTTCGGTTCCCGATGGACGTATGATCGCCTTGTCGCCCCGTTCATTCTCAAACGAAAGCACATCGGCGGGCGGCAGGCCCGAGAGCCCCTGCAGATAGTCCCTGCGCGTCCGTATGGGGATTCCACCCAGCGCAGCGGGGGGATTTTCCCGGAGGGTGGCCATGATCTCATCCATCGTCTGCATCGGGAGCGCCGACACGATATCGAAGTTTAGCAGTCTGTTTTCCATATACCCGTAGGTTTCATAGATTTGTCCCAGTACCTCTGAGACGCTCTGCCCTCGCCGCGCATAGTGCCTTACCATGTCGGCCACCAGCATTGCGGTCATGACGCCGTCCTTGTCTCGCACATGGCTCCCGGCCAGGTATCCGCAGCTTTCCTCGAAGCCCAGTATGAACCGATCAGCCTGGCCTTCTTTCTCCAGACAGCCGATGGCCTCGCCAATGTATTTAAATCCCGTCAGCACCTCTACGACTTCCGTGCCAAAGTCCCGTGCGATCGCGAAAGTGAGATCGCTGGTAACGATGGTCTTTATCACTACCGGCGCGCCGGGCAGCGTCCCCATCTGCATGCGAACGCTGAGAATATACATAAGGAGCAGGAGGCCGACCTCGTTTCCTGTCAGCAGGCGATAACCGCCGCCTTCTTCCCGGACCGCCACGCCCACGCGGTCGCTGTCGGGATCGGTGGCCAGCACCAGCGCCGCGTCCTCCCCCTCTGCCGTCCTGAGCGCAAGCGCGAGCGCTTCGGGCAGCTCCGGATTGGGCCTGGGGCACGTCGGGAAATTCCCGTCGGGCTCCCGCTGCTCGGGCACTATCGTACAGCTGGCCAACGCTCCCATCCGCGAGAATACATCGCACACCGGCTCGAGACCTGTGCCGTGGAGCGGGGTGTATACGAATCGCAGGTCCCAGGGCCCGTCCCCGCTCTCCAGCCGGCAGGACAGGGTGAGTTCGATATACCTGCGGTAGACTGACTCGGGCATCGCATTGAGCAGTCCCGCCGTCCGGGCTTCGTCCTCGCTCATCCACGCGAGCTGCGCGTAATCCACCCTTTCGATATGGGACGTGATAGCCTTAGCCGCATCGTCGGTAACCTGGCAGCCGTCGGGCCCGTACACCTTGTAGCCGTTGTACTGAGCTGGATTGTGGCTTGCGGTGATCATGACACCCGCATCGCAGCCCATCTCCCGCACTGCGAAAGACAATACCGGCGTAGGCATCAGCCTGTCAAAGCACCATGCGCGTATTCCATTATGGGCCAGCACGCCCGCCGTGACGAGCGCAAATTCCCGCGAGCCGATCCGGGAATCATATGCGATCGCTACGCTTTGTCCGCCCCGCTCCAGCAGGTACGCGGCAAGGCCCTGAGAAACCCGGGCCACGGTATACCGGTTCATTCGATTGGTTCCCGTGCCCCTGAGTCCGCGCATGCCGCCTGTGCCGAATGCCAATTCCCGCCCGAAACGGCTGAGCAATTCGTCACTGTCTCCAAAAAGAGCGCGTACTTCCGCCCTGGTGTTCTCATCGAAACGGGGATGGTCTGCCCATAATGCCGCCATATCCTGATAACGCATATTCGTATTGATCTCTCCAGCTATCGTTATTCCAAAATATAAGTGACACGCTATTATACCCAACGATCGGGTTCTTTTCAACGATGCATTTCCATTTTCCGTATTCATTGGGCGGGATTGCGCGGTTCAATCAATCTGTGAAGAAATCTATAAGGGTGCTTAGCACATCCAATATATTGGATATGAGATTTCTTCGATTCTTCCTGTCTCTTCCCTCGGTGCGCTCGTCCGTGCCGTTTTGTTGCGCTTCGCCGGAGAAAATGCGCTTTTCTTCTCTGTCTTCATCCGTCATTTAAAGTCACCTCGAGCTGGCAGGGCTAAATCTATTCTATTATCCATCGTTTAACATATAAGCCATATGCGCACTCAATCGTTATTTCATTAAATTATATTACCGTCGAATAATTCTACGCAGAGTACCGTCATTCCGTCCTTTCGATGATTCCGCCGCCCAGGCACACGTCTCCCGCGTAAAAAACCGCCGATTGCCCGGGCGTAACCGCGCGCTGCGGCACTTCGAACGCTACGCGGCAGCGTGCAGGCCCTATCATCGTCGCGCGAATCTTCTGATCAGGCTGCCTGTACCGGAATTTTGCAGAACAGTCAAACGTTTCACCCGGGGCTTCTCCCGATATCCAGCTCAAGTCGGTTACATAACACGCTCCGGAATAGAGCATCGGATGGTCGTTCCCCTGTACGACGACGAGCCTGTTATTTTCGACATCCTTTCCCGCTACGAACCACGGCTCGCCGCTCCCCCTGCCGCCGATTCCGATACCCCTGCGCTGTCCCAGCGTATAGTACATAAGGCCGTCGTGCCTGCCGATTATATCGCCCGCGGGCGTTACGATATCGCCGGGACGGGCAGGAAGAAACCCCGAAAGGAAGCTCCTGAAGTCGCGCTCGCCGATAAAACATATTCCGGTCGAATCCCGCCGGTGCGCGTTGGGCAGCCCGGCCCGCCCGGCCAGACGGCGCACCTCGGACTTGAACATCCCCCCAAGCGGGAAAAGCGTATGCACCAGCTGCCCCTGCCCCAGCGTATACAGGAAATACGATTGATCCTTTCCGGGATCGGCTCCCTTGTAAAGCGTAAGCAGTCCCCCGCTTCTGCGTATGATCGCGTAGTGTCCGGTGGCCAGGTACCGGGCGTCCATCTTCCGGGCAAAATCCAGCAACTCCTTGAACTTGATCTCCCGATTGCACAGCACGTCCGGATTCGGAGTCCTGCCCGCGGCGTATTCCTCGAGAAAATAGCGGAACACGCGCTCGCGGTACTGATGGGCGAAGTTTACGGTGTAAAAGGGTATTCCCAGATGATCACAGGCGCGCCGCGCCGCGTCGGAGTCCTGCTGCGCAGTGCATACCCCGTGCTCGTCTTCCTCCTCCCAGTTTCGCATGAATACCGCGAGCACTTCCCAGCCCTGATCCCTGAGCAGCATGGCCGCCACTGCCGAATCAACGCCTCCCGACATGCCCACGACGACCCTTCCGCGCGGCTCCTCGCTCATGGAATCAGCTCCTTTCCGGTATATGAAATCGGCCCCGTCGCAATAACGGGGCCGTCGCATCGGTTTCTGTTATTCCGCGTCCACCTTGGCCATGTGGCAGATGAGGTCCAGCGTCTTGTTGGAGTAGCCCCATTCGTTGTCGTACCAGGCGATGAGCTTGACAAACCGGGGATTGAGCATGATGCCGGCGTTCACATCAAATATCGAGGTGCGCGGATCGTGTATGAAGTCCGAGGAAACGACCTGATCCTCCGTGTAGCCCAGAATGCCCTTCATCGGGCCTTCCGCAGCGGCCTTCACCGCGGCCGTGATTTCATCATACGTGGTATCCTTCGCGAGGCGGCAGGTAAGGTCCACGACCGATACGTCGAGGGTGGGTACACGGAATGACATGCCGGTCAGCTTGCCATTCAGTTCGGGAATGACCGCGCCTACCGCCTTGGCAGCCCCGGTGGAGGCGGGGATGATATTCCCGGACGCCGCGCGCCCGTCGCGCCACGCTTTCTTGGAGGGACTGTCCACGGTCTTTTGCGTGCCGGTGGTGGAGTGGACGGTCGTCATCAGGCCCTCGACGATACCGAAGTTATCGTTGACGACCTTCGCAAGGGGAGCAAGGCAGTTGGTCGTACAACTCGCATTGCTGACTACCGTCATCTCTTTTTTGTACTCCTCATGATTGACGCCCATCACGAATATCGGGGTTTCCTTGTCCTTAGGAGGTGCCGAAATCACGACTTTTTTCGCGCCTGCATCGAGGTGCGCCCTGGCCTTCTCGAAGTTTACGAATACGCCGGTGGACTCGACGATATACTCCGCGCCGCACTCCTTCCAGGGAATTTCGGCCGGGTTCATCGAGGTGTAGACCCGTGAAGTCTTGCCGTTGACGATAATCGCGTCGCTCTCCACCCTGATGTCTCCGTCGAAACGGCCATGCACGGTGTCATAGCGCAGCATATACGCCATATAATCCGGATCCATAAAGGGATCGTTGATGCCCACAACCGTGACGGCAGGGTTATCGATCGCAGCCCGAAATACGAGGCGGCCGATACGTCCAAAGCCATTGATTCCGATTTTTACAGCCATATTGGTAACCTCCCAATAGATAGTTTCCTTATCCAATATTCGCTATTATAACCCAAGTCGCATTGTATTACAAGAACGGGCTTGATAAAAAATTCACATAGTTATGATTATGCATTATTGACAGACATGTCCCAAAGTACCGGTCGCGGGATTGTCCTCAGGGCTTTATCCAGCGCGTGAAATCGTCACAGGTCATGAGCAGCGCGTCCTCTCCGTTATCCTCATAATACCGGACCATCACGTGGTTCACGGTAAACCCCATCGAGAGATAAAGGTTCTGCGCCGCCGCATTGCTCCGCCGAACCTCCAGCGTCATCGACCGGATCTCGAGCTCGTCATAAGCCAGCGCCATGAGCGCCCTGAGTATCCGCCGGCCCAGCCCCTTCCTGCGCTCTGCGGGAGCCACCGCCAGATTTGTCAGGTGGCAGTGCCCAACCATCATCCAGATACCGCCGTATCCGACGATTTCGCTTCTCCTCGCCGCGACCAGATACCGGGCGCATACGTTGTTTTCGAGCTCCTCTCGGAAAAACTGCGCAGGCCACGGCGTTGAAAAGCACTGCCGCTCGATCGCTGCCATCGGGCGGGCGTCCGATATGCGCATCGGGCGTATGATGATCTCAGCCATTACCATGCTTCCCGCCTGAACGCTCCCAGACCGGCACCGCCATCGTGCCGCGCAGGTACCGGGGTACCAGATTCCTGGGGTCATCCGTTTCGCCGGCGGCTATCATCGCCGCGCCCAGCAGCCCTGCCACCGCTGCCCGCTGCATCCGGAACGGCGGGGGCGCGATATGGGCCCGGTCTCCCAGTGCGGCCGTGAGCGTCGGCCCGTAAGGCTCGACGCCGTCCCCGGTGAAAAGCACCGGTTTATCGCTGCGCGAAAGCTCGTCGACCAGCGCATTGAGACCGAGGGCCCGGTCGGGCGTCAGTCGCTCGAGATGCTGGCCGCCCGCGAAGGTCGCTGTATAGACCTGCTCGCGCCGCGCGTCCATCGCCGGCACGATGAGCCCGTCGAATATGCCGCAGCCCGCAGCCAGCACATGAAGCGTACTCACAGCGGCGACCGGGATGCGCAGCGCACGCGCCATGCCCTTGACGGTCGCGACGCCTATGCGCAGCCCGGTGAAGGAACCCGGCCCGTCGGTCACAGCCAGCGCTTCCAGATCCGCAGGCTGCCACGCCGCAAGGCGCATCGCGGACTCGACGAGAGGCATCAGATTCCGGGAATGGGTCATCCCGCTGCGGAGGTTTCCTTCGAATACGATCCGGTGGCCATCCAGCAGCGCCGCGGATGCAGCCGCGGACGATGTATCGATCGCGAGCAGTTTCATTCTGTCAGTCCTTCCAGACGGCGCTGCCAGTCGCCGTCCCCCGCAAGCGCGAAGATCCGCTGTTCCTCATGCGCTCCGGGCGTTATCGTAATGCCCAGCCGATCCGCCGGAAGCAGCCCGGCGACCGGTTCGGGCCATTCGATGAGCACGATGTGATGGCCGTCCATCTGCTCCTCCACCTCCATCGCCACCCATTCGTCTGTCCGCGCCACCCGGTAGAGATCGAAATGGCACACGGGCACCGGCCCCTCATAGAGGTGCATCAGCGCGTAAGTCGGGCTGGAGGCGCGGACGCGGCAGCCCGCACCCCGGCAGACGCCCCGAATGAGAGCGGTCTTGCCTGCGCCCAGATCGCCCTCGAGCGTCACGACCGCGCCTGGAAAAAGCCGGGCTCCAAGCCTTTCCCCCAGCGCTTCAGTTTCCTCAACGGAGTTGGTCGCAATCGTCCTGCGCATCGCCGTGTGTCCCGTCGTCATGCTTGACCGGCGCGCCCGTGCGTTCCATGGAGTACCGGGGAAAGCGGCTTATAGATGAGCAGCGTCACCAGGCTGATAAGAAGCCCCTTAAGAAGGTTGAAGGGCACGACGACCCACAGCATATACGTCCCCAGCGTCAGCGATTCGACCAGGGGGACGGCTGCCGCCGCTGCCGCCAATATCTCATCGACCGATACGCCCATCAGCTCGGCAAACGCCGGGATCAGTACATAATAATTGGTCAGGCTGGCCGCGGCGGTCATCGCAACCGTACCTGCAGCCATGCCCACGAGAGCGCACTGACGGTTCTTGCGGTGCCAGTAAATGAAGCCTGCCGGGATCACAAAGGCAGCGCTCATCACGAAGTCGGCCAGCTCCCCGATCCCGCCGCTCGTGGAGTGGGTCAGCCCCACCAGATCCTTGACGGCTACGATGATGAATCCGGCACAGGGCCCCAGCGCGTAGGTTCCGATCATCGCCGGAAGGTTGGAAAAATCCAGCTTCATCCAAACCGGCATGAACGGAACCGGAAACTCTGGGAAATAGAACAGCACCGACGACAGCGCCGCCAGTATCGCGATGACCGTCATCGTGCGGGTCGCAAACAAACCGCTTGCCTTGCCTTTCTCTGCCCTGCCCATATTGTCCTTTTTATTCATGACCCTATTGCCCCCATCCTGCATTCTCGGAGTTTTCCATGAAGAAAACCCCGGACAGACTCCGGGGCAGAATAACAAAAACCGTATGTCTTTTCCCATCCAGACTCTCACTGTCGGCATCGGAATCGCACCGATTCAACCCTTACGGGCTCGCGGGCTATAACCGCCGGTAGGGATTTGCGCCCTGCCCCAAAGACATTTCCTGATGCCTATTATAGCGCATCTGTATTTGCCCGGTCAAGGGGCCCTGCGTGCCTGACCGCCTACCCTTCCATCCTGCAGGAGTATCCGTCTTCAAATGTAACGACCAGCGTCAGTCGCAGCGACTCCGCGGACGCCCGATCTAGTTCAAGCTCGGGAAAATCCTCTTTGTAATTGATGGTCTGGAGAAAGTAGTAGGAATCCCACCCCGGCTGCGCGCCTTTCTCCTCGCCCCCGAACTGCTTTGCGAACTCCGCGAACGACACGTTCTGATCGATCTGTCCGGAAGCGATCGCGATATTATAATGCTCCAGTAAATCCATCTCCGCACCCAATATCAGCTGATCGGTTACTTCCTGGCTGTCTATGCACTCGTCCCTGTGCCAGATCTCCGCGACAACCCTGGTCATCCCAAATCCGTCGAGCCCGAAGTCGCGCACAGCAAAAGAACAGTTGAACTCTATCTCATCCTCGCCTGTAACGGTTCCGCCGCTCTCCTGCCTCACCCGGTCAGCATAGAACTCGTCATAGAGTCTCATATGCTGGGGATAGACGTTGAGCACCGACTCGCCGCCGTCGCCGGTGCGCTCGATGATGTCGATCTCATAGTTATGAGACAGCGCGATCGCCGCCTCGGCCGTATAGGTTAGTCCCTGGGCCCGTTCAAGCGGGATCTCCCGCGCCGAATCTCCGTCCTCATTGCTGCAAACGATATAGAGCGCCGCGCCGCCCGATACGGATTTGACATCCACCGAGAGCGCGATTTGTGCCTGTCCGCTCGTCGTATCGATGCTCTGATATTTGTAGCCAAATCCAGCCAGGCGGTCGTCCTGTTGGGTCAGCAGATTCTGTATTTGGGCCGCGGTGTTGCCGCTTACGGCGTTTACCTGGCTTGTCAGGTATACAAGCTGCGAGTATAGCTGCTCATACCGGTCGTTCATAATATTATTCGTCCGCACACCCAGTATGCATGTGACGACTAGTCCGACCGCCAGCAGTATGATAATGGCTTTTTGTGCGTTCATAGCAAGGATTCCTTTCAACGATATCATCAGCATTATGCCATGCGATCTTTCAATAACAAACTTATAGCGACTGACAGTTTACTTTCGCCGATTTGTCCGATTATTGAAAAACACTCTTTTTTTCTCTATCGCGGCGTCGATCCGCTCGATATAGTGGGGCACACCCTTCGGGTTGGCCAGCCTTTCGTGAACCGAGCGGCTGAAATCCATGCGCCGGGATATGCCGCCCGCTCCGAATGCCACGATCGAATGGGTTTCCTCCATCATGTCGATATTGTAGAGGCACTGTCTGCCGGGCAGCGTGTATCCGACGTTCTCTAGGTTTCCGGTCATGTACTTCTGCCGGTATAGATAGTATGGAATCATCCCCATCGATATCGCCGCACGCCTGGACAGCGCGATACACGCTTCAACCGTGGC
>JBMNNN010000061.1:0-10404 GCA_050942555.1 Christensenellales bacterium
CGGTTACGGCCGCGCTCTATGCCCTGTCGGGGGCTCCGCTTTGGGGTCTTGCGTTTTTCGCGCTGTGGTTTGCCGCCCCGGTCGTGGCCTGGCAGTCGGGACGCGAGCAGGAGGAGGAGCGCCCGCGGCTTTCCTCCGAGGACGAGTTCGCGCTCCGGCGGATACTGGTCGCCACCTGGCGCTATTTCCGCATGTTTACCCGGAAGAGCACGTGCTTCCTGCCCCCCGACAACAACCAGGAACATCCGCCCAACGGTCTGGCGATGCGCACATCGCCCACCAACATCGGCATTGCGGCGCTGGCCGAGATGATGGCGGTCACGCTGGGATACCAGTCGGTCGAGGATACGCTTTTCCGGCTGGAAGGTATGATGACCACGCTCGAGGGCCTGGAAAAATGGGAAGGGCACCTTTTAAACTGGTACGATATCCGGGAAGCGCGGCCGCTGCATCCCTATTATGTATCGGCTGTGGACAGCGGTAATCTGGCTTGCTATCTGATCCTTGCAGGACAGATGCTCGACGAGCTGCTGGACCGGCCCCGCCTGGACCGGGAGACGCTTTCGGGCTATCTGGACTCGGCGGCGGCGTGCCTGTGCCGCGACCAGCAGTGGCACCGGCAGACGATGGAGTCCCTTGCAGAGGCGCTGGTCGATCCTGAGGGCGATCCCGGAGCGGTCATCGGAGAATTCCTGCCCGACGAAGTAGCGGACACCGACGCGATGGGCCGCGCGCTCATTGAGCAGGGCCGGGAGCTGCAGGCGCTCATGAGGCTGGCGCGCGCTTACGGGATAAAGACCGACGCGCTGACGCTGCGCCGCGCGGCAGAGCTCCCTGACAGGCCCGAGGTGCGCGGAGACGACGCGGTCCGGGCGATACTGCGGCAGTGCCGCGGATGGTGCGTGCGTGCCGCGACGCTCCGAAGCCGCATGAAGGTGCTGACTGGGGGCATGAACTTCGCTGTGCTCTATAACCGGGAAAAGAAGCTTTTCCATATCGGGTACGACATCGACCGGGATCAGTTCAGCAATTCGTTCTATGACCTGCTGGCTTCCGAAGCGCGGCAGACCAGCCTTTTTACGATCGCGTCGGGGCAGGTTTCGGCCCGGCACTGGTTCCGGATGGGCAGACCGGCGGCGGCCGACCGGAATAGTGCGATACTCAAGTCATGGGGCGGCACGATGTTCGAGTATCTGTTGCCCGATCAGATATTCCGCCACGAGCGCGGAACGCTGCTGGGCGAGTCCATCATCAATGCGGTGCGCATACAGCGGGAGTACTGCAGGGCGCGCGGCGTGCCGTGGGGTATCTCTGAATCGGGATATTACGAGCTCGACCAGTCGATGAACTACCAGTACCGCTCCTTCGGCGTCCCGGGTATCGGCATGAAGAGCGGGCTGGGCCGGGATCTGGTCGTATCGCCCTACTCCACGGCAATGACGTTCCATATCGATGCGTTGGCGGCATGGGAAAATATCCGCTCCATCATCGATCAGGGCGGATTGGGCTACTTTGGCCTCTATGAGGCGATCGACTATACATCGGGGAGTTCGGGCAAGCCCGGAAAGGGCCGCGTCGTCAGAAGCTATATGGTGCACCACCAGGGCATGGCGATGATGGGGATATATAACTACCTGACCCGTGAGCGCCTCAAAAAAAGCATGTACGCGATACCGCAAATAAGCGCGCTTTCCATCCTGCTCAGCGAGCGGATGCTGACCGCCGGCAAGCCGCTCGACCAGGAAAAGCCCGCAGGCGGGTACCGGAATCTGTCCGCTGCCTGCTACCGGGAGGAGTGTCCCACCGACCGGGGCTCTATCGCCAACTCGATCAACGTGCTGTCCAACGGAAACTACAACGTCATCATCGGAGCCGACGGCACCGGGCAGAGCCGCTGCGGCGGCGTCGCCGTGAACCGCTGGCGGAGCGATACCGAGATCGAGTACGGGATATTCCTGTTCGTGCAGGGGCACGACGGCTCGCATCCGCCCCACAGCGTCACGCTGCGTCCCTTCCTCAGAGAGCCCGATGCATACCATGTCGTCCACGAATGCGGGCAGACGGTCTTTACGCGCCGGGACGGCTGTCTGGGGACGCGCCTGGCGGTATTTGTGCAGGGCAACCGGAACGCGGAGGTGCGCCACCTGCGCCTTGAGAACCACAGCGACGCGGAAATGCTGCTGGACGTGACCGCCTATACCGAAATCGTCCTTAATACCCAGCAAGCCGATATCGCGCATCCTCCGTTTCAGAATCTTTTCATCGAAACCCGCTGGGATGACGAGAAGAAGATGCTGATCGCGGTCAGACGGAAACGATTAGACCAGGACCGCAGGTACTATATGGCCGCCCGGTTCGTACAGGAGGCCGATCCCGACGCGCCCGTCAGCATCGAAACCATCCGCAACGCGGCAATCGGAAGGGGGCACTCGCTGAAGAATCCCCATTTCCTCACCGAGCCATGGGAAGACGGAAACATCGAGATACCGGTGGATCCGGTGCTGTGCATGAAGACCCCGGTCTGTATCAGGGCGGGCGATACGGTCGATATAGCCCTGCTCATAGGGTTTGGCGAGGAGGAGCGCGACGCGGTCGCGGCTATCGCAGAGCCCGGCAGCCACGACAGTCTCGAGGAAGCGCTGGAGCTCTCCTGCTGCCAGGAGCGGGCGCTCGTACGCTATCTGGGCGTATCGGCCAACCAGATACGGTTCTTTAACCGGCTGCTGCCGTCGCTCATACTGAACGGCCCTCCCCATCCCGGACGGCTGGAGGCCATACGGAAAAACCGTCTGGGGCAATCGGGTCTGTGGGGGATGGGCCTGTCGGGCGATTTGCCCATCGTCGGCGTGGAGGTTACCGACAGCGCGTACCTGCGGAGCGTTTTCCATCTGGTGCTCGCCCATGCCTACTGGCGCAGGAAACAGATATCCTACGATCTGATCATACTCAACCGGGACGCGAGCGATTACAGGCAGGCGCTGCAGGACGCGATCATGGGCATGATTCTCTCGAGCGTCGAGCGCGACCTTGTGGGCAAGAGCGGCGGGATATTCATACTCAAGGAGGAACAGCTCTCAGCCGAGCAGAAGCTGCTGCTGCGGGCGGTGTCGGTGAGCTGGTTCGACGCGGAAAAGCCGCTTACCGGGCAGCTGCCACAGGCGGCTCCGCCGCCCCCGGACGCCGGGATGATACCCGTTCGTCAGTCGCTGCGCGACCTTACGGACGTGACCATGCGGCCCATCGAGACGGTATTCGACAACGAGTACGGCGGGTTCGACGCGCACAGCAGAGAGTATGTCATTCATTGCAGCATCAACACGCCGATGCCCTGGTGCATGATACTGGCCAACCGGGAGTTCGGCACGATCGTAAGCGCCGGCGGGGCGGCCTTTACATGGCTGTACAACAGCCGGGAGAATAAGCTGACGCCGTGGAACGGCGACCCGGTCTCCAATCCGCCGGGGCAGGACATACTGGTGCGGGATGAGGAAACCAGCGCGGTATGGAGGATCTCGGAGGGCGACGGTAGGCCCGGCCACAGGCGGACGCGGTATGGGATGGGCTATGCGCTGTTCGAGTCGGTCAATCAGGGATTCTACCAGCAGCAGCGGATCATCGTGCCGCCCGATGATACCGTGATGATCCGGGAAGTCTCGCTGCACAATCAGACGGGAATGCGACGCAAGATCAGCGTCACCGTGTGGACGGATTTCGTGCTGGGAGTGCACAGGAGCCATACTGCCCCCCATATACTGGTCGAGCCCGACGCCGCAGGCGACGCGGTCTATGCGCGAAATGGCTACCGGGACGAATTCGCCGATACGGTCGCATTCATCGCCGTGCCCGGGATCGCGTGCCAGTACACCTCGATGCGGAACCTTTTTCATACCGGATACGAGCCGGCAACGCGGTCTCCGGCCATGAGGCGGCGAAATCTGGGCAACAAGGCCGGGGCCGGGGGCGGGCTGGGCGCGCTGCGGTTCTTCGCGGAGCTGGGCCCCGGCGAGGAAAAATGCTGGACGGTGCTGCTGGGGGGCGCCCAGGGGGCGCCTGCCTGCCGGCAGATCATAGACCGCTACCGCGAGCGCGGCGCGGTCGAGCTGGCACAGGCGCGCACCCAGGCATTCTGGGACGACATACTCGAGCGGGTCACCGTGAACACGCCCGATCAGGGCATCAACCTCATGATGAACGGCTGGCTGCTCTACCAGGCCATCGCGGCCCGGTTCATGGCCCGCGCCGGGTTCTATCAGACCGGCGGCGCGATCGGTTTCCGCGACCAGCTTCAGGACTGCCTGGCGATCGTCTGGACGCGGCCTGAATGGGTACGGGAACACATACTGCTGTGCGCTGCGCACCAGTTCCAGTCGGGCGACGTGCAGCACTGGTGGCACCCGCCGCTGCGCGGCGTGAAGACGCGCATATCCGACAACATGCTGTTCCTGCCCTATGTGGTATCCGAGTACGTGCTGCGGCTCGACGACTGGGAGCTGCTGAAGGAGCAGGTCCCCTATCTCGAGGACGTCGAGATCCCCGAGGGCAAGGAAGATTTCTACGGGGTCGCCACGGTATCGGGCGAGTCGGGCACGCTGCTGGATCACTGCCTGCGCGCGGTGCGCCGCGCCTGCCGCTTTGGCAGGCACGGTCTGCCCCTGATGGGCGCCGGCGACTGGAATGACGCGATGAGCAGCATCGGAGACAAAGGCCGGGGAGAAAGCGTTTGGCTCGGGTTTTTCCTCTACGATGTGCTGCGCCGTATGTCCTACCTGTGCGAACGGATGGATGACAGGCAGACTGCGCAGGAGCTGGACGAGACCGCGCGGCTGCTCCGCCAGGCGCTCAACGACGCGGGCTGGGACGGGCAGTGGTACCGGCGGGCGTATGACGATGACGGAAACCCGGTGGGCTCGTGCGTCAACAACGACTGCCGGATCGACTGCATTTCCCAGGCGTGGGCGGCCATCAGCGGGGCGGGCGATCCCGATAAGATCGAGATGGGCCTGCGCGCGATGGAGGAACAGCTCTGGTGCGAGGAGGGGCAGCTTCTCAGGCTCCTTGCGCCGCCTTTACGCGATGACGAGTCGGAGCTGGGATATATCAAGGGATATGTTCCGGGCGTGCGGGAAAACGGCGGGCAGTATACGCACGGCGCTGTCTGGGCGGTTTGGGCCTATGTATGCGTCAACCGCGGAGACAAGGCCGTGGAGCTCATGCGGCGGCTGATGCCCTACTGGCACGCAAAAACGGCCGAGGAGGCGCGGCGGTATATGGTGGAGCCCTATGTCTCGGCTGCGGATGTGTACGCGGTGGCGCCGCATGTGGGCCGGGGCGGCTGGACCTGGTACACGGGCTCGGCGGCTTGGATGTACAAAATCACGCTGGAAAAAATACTGGGGCTGTCGGTCTACAGGAACCAGCTCTCGATCCAGCCCTGCGTGTCGCCCGACTGGAAGGAGTACGACGTGACCTACCGTTGGGGGAGCGCGACGTATTTCATCCATGTCAAGAATCCCTACGGTGTGGGCGGGGGCGTCACGCAGACGCTGCTGGACGGAAAGCCCCTGGAAAAGCCGCTCTTCCCGCTCGTCGACGACGCCTCCGAGCACCATGTCTATGTGACGCTGGGGGAGGGAGCGGAGGAATAAATGGTAGGGCGCGGGCTTTGCTCGCGCCGCGTTCCTGTTTGTCTTGCTTATTCGGGTAAAAGAGGTTGTCGCTCCGCTGGGGTTACTTTCTGCCTTGATGCAGAAAGGTACCAAAGAAATCAAGATGTTTCAAGTCGGCCTCCGGCACTAAAATTAATCCACTGATTATGAAAAAGAACTACTGCTTTTATTTTAGTGCCGGATCGTGAAACATCGGAGGAACGGTTATTTTGGTTAAGGGCGACGCAGGCGTCGCCCCGTAATAGGTCGGGCGGATGCGCCAGAATGAGGTTGAAGATATATTCGTTGCGTGGGGCTTGCTCCCGCCGCTTCACAAAGATTTTCCGGAAAACACCGCTTTCTTATATTGAGAATCCTGCGCGGTTGTGCAATAATTGGACGAATGAACGGAAAACCCGGAGGACAGCGATGGACGTTACGGTCACGGTTAGCACGATGGACGGCGGCAGCACGCGATTTCGCGCGCAGCAGGGCATCAATATGCTGGATGCGCTTCGGGGACAGGGTATACCGATACCGGCGGCATGCGGCGGCAGGGGCACGTGCGGCAAATGCCAGATCATCGTGGACAACCCTTCCGCACATCCGCCCACCGAAGCGGAAAAGCGGCTGCTTTCACCCGAGCAGCTGACTGCGGGGCTGCGGCTGGCCTGCACCCGGGTCCTCACGCAGGACCTCACGTGCCGGCTGCCCGTCGCGCTGCGGGACGCGGCGATCGCGACCGACAGCGCCGCCGCCTCGGGCGGGCTGGATCCGGTATTCCGCCGCGTGGCGCTGACCATACCGCACGCAGGACTCGACAGCCAGCGCAGCGACGAGGAGCGGTTGCTGGAAGCGGCAGGCCCTGGCGGCGTATCGCTGTCGGCGCTCCGGGCGCTGCCCGGGGCTGTGCGCGGGCAAGGGGGCACGGTGACGGCGCTGTGCAGGGAGGGCCTGGCGGTCGATATTTACCCCGGCGCGGGCCCGGGCGCGCCGCTGGGCGCGGCGGTGGACATCGGAACCACAACGCTCGCGGCATATCTAATGGATCTGGAAAGCGGGACGGAGCTTGCCGTCGCGTCGCGGCTCAATCCGCAAAAGGCTTACGGCGACGATGTCATCTCCCGCACCGACTATACGATGCAGCAGCCCGACGGGCTGGAGACGCTCCGCCGCCTGATCGTGGACGCGGTGGGCGGTCTGACCCAAGAGCTGTGCGCACAGGCCGGAGTAACGCCCTCCCGCGTCGTGCATATGACGATAGCGGGAAATCCGATCATGCTGCATCTCTTTGTGGGCGTATCGCCCGCAGGCATCGCGGAAGCGCCGTTCATACCGGCCTTTACCGGTCGTCAGGATTTTCGGGCTGCGCAGCTCGGGCTTGCTCTTCATCCCGAGGCGATGGTCACGACGCTGCCCTGCGTGTCGGGCTACGTGGGCGCCGATACGGTGGCGGTGGCGCTGGCTGTCGGGCTCTCTGACGAGGAGCAGCCTTGCCTTATACTGGATATCGGCACCAACGGAGAGATCATGCTGGGCGACCGGAAAGGCATACTGGCGTGTTCCGCCGCCGCAGGACCGGCATTCGAGGGCGCTCATATCCGATACGGCATGGGCGGGGTCGCCGGAGCGATCAGCCGCGTCGAGATGGACGGCGCGCTGCGCGTGCGCACCATCGCGGACGCGCCCGCCGCGGGTATCTGCGGATCGGCGATCGTCGATGTCACGGCCGGTCTGCTCGCGCACGGCGCGATCGACGAGACCGGTCGGCTCCAGCCGTCCGGGCCCGGCTGGCTGCGGGAGCGCTTCGTGCGGGAAGAGCAGGGCTGGGCGCTGCGGCTTGCCTCGCCGGACGAAGGCGCACAGACCGATGTCCTTTTCTGCCAGCGCGATGTGCGCGAGGTGCAGCTCGCCAAGAGCGCGGTTGCAGCGGGCATCGAAACGCTGCTCCGGGAGCGGGGGATCGGCAAGGACGATGTGCGCGCGGTATATTTGGCGGGAGGTTTTGGCAGCTTCATCGATCCGGCAAACGCCTGCGCGATCGGGCTGCTGCCCGCGACGCTGCTCGACAGGGTCACGGGCGTAGGGAACGGGGCGGGCGCGGGAGCCCGCATGGCGCTCCTTTCGCGCGCGCAGATGGAGCGCAGCAGCGTGATCGCGCGGCGCACGCGCTACATCGAGCTGTCGGCGCGGGCGGATTTCCAGGAGCTGTTCGTGCGCAATATGATGTTCGCCGCGATGGGCCCCGTGCGGCGCTAGCGATGAAATGCATTAGGATGCGTAGGTTTTTCGGGCATTTTGTCGGGTTGCATTGGAAAACCGCTTGTGATATAGTATGTTAGGCATTTTGACCAACCAGGATCGTTGAAGCAAAACATCGCTTCGCGGCGTCTAATTGGACAGGATGTGGGGGAACGCGGCACAAGACGAGAGGAGTACTACCCGTACATGAGCGTAAAGATCGAACAGGTTGAGACCAACACAGTCAAGCTGACTATTACGGTGGAGCCCGAAGTATTTGAGCAGTCGATGCACAGGGCTTACCTGAAAATCCGTCATTCGGTAACCATCCCCGGATTCCGCAAGGGCAAGGCGCCCCGGAAGATCATCGAGAAATTCTATGGCGGCGAGGGCGTTTTTTATGAGGAGGCCTTCAACCTGGCATTTCCGGAAGCTTATGAAAAGGCCGTGGAGGAAACCGGGATCGAGCCGGTGGATCGCCCGGAAATAGACGTTGAGACCATCGGCAGCGAAAAAGGGCTCGTTTTTACGGCCGAGGTAACGGTCAAGCCCACGGTCCAGCTGGGCTGCTATAAGGGTATAGAAGTCGAAAAACCCGAGTATAATGTTACGGTCGAGGACGTGGAGAACGAGATCCAGAAAGCCCGCGACAGCGCTACCCGCTGGGTTGATGTGAGCGATCGTCCTGTTCAGGACGCAGATCGCGTGCTAATCGACTGTACGGGCACCATCGATGGGAAAGCCTTTGAGGGCGGGACCGCAACCGATCAGGCGCTTCACATCGGTTCAGGCCAGTTCATCAAGGGATTCGAGGAACAGATCGTCGGCATGAATATCGACGAGGAGCGCGATATACGCGTGCAATTCCCCGATGATTATTACAACGAGGAGCTCAGGGGGAAAGATGCGGTCTTCCATGTAAAAGTAAACGAGATAACCTGCAAGGAGCTGCCTGCGCTCGATGACGAGTTCGTCAAGGACGTCAGCGAATTCGACACGCTCGAGGAGTATCGCGCCAGTATCCGCGAGAGACTGGAAAAAGAGTACGCCGAAATGGCGGAGAGAGAAATCCGCGAGAAGCTCGTTGAGAAAGCGTTGGAGTGTTCCCAGGTGGAAGTGCCCGACTGCATGGTGGAGAGCGAACTGGACGCGCTGGAGAGAAACAGGGAGTTCCGGATGAGCATGAGCGGTATCCGGCTGGACGACTATCTGCGCTTAACCGGCTCCGACAGGAAGACCATGCGCGAGGAGATGAGACCCAACGCGCTGCGCCGCGTCAAAGCGCAGCTGGTGGTGGAGGCCATCATCAAGGCTGAGGGGATCGAGGCCGACGACGAGTCGGTCGACGCCGAGATCCGGGAGATCGCGGAGCGGCGTCAGGAGGAGTTCGACAAGATCAAGTCCGGTATGGACGAGCGGGATATCGAGTATATCCGCAGCGAGGTTCTGTGGAAAAAGGCGATCAATCTTTTGAAGGATCACGCCGTCTGGGTCGAGCCTTCAAAAGAAACGACCAAAGAAACGACCGACAGTCAAACGGAAACCGAGGCGACAGAATAGTATGGATCAGGAGAGGAGGGATACGTCATGAGTCTGGTTCCAATCGTCATAGAGCAAACAAACCGCGGGGAGCGTTCCTATGATATCTACTCCAGGCTCCTCAACGACCGCATCATCATGCTGGGCGGCGAGATCAATGATCACATGGCCAACCTGATCGTGGCGCAGCTTCTTTATCTGGAGATGCAGGATCCCGACAAGGATATATTCCTGTATATCAACAGCCCCGGCGGCTCCATATCCGCAGGCATGGCGATATACGATACCATGCAGCATGTGCGGTGCGATGTCGCGACGGTCTGCGTCGGCATGGCCGCCTCGATGGGCGCGTTCCTGCTGGCGGCAGGCGCAAAGGGCAAGCGCAGGGCGCTGCCCAACAGCGAAATCATGATCCACCAGCCCACAGGAGGAGCCCGCGGGCAGGCCACCGACATCGCGATTCAGGCTGAGCATATACTCAACATCAAGAAACGGATGAACCGGATTCTGAGCGAACGGACCGGGCAGCCCCTCGAAAAGATCGAGGCCGACGTGGAGCGGGACTTCTTCATGACCGCCCAGGCCGCCCTGGAGTACGGGATCGTTGACGAGGTATACGTCACGCGGAAAAATTCCGAGCAAAAGGCGAGTGACAAAACCACATAACGTATTGAGGTGAAAAATGGCGAAGTTTGATGACAAGAAGCAACTGAAGTGTTCTTTTTGCGGGAAGACACAGGACCAGGTACGCCGTCTGGTGGCTGGTCCTGGCGTGTATATATGCGACGAGTGCATAGAGCTGTGCCAGGAGATTATAGACGAGGACTTCCATGAGATACTGGAAGACCAGCCGCGCGCGATTCCCAAGCCCCACGAGATGAAGGCGATCCTCGACCAGTATGTAATCGGTCAGGAGCGGGCTAAAAAGACGATGGCGGTGGCGGTCTATAACCACTACAAGCGGATCTACACGAACCGT
>JBMNNN010000062.1:0-10298 GCA_050942555.1 Christensenellales bacterium
TTCCCGTACCCGCGGCTGCCGTATCCGCCGATGTACCGCTCGCTGACGAGCCTGAGCGCCCTGCGCAGGAAACCGAAATCATTATCGGGATCGTCGCTGTCGTAGACCTGCAGCGCGAGCTCCAGCGTGAACCGCGCGCCGGCCGGTACGAATTCGTTGGGGCGCGGGTTTTTTGCCGTACCCGTATCCCGCCGGATCGTATTCTCGTACTTGACCCCGATGTAGGGCTGGTTCTGCTCGGCGATGAACTGGAGGTACTCCTGACGGCAGTCGGGGGTGAGCGACGCGTCGCGCACGATGAGGCGCGTGGGCCCGGTTTCTCTGTTGCGTAGAGTGCCGAATATCCTGCATATATCGCAACCGGTTCTTCCGCACGTGCAGACGTCTCGTTTGTTCATCAGCCTCTCCATCGAGCAGCGCATGACGCCCTTCAGAGACGAGCCGGGGATGTAGGGCTCTCCGGTCAGCGGGTGCCGGATGATCGGGTTGTCCATCCCCCCGATCTCGATATCGTCCTTGCTGCCCCCGATGTGCAGGTTGGTCTCGCAGTGGATCACGCCGGTTATTTTCTGGATTTGTACGAGCCGCATCGTCATTACCTCCTCGGATTGCTCGATCTGTAGCGCTGCGCCTGCTCCTGCTCATAGTATTTAAAGAAGCCAAGCACCGCCTGGAAATGCGGGAAGAAGCCTTCATTGACATCCTTTGGGGTCTTGCAGGCGTTCACATTTTCCAGTATGAAGTGAAGGAACGCATCGGGGATCGCGGTGTTGTCCTCCTTCCCCTTTGCGTAATAAATGAGGGATTCCATCGTCTGGACCCTGCGCAACAGTACCTGTCCAGCGGTCTGCCTGTCGCCTTCCTGGGAAGAGACCGCGTTTTTGTACGCAGTCTGCGCTGTTTTCAGGTTGTTGTAGAAGTTGCGCAGCTGGCTCGACGTCAGTCCCGTCTGCTGTCCCGGCTGGAATCTTCGGACCAGGTCCTGCGTGATCCCCCGGAGATACTGTTCTCGGATGACCCCGTCGCGGTCGAAATACCCCGAGCGTACCAGGTCCACATAGGCCCTGGGAAGGCAGCCCGGAATCGGTCTTCCGGGAGGTCCCGCCGCGGTGTTAGCGCTCATGATCATTCCTCCTTCTGTTGTACAGCAGCGCGTAGTCGCACGCGATCTGCAGATGACGGATCGGCGCGTCGATGCCGATATCAAATAGCCGTTTGCTCCACTCGAGGAATTCCCGGTCGGCGCTGCGGGAATCCTGTACCTTCCTGCCGAGCTCCCAGGCGAGCATCCCCGCGTACCGCAGCCCCCGGACGTCCCCCCTGTTAAACTGAGCGTACATGCGCGCGTAGCTCCTGAGCCTGTACAGGTCAGCCGAGGCGATCCGGTTTTCGGCGCGCCAGGCCGCGAGCCTTTCGGCGTCGGCCAGCACGCCGGCCCACCGGCTCCACTTGACCGTGCAGCCAAATACGGTCAGCTGATCCTTGGGCGCGTCCTCGCCGCGCAGTATGCGCTGCTTTGACTGCTCCAGCGCCTCGTCGGCCATCTGGAACGCGCGGACAACCGGCAGCCGCGGGTGACACAGCGCGATGCCCGCCGAAAGCGTAGCGGCCCTGTGACCGCCCGTGAAGCGCGCGAAGTGCTCGCGTATCTCGCCCGCCAGGTGAATCGTCCGATCCCATGGGCCCACGATCAGCAGGTCATCCCCGCCCGAGTATACGATATAGCAGTCGGGATATTGCCTCTCGATAAAGCCCGGCAGCCACTGCGAGAAGAACGCGTCCAGCATGCGGCTGAGCGTCACGACGCGCGAGACCGTGTCGTGCCGGGTGCCGTCATCCTCTCTAAAGCCTAAGGAGAACATCGCGCCGAGGTTGTCCACATCGGCTTTGAGCCACGCCAGGTACGCGGCGCCCGACGACCTGCCGGCGATCTCCTCGAACCGGAGCGGCTGCCCGTCCCGAGATGGAATGTAGGTCGCTATCGGCCACAGAGGACGCGGCGCGCCGCCCGATTGTTTCCCGAGCGATATCTCGACGCCCGCTCTCACTGACTCCGATAGGGCTACGCCCCCGGCCGACAGGAATGCGCCGTCATCCCGTACGAGCGCCATCGTTGACAGCGAGGGGAGCCTGCCGCCCAGCACGGTTTCCTGCCGGCACCTTAAACCGATCCGCTCCTCGTCGTATATCTGGTCTGCGAATTCCCGGTTGCAGCAGGAGCAGATCCCCATATCCCGGTTTCCGGCCTTGCTGCGGAGCACGAACGCGTCCTCACGCCAGGCGCCGTCTATCTGAAGCGCTGCGGCCATCGGCATCCGTTTCGCGGCTGAAAGGCGGGCCTTGACGCTTCCGACCGCGCTGCCGAACTCCTTCAGGTCGGTTCCCCGCAGCGCGACATAGCGCATATGGATCTGGAGCGCGCCCTGGAACCTGTCGAAAAGCTGGGCGTCTATCTTTTCCCGCACCATGCGAACGCGCTCGCGGCAGTCGGCGGTATTCGGGAGCAGGATTTGAAAATTCCCGCCCGAACTCATCAGGACGCAGGAGTCGGGCAGCCCGCATTCGCCGACCAGCGCGCTTGCGGCCAGCTGCGACAGCGCCGATACGATGAACGAGCGCGCGCGCAGCCTTTTGGCAAGCCCTTTTGGATTTTGCCGGCCGTCACCGGTTATGTATCGCTGTATGCCCGATATATCACCCGCCAGCAGCAGGAACCGGGGCTTGTCGTCGCTTCCTATCTCCGATACGCTCATGAGACGGTGGGCGTCGTGGTACTGCGTCAGGCAGGCGGCGATCGCCGACGTCGTGCTCAGATGATCGCTGAGCGAAACGTCGGCGATTTCGTCCCCGGGATTCGCGGGTACGCACCAGCAGTACCGGTGAATGAGCAGTTGGCATGTGCGCAGCAGCGCTTCGGGCGAATCGGCTTCCGCGGTATATTGGCGGCACTCGCTGATAAAGCGCCGTGAAAGAACGCCTGCGTCGGCGGGCTCCTGCGGCGTGGGCTGCGGGAATATCGCGCCCGCCGTAAACGGCTGCCGGTCATAGGTTAACCGCGGGTCCCCCGCCATTCCGTCCAGTTCGATCCGTGAAAAGATGCTCTGAAGCTGCCTCGTTCGGGATTCCTGTCGTTTTTCGCTGCGACCTGGCGACGAGAACGCGTCGGCCATTGCGATGATGCGGGCAAGGGGAGCCGCTTCCTCCAGTACGCCACTGGGCGCGCTCTCCCCGGGTGAAGGATGCGCTTCGCGGCAACTACACATGAGCGTATACAGAAGCTCCGTATTCACATGGGCAGAGAAAGCTGGCCTGCACGCTGCGATGAATTCTCGGGGCGCATCGTTACCCCCGATAAACATGCCGATATCGTGCAGAAGCCCTGCCAGGCACACCATCCAATACGATTTGCTGTCCATAACCTACCCGCTCCCCGGTCAAAAACGGCGCGTTTCAGTCGAGTAAGTAAATTGTATACATGTGTACTTATTTACAGGTATATTGTACCTTTTTGGGATACGAGCGTCAAGTTATTCGCGAAAAATGCAATATATTGTTTTTTTATGTTGATAAAAATCGCAACATGGCGAGGCGGCCCGCTTACGAATATTGTTTATATTGGGCGCATAGCTATTGCTGTCGCTGGTGCAAACCTCTGCAATGCATACAGAAACACAGCAATATGCATTGCTCACCAATTCGCCCATGGCGAATGACACGCGGCGCAAACGGCCGTACAATAGGGAAAAAGGACAGGAGGAGCGATATGAAGACGGTAGCGTACGATCCCGCGCTGGCGGTGGAGCTCAAGCGAAAGGCCTACGAACTGGGAGCGGATCTGGTGGGGTTCGCGAACATCGAACGCTTCGAGAACGCCCCGATCATGATGAGTCCCCAGGGAATCCTTCCCACAGCCCGGACCGTCATGGTATGCGGTATCCATCATCCCGACGCCACGATCGAGCTGGACGGGGAGCCAAGCCCCCACCAGATGGACAGCTACGGCGTGCAGATCGCGATGAACGACAAGCTGGACCGGATCTCGTTCCGGCTGGCGTGCATGCTCGAGGACATGGGATACCCGACGGTACCCATCGTGAGCAGCAACATATGGCGCTACAAGCAGTATAAGCAGCTCAACGCCGTATTTGCCCCCGATGTGTCCCACATATACGCGGCGGTTGCGGCGGGCCTGACGGAGCTTGGGTGGAACGGCCTTTCGATGTCTCCGGAGTACGGACCCCGGAACCGATTCGTTACGGTCATTACCGAGGCCGAAGTAGAGCCTACGCCGCTCTACAGGGGCGAGAAGCTCTGCGACATGTGCGGGGAGTGCATACGGAACTGTCAGGCGCAGACCTTTACCAAAGAGGTAAACGGTACCAACAACGTGCGCATCGAGGACAAGGACAATATATTTGCGAAGAAGAATCTATGGCGGTGCGCCTGGGCCGAGCACTTTGCGCTGGATCTCGACAAGGGACTCCCGGACGTCGTCGACGAAAAGGCGATTCTGGACGCGGTGGAGCGGGACGGACGCCGCTCGGGCACGCTGGGCACCTGCCTCAAGGTCTGCGTTCCCGCGCCGATGCGGACCGAGAAGCCGCAGTACACGCGCTTCACGACCCGGAAAAACCAGTTCGCGCCCACTGGCCTGCCCATACCGCGCAAGTTCATCGATCAGGCCATGCTGACGGCCGCGCAGTTCTCCGCCGACCGCTTCATGATACTGACCGCCGAGGACGCGCGCAGCAGGGGAGTCGACCTTACCGATATGATGCCCGACGCCCGGGCCGCGATCATCGTGTCCGCATCCTTCCGGATCGATGGGGGGGAAGATCTCCCCGAGAGCAACCGGAGCGTCCTTCCTCACCCGTACCGCAGCGAGGGTGTGCGCAACCTGGTATTCGCGACGCTCGATATCGCGCGTATGTTCGACACGCTGGGCATCGCCGCGATATCCCAGTCGGGGAAGATGAACAGGGCGATCCGGGAGTCGGGTATTCTGGCAGGCGACAGCGGCGAGGAGACATGCTATTCCAGCGTCATCGTAAACTGCGATCTGCCCGCGATGGACATACCGCTTCGCGGCCGTCCGGCGCGGCGTCTGCGCGACGCACACGACATAAAGGCTCTGGCTGCGGCGTGCGGCGCGGATCTGTGCGGCATATCCGACGCGGGCCGCGTCGCCGATACGGCCGACGCAATCGAGGCGTTCATGGGAACCGAGAGGGTACTGGAGGCTACCGACCGCAACAGCCTGTTCATGCCCTTTGAGCCCGAGATCACCGTGCCGGGCCGGCCGATTCTCCGCCCCGACGACTATATCCCGGACAGCCGCAGCGTGATTGTACTGGGCATCCGCTATCCCGCGGCTCCGGTCGAGCGCGCAGGAAAACCCCCGGCTGAAGCGGTGGGGCCCTATGTGTTCGTGCAGTACCAGACGCAGCGGGAGCTGTCGTTCGCGGCCATGCGGGTGGTCCGCGCACTGCAGGAGCAGGGCTGGCGCGCGGTGCTCACCCACGACCTGATGAACCTGGGCAGCGAGACCGGCAGCCCGCGCGGGCCCCACAGCGCGCCCGTCAACAATGCGATCGAAGCGGTTTGCGCGGGCCTTGGCCAACTTACATACAACCGGAATGTATATACCGACGACTACGGCATCAACCAGCGATTCGTTGCGATCGTGACCGATATGCCGCTTGCGGCCGACGCGGTGCGGCCCGCCCGGATCGCAGGCATATGCGCCCGGTGCAAAAAGTGCATATCCGCCTGCCCCACCGCTGCCATCGGGTCGCCGCATCCCGTATCGATCGGCGGCGTCCGCTACGATGTGCTGCCCATCGACCGCAACCTTTGCCGCTGGGCCTCCTACTTCGCGCTGACCAACAGGGACGGATTCGAATATAACGGCTCCACGCTGGATCTGACGCCGCCCGAGGAACTCGATGAGGCCGCTCTGGCCGACGCGCTGCGCCAGCGCGACCCGATCAACAAATTCCGCCCCACCATCGTACAGCGCTGCGTGTCCGAGTGCCCGCTGGCCACGGGAGAGCGCATATAGACAGGGACGCAAAAGCCCCCGCCGCGGCGGGGGCTTTTTGTTACGGGCGGGCAGGCTGCGCGATCAGAAGCGCGCTTCCTATCGCTTTTTTATCACCCGCATTGCGTTCAGTATCGCTATAAGGGCGACGCCGACGTCTCCGAAAACGGCTTCCCACATACCCGCGACGCCCAATGCGCCCAGCAACAGGAATGCGCCCTTTACCGCGAGGGCGAATGCGATATTCTGCAGCACAATCCGCTTGGTGAGCTTTGCGATGGCTATCGCGTCCAGCAGCCTGGACGGTTCGTCGGTCATCAGCACGACATCAGCCGCCTCGATCGCCGCATCCGAGCCCAGCCCGCCCATCGCGATACCGACATCGGCGCGGGCGAGCACGGGGGCGTCGTTGATACCGTCGCCTACAAACGCAAGTTTGCCCCTTCGCCGCTTTTGCCTGTCCAGCATTTCCACTTTTTCAACCTTGTCGCCGGGCAGGAGCTGCGTATAGACTTCGTCGAGTCCGAGGTCGGCGGCTATCGCATCGCCAATCTGCGCGTTGTCCCCGGTCAGCATGACCGTCTTGCTGACCCCCAGTTTTTTAAGCCCCGCAACAGCCGCTTTGCTGTCGGGTTTTATTTCATCGGCAATCCGCACGCATCCCGCATATGTCCCGTCGGCGGCGATGTAGACCTTCGTGCCCGCCTTTTCGTGCGGGGTATAATCGATGCCGGCCGATTCCATCAGCTTTTCATTGCCTGCGAGTATCCTGCGGCCGTCCATGCTGACGCTGACGCCATGTCCCGCGATTTCAGCGTAATCGCTTAGCCTGGATTCGTCCACGGTTTTCCCGTAGGCTTCCCGGATGGACGCGGCGATGGGATGGTTGGAGTAGCATTCGGCGTTCGCGGCGAGCTCCAGGACTTCCTGCGGGGTGAAAGCGTCCGATGGGACGATTTCGGTCACGCGGAACACGCCCTTTGTTAGCGTTCCTGTCTTGTCGAACACCACGATGTCCAGCGCGTTGAGCGCTTCGAGATAGTTGCTGCCCTTGATGAGTATGCCCTTGCGCGATGCGCCGCCGATGCCCCCGAAAAAGCTGAGCGGGATGGAGATGACCAGCGCGCAGGGACAGGAGATGACGAGGAACACAAGCCCTCTGCGAATCCATTCGGACCAGCCGCCAAAGCCGACGAGCGGGGGTATGACCGCGACAAGCGCCGCAAGCCCGACGACGACGGGCGTATAGCGGCGCGAGAAGGCTGTGATGAAGTTCTCGGTAGGAGCCTTGTGCGCCGATGCGTTTTCCACTATGTCGATGATTTTTGATGCGGCGGATTCGCCGAACGCCTTTGTCACTGCTATGGTCAGCGGACCGCTCTGGTTGATGCACCCTGATAAAGCGGCGTCGCCCGCCCTGACGGGGCGGGGAACCGATTCTCCGGTAAGGGCCCTTGTATCGAGCATCGACTCGCCGCCGATCACAGTGCCGTCGAGCGGAATCTTCTCGCCGGGCTTCACAAGAATCCTCTCGCCTATCGCGACATCCTCAGGATGGACGATGGCGTATTTGCCGTTTCTTATTACGGTCGCAGCGTCCGGGCGGATTTCCATCAGAGCGGCGATCGATTTTTTCGAGCGGCGCACGGCGAGGCCCTGGAACATTTCGCCCACCTGGTAGAGCAGCATGACGGCGACGGCTTCCGGGTACTCGCCGATGAGAAACGCGCTCAATGTAGCCACGCTCATCAGGAAATTCTCGTCGAAGACCTGCCCTTTTGCAATATTCTTAACGGCTTTGCGCACAACCCCGCTGCCCAGAATGATGTAGGCGGCGATCAGGATACCCAGGCCGACATAAATGCCCGGGTCTGATAGCGCGCCGACGGCAACGCCGATACCGTACAAAACCGCGCCGGTTATCAGCCTGGTTATTTCGCTGTTGCGGGAGCCGAGCTTCCGGTCCCCGGGATGGTTTCCAGCGCTTTGTTTGACGCTGACGACGGCATCGGGCTCGTGCGCGGCGACTATTTTCCTGACCGCATCTTCGATATCGCCCGAATAACCGCTGTCCAACGCGACCGTCAGCGTCTCGGCCATCAGGTTTACCCTCGCGGCGGCCACGCCCGATAGTCCGCGCACTTCCTTCTCGATCGCGGCGGCGCAGCTTGGGCAGTTCAGCCCTTTGAGTCTCATTGCCCTTTCCATACCGTCTCCTTGTTGCGTTATTGTTCAAACGCTCAACTAATGGCCAAAAAATTATTCGTTGATATGCTCGAACCCGCGGTCGAGGATGTCCCTGATATGCGAGTCTGCGAGCGAATAATAAACCGTCTGCGCTTCCTTGCGGAATTTCACGAGGTTCGACATCCTCAGAGTCTTGAGTTGATGCGACACGGCGGATTTTGTAGCTCCTATCAAGACCGCTAAATCGCAAACGCACATCTCGCCCTGTTCGAGCGCATGAAGTATCTGAACCCGCGTCCCGTCGGCAAAAATCTTATACAAAGCCGCGAGACGAATGTACTCGTCTTTGGGAAGCATCTTTTTCCGCACGCGATCGACTGTCTCCTTGTGAATGACCTCGCAGTCGCAAACTGCGGGTTTTTCCCGCCTGGCCATCTTCCTGCCTCCCGAATATTGAGTAATTGAACAATCATTCAATAATTATTATATTCACGTATGTGTTTTTGTCAATAACAGAAATGTGTCCATGCACGAAAACAGCCCGCCGGAAGGCGGGGCCGTTGCCCTGTATGTTTTCTTTCTCATGGGCATCTTCGTGCGCAGTACAGCCGGACAAAGCCCACCGCCGCCCAATGGCGTCAGGGCACGGTCACCGACGCAACGGCGCCCGACGAGACGGCCTCGCCGTCTTTTGCGACGATGACCGATACCGCGTACTCCCCGGCGGGCAGCGCTCCGGCGGGAAGGTACATCGTAAACCCGTTGCCGTGGCGCTCCGGAAGCGCCGCCGCGTCCTCGTCCGACAGGAGTGGGAACGGCTCGAAGCAGGCGTCCGCCGCCCCCGCAAGACGCACCGTTACGAGCCCGTCTGCCTCCGCTGTGCCATAGATGACGAGCCCGCCCTCGGCCTGCCGGACTCCCAGCGAGGCCTGCGTCCCGGCAGCCTCGGGGGCGCTGCCGCATTCCCGCTGCGGGGCGGCCAGAAGGGGCGCATACTGGAGGAGCTCGGGGATGTTGCGCTCGACGATCTCGATCACCACGACGTCGGCGTTTTCGATGAGCCCGTAGTCGTAGGGCACCGCCCGGGAATAGAGCGTCCGCCCGAATGCGTTCGACAGAAACGGTATGAGCGCGTTGCAGAACGAGTCGCGGAATATGAGCAGCGCCGTATCGTTCGCGTCGCTCCGGGTCTCGATGCGGATGTCCTCGGGCGAGCGGATCGGGCGCTCGGCGCGGTAGTTTTCGGGAATCGGATAGATGATTTGTTCGTCGGTTATGCGCAGCGACGGCAGCAGCATGACCGACAGGTCGCCGTGCCAGCCGCGCACCGTTTCGCCCGTCACGCCCGCGTAGTCGTCCCACGTAAAGCCGGGAAGCTGGGCCGATACGGCCTCAAGTATCGTCCGGTAGGCGACGAGCGCGCCGGCGTTGTTCCAGTGCGAGTCCAGCCTGTGGTATATCTGCTGCTGCTGGCGGGCGGCGGCGAGGGCGGCCCGCAGGTCCGCGTAATGGACGCCCTGCGCGTCCATCGCTGCCTGTAGCGCCGACAGATTACTTTGCTGCGACTCGGGGATCAGCCGCGCGGGCATGTATTCGGGATAAATCGTGTTTTTGTTGGGTGCAAGCGCGACGACGAACGCTGTGCCCCGGGCGCGCAGCGACTCCTGCTGGAGGGCGAGCGCACGCGCCAGGCGCGTGATGTCGCCGTCCGGCAGCGTGTTCCGCCCCAGGTAGTCGTCCAGCGTTTCGGCGAAAAACAGCCAGCCATCCCGCCCGACGATCACCTTCTCGCTCGAGGATTCGGAAAGGAGTGTCCTGCGCAGGGCGGCGTTCGCGGTCACCAGCAGGGGCCGCAGCCCGAAGTTCTCCGAGAAATAGGTGTCGAACTCCTCGGGGAATTCGGCGTTGAAGCCCTCTTCGTCCCAGATGGACGGGGGCGACGCTAGGGCGCGCTTTTCGTAATTGGGGGACTCCACGCCCAGCAGCAGCAGCAGGCCGGGCGCGGCGCACACGGCGAAGAAGAGCACGATATAGCCGATGAGGAAGCCTCGTTTCACGCTTTCACCTCAGA
>JBMNNN010000063.1:0-10148 GCA_050942555.1 Christensenellales bacterium
CGAAACATGGTACAAGATGACGACGATGCTGCAAAGCGGGCTTGATATTTCTCCGATTATCACACACCGGATGCCCTATACGCAGTACGAGGAGGGATTCCGCATCATGATGAGCGGGCAGTCGGGTAAAATCATACTCAATTGGGAGGCCTGACGATGGATAAAAAAGCGCTTCAAATCTTTGCAGATGAGCTTGACGAGATACGCGCGGCCGGGCTGTGGAAGGAGGAGCGGATCATCGGCAGCGCCCAGCGTCCGTGGATAGAGCTTGCCGACGGGCGGCGGGTGCTCAACCTGTGCGCGAACAATTACCTGGGGCTCTCGGATCATCCCGACGTGATCGGAGCGGCAAAGGCAAGCTACGACAGGCTGGGTTACGGGCTCTCGTCGGTGCGCTTCATTTGCGGAACCCAAACTGTGCACAGGGAGCTTGAAACGTCGCTCGCGTCTTTTCTCGGCATGGACGACGCGATACTGTATTCCTCGTGCTTCGACGCCAACGGCGGCCTTTTCGAGACGCTGCTGACCGCCGGGGACGCCGTGCTGTCCGACGAACTCAACCACGCCAGCATCATCGATGGCATCCGGCTGTGTAAGGCGGCCCGCTATCGCTACGCGAACAACGACATGGCAAGCCTCGAGGAGAAGCTCCGCGAGGCCGACGCCGCGGGAGCGCGCATCAAGCTCATCGCGACCGACGGCGTATTCTCGATGGATGGCTTTATCGCCAACCTCAGGGGCATATGCGATCTGGCCGACCGCTACGGCGCGCTGGTCATGGTCGACGATTCCCATGCGGTGGGGTTCATGGGCGAGCGCGGGCGCGGCACGCACGAGTACTGCGGCGTGATGGGCCGCGTCGACATCATCACCGGAACGCTGGGAAAGGCGCTGGGCGGCGCGTCGGGCGGCTACACCGCAGCGCGGCAGGAGATCGTCGATCTGCTGCGGCAGCGCTCGCGCCCCTACCTTTTCTCCAACACGCTGGCCCCGGCGATCGCCTCGGCTTCGCTCGCCGTACTGCGGATGCTGGAGGGCTCGACGGCGCTGCGCGACCGGCTGGAGGACAATACGCGCTACTTCCGCACCGAAATGGCAAAGCTGGGCTTTGATATACCCGAGAGCGACCACCCGATCGCGCCCATCATGCTCTATGACGCGAACGCGGCGCAGGATATGGCGCGGCGCATGCTGGACAGGGGCGTATATGTGATCGGTTTCTTCTACCCGGTGGTGCCCCGGGGCAGGGCGCGCATCCGCACGCAGATATCGGCCGCCCATACCCGGGAGGATCTCGCGTTTGCGATCGACGCGTTCGCCCGATGCAAAAGGGAGATCGAGGAAGAAGCGTGATGGGGGAGCAAAAGTGTGCGGATAGACCGGCGAGGAGCCAAAAGACAATAGTGCTTCTTGAAATCATCGCGTGTCTGGCGGTTTTGGTCAGCGTGATGCTGCTCTCGCATTATGTGTATGCGGGTGTATTCCGCTTGTATTTTGTCATATCCTCTTTGGGGTGCTGGGTTGTCGCCACGCTCATTAACTGGAAAAAGGAAACAGCCACAGATCGGCCGAAGGTGCGCTGGTTCACCGTTTTTTTGCTCGCTTTGGCAGCCGCCCTGTTTGTGGCCATGAAGCCCGCGATCACGTACGGCGAAGGCAAGCGGATCGCCGCCCGGCAGGGCTATGAGTACATATCCGAATTGCGCGAAAGGTCGGTGCTGCCCCTCAGGCTCAGGACTTCGCGGTTCGTCCGGGACGCGTATCTTTGCTGTGGCGAAAAAGACGCCGCCCGGTATTACATACTGATAAGCCCGATCGACGGGCAAATCGAGACCGAAAAGATCGGCGACGGAAATTACCTCGACATGTATTTTGCGATGACCGATGAAAACACAGACTGACCATCGCACCTTTGCGCGGCCCGGCCCGGGGCTTGCTGAGTTCCGTTTGGATTCTATATTTTGACCCCTTCCTTCAATATCTTATACTGTTTCTTAAAACTCCCAAATTCGCCCGTTCTCTTGTGTATATTTTATGAATACCGAAATGACCCGTTGCGTTCGTTTTTGCCTTGAGCGAGACGCCCGATGTCATGAATTTGGACTAAATGTGCGAATATATCCATTGATTTTTGATAGTATATGTGATAATTTGAACATAAATCGAGCCAATATACGAGCGGGCGGGTGAGGATCTGCGATGAATGGAAACGGCAGCCGGGGTTCACTGGGAAGGCGCATATTGTACCACAAAGAGCTTTATTTCATGCTTCTTCCCGTGGCCGCATACTTTATCATTTTTAAGTACATTCCGATGTTCGGACTGCTGATCGCTTTCCAGGATTACAGCGTTTTCGGCGGCATTTTTAAAAGCGAGTGGATCGGCCTGAAAAACTTCATCGACTTTCTGACGGGCCGCCTGGCGCTCTCGGTCATACGCAATACGATACTTATCAACGTGTACAGCCTCATTTTTAGTTTCCCGATGCCGATTCTGTTCGCGCTGCTCCTCAACGAAGTAACCCAGATGAAATTCAAGCGCACGATACAGACCATCACATACATGCCCCACTTCATATCGATGGTCGTGGTCGTGAGCATGCTCTCGGTCGTGCTCTCGCCCACATACGGCGTCGTGGGCAACCTGATGCGCAAAATGGGGATGGAGCCGATATTCTTCATGGGCAAGGCGGAGTACTTCCGGACGCTGTATATCGCCTCGGGCATATGGCAGGAGACGGGCTGGGGATCCGTTATATACCTGGCCGCCATCAGCGGCATCGATCCCAGCCTGTACGAGGCCGCCGTCATCGACGGAGCGTCCCGCTTCAAGCAGACGCGCCATATCACGATTCCCTGCATCACCTCGACGATCGTCATCATGTTTATACTCAGGATAGGCTCGATGCTCAATGTAGGATTTGAAAAAATATTTCTGATGCAGAATTCGTCAAACACAAAGGTGAGCGAGGTCATATCCACATACGTTTACCAGCGCGGTATCACAGGAAACGACTTTGGATACGCGACGGCAGTGGGATTTTTTAATTCGGTCATCAGCCTGCTGCTCGTGGTTACCGCCAATGTGATCTGCAGGAAGCTTTCCGAAAGCTCGCTGTGGTAGGAGGACGATCATGAAAGCTGTCAGCAGAACAAATAGTTCGGTACTCATGAGAATCATTATTTACTTTGTGCTGATCGTATTCTCAGCGAGCGTAGTCCTGCCGTTCCTGAATATCATATCGGTGTCGCTGAGCTCCGCCGGGCCGGTAGCGCGAGGCGAGGTCACCTTCTACCCCAGGCAGATCACGCTCAAGCCATACAAGGTCGTGGTCGAAAACGATTCCATTTATCAGGCCTATAAAAACACACTGTTCGTCGTTGCGCTGGGTACCGTATCGTGCCTCTTTATGACGCTGCTGGCGGCCTATCCAATGTCGAAAAAGACGCTGCCGGGCAGGCGCTGGATCATGTTCCTCATCACGCTGACGATGTGGTTTTCGGGCGGCATGATACCCACGTTCCTGGTGGTGCGCGGCGTGGGACTGTATAATTCGCTTTTCGCGCTGTTCGTTCCCACCCTCATCAGCGCGTACCATGTGATCGTCGTGCGGAACTTCTTTGAGACCATCCCCACGTCGCTGGAGGAGTCGGCGAAAATCGACGGCGCCGGCGATTTCCGAATACTCTTTATGATATTTATACCGCTTTCGATGCCGGTCATCGCCACCGTCTCCCTGTGGTTGGCGGTGGGGCTGTGGAACAGCTTCTTCGCACCGCTCCTCTACCTGGCCGAGCGCTCCAAATACACGCTGCAGGTGGTGCTGCGCGATATCGTGCTGGCCAACCAGGCGATCGGGTACGGCATGGAGGCCCGCGTCGAAGACGACGTGGAGGTAATCCCCGAGTCGATCAGGAACGCGACGATCCTTTTCTCCACGATACCGATACTGCTCGTATATCCGTTTCTCCAGCGGTATTTTATCAAGGGCGTGCTGTTGGGAGCCGTCAAGGAGTAAACAGAAGGCGTCTGCGTTTAGAATAAAATCGGCGGCTATTGACCGAAAATTTGCCATGGAAGGCAATTTACTGTACACTATAAAGGAGGATTGTACCATGAAGACCAAAGGTCTACTCACACTACTTCTGTGCGCATTCCTGTCTCTGGGAATGATCGCAGGATGCACCCAGACCGGTACCCAGGCTACCGCGACGCCGCCGGCTGCCACGCAGAAGGCGACCGAAGCCCCGGCGCAGACCGAAGCCCCCGAGCCGGCTGAGGAGTCCCTTCCCGCTGTGCCTTTCGAGGAGACGTTCGAGTTTGACATCCTGCAGGGTACGCACCCGCACGGCACCGAGCAGAACCGTGTCAGAGAGCTGATCCAGGAAAAGACCAACACAAAGATCAACTGGACGATCGTGGCCGCCACCGGATGGGCCGAAAAGGCAAACGTCACGCTGGTATCGGGCGTGCTGCCCGACCTGGTCTATTTCTACAGCGGCACGGCGGTTCCCGGCGAGTGGATCTCGCAGAAGGCCGTGATCGAGCTTTCCGACCTGCTGGCCAAAGCGCCCAACATCCAGCGCTGGCTCACCGACGACGTGATGCTGTGGATGCGGAATCCCGACGGAAACATCTACCAGCTCAATATGATCAACGAATTCTCGTATAACCTTTCCAACCAAATTCGCGTGGACTGGCTTGACAAGCTGAATCTCGAAATGCCCAACACGCTCGACGAGTGGCTGAATGTGCTGCGCGCCTTCCGCGACGGCGACCCCGACGGCAACGGCGTAGACGATACGATTCCGTGGGTCTATGATTTCCGGGCGTGGTTCGACGCGTTTGGGGTCTTCAATGGAGAGTTCGTGGATGTGGACGGCCACCTCGTACCCCGCTACCTGCACCCGAACTACAAGGACGCGGTGGAGCTGCTTGCGAGCATGTACCAGGAGAAGCTGATCGATCCAGAGTTTGTGGTCCGCAACAAGGACGTCATGCAGGCCAAGGAACTGTTGCTTGCCAGCAAGGCCGGCGCATGGCAGAATTCCGGCTCCACAGCATCCAGCTACACCTCGATACTGCGTGAGACCAATCCCGACGCGACGTTAGGATACGCGCCCCTCATTGAAGGCCCAGGCGGACAGAACGTGCAGGGCCGCAACCCGGTAGGCGCCTGCGGCGCGATCACCGTGCAGGCTGAGGAGCCTGAGAAGCTGATGGCATACTGGAACTGGATCTACGGCGACGAAGGCCTCACCGTCATGAACTATGGCGAGGAAAGCGTGCACTACGAGCTCAAGGATGGCAAGCCCGTATTCCTGGCGCCCTACTATGAGAGCTTTGAGATCAACCGCAACGCCGGCATGGCCGAGACATGGGTGCCCTATGTATGGCTGGAGGACGCATTCATGCAGGTCACGCTGGGCGGCAACACCCCCGACACGCTCACCGAGCTGGACACGCATACCTATGAGTGCTACTTCAAGCCCGCGCAGTATGCGTACTCCGCAATCCCGACCGTGCTGCTCGATACCGAGGAGTACCGGAAACTGGCTACCGACACGCTCAAGCCCCTGAAAGATATGGAGGAGCAGGTCATCGCCGGAAACGCCACCTGGGCTGACATGGAGGAGCTTCTGGCCGAGGTCAAGGACGATCTCGACGCGATCACCGCGTCGGTGGACGCCAACTATCAGAACGTTAAGTAACAGAACAGTACAGAAGCAAAGACGGAAGCGCGGGGCTGTCCCGCAAAAGGACAGCCCCTTTTTCCGGAGACGCAGATGGAGTGATTGAGATGAAAACGCGAAGATATGCTAAATCGCTGTACCTTCGGCTGTTGTTCACCTATCTGCCTATGGTCGTGGTGGCAGTTTTTTTGATTACGCTGCTTCTGACCTATACGACCGGGAACTATATGACTAAAGCCATGGACGAGCTCTATGCGACGACCATTGACTCCACGGCCGACGTGCTGGACAGCAAGCTGAGCGGCGTGATCAATACGTTGTTCCAGCTGGCGTGCAACCGGAAGATCAATGATCTGAGAACGGTTCCCGAGCCGTATTCGGTCGAGGACCTGTATATGATCGCCGATATCGTCGACGAGCTCTCGACCGCCGCGGTATGCGACGATATGATCGAGAAGATCTATATCTATAACCCCCGGAAAGACTATATCCTTACCGGAAAAGCCAAATTCGGCATACGGTATTTCTTCGGCGACTGCTATCCCGAGCAGGAGCCGCACGAGATCATAGACAAGATCACCGGGACCGGTCAGCGCGGTTTTTTCTCGGTTCCGCATGGCGATTCGCTCACGCTGACGCTGGTCATGTCCACCCCGCTCATCTCGATGAATCCCGAGCTCTACCTCTGTGCGATCCTCAACGAGCAGCAGCTCAAGAGCCCCGCCGTGATCACGCTGGAGGAAAACGAGAACCTGATTTTCCTCAACGACAAAAAGGAAATCGTTTATAACTATAATCCCGGCTTTGACGGCGGGCAGTGGAGCGACGATATCGACGAGATCGTCGCGCGCACCGGAGCCCTCGCGTACCCGACCGTATCGGCCCGGACCGGCCTTACCTATCTCTACATGACGCAGAGCTCGTTCGTGCGCGATCACCTGCTGCGCGTTACGCTGTACGCGCTGCTCATCGGCTCGGCTACCATCGTTGCGGTGGTCATACTGGTGATCGTGGCAAGCCGCCGTATCAGCATGCCCGTGGCGTCGCTTGTCAAGTTCTTCCGAAGCCGGGACAAGGAGCCCGCTCCGGTGGGGGACCTGGATCTAATCCGGGACAAGGTATTCGAGCTCTACCGCAGCCAGGACGAAATGACACGCCGCATGGAGAGCGTGAACGCCGCCGCGCTCGAGTGGGTGCTGGGCCGCCTTTTCAGCCGCACCAGCGTCGCCGCACGGCAGGCAGAGACGATGCGCGAAATGAACCTGTCGTTCGCAAGGCCCCACATGATCGCCTGCATATTCAAGATACTGCGGTACCCGTCGCTGCAGAAGCGGTATACCGAGTCCGCATTCGCCGAGCTAAAGGAGAAGCTGACGACGCTCATCAAAACGCAGCTGCAGCCCAGCGCCGATACCTATATCGTGCACAGAGAAAGCCTGCTCATCGTATCGGTGAATTACAGCGGCAACCCGCGGTCTTTCCGGGAAGCGCTGCAGGAGCAGCTCTACGGTCTGCAAAACATATTCAAAAGCTCGCTCGCTCTCGATGTGCACGCGGTGGTAGGGGATTTGGTGGAGCCCGACGGGAACGACACGGCGGCGCAGCTGGACGCGCTGTACCGCTCTTTCCTCTCGGCGGAAAGGTGCCTGGGGCTGCTGTTCTTTATGCGGGAGCCCGTGATCATACTCGATGCGCCCGAGAAGCTCGCTTCGGCCGATAGGATATACCGTTTCCCCGAGGAGTCGGAGCAGACGCTGATGAACCATCTCTTCGCAGGACGCAGCCAGGAGGCCGTGTCGGCGATGCGCCAGATCATCGAGTACAACCGCGCCTGCGATTACGCCAACATGCGGCAGCTGTTAAGCGAGCTACTATCGGTGGCGGTCAAAACGCTCCTTAAATCAAACGCGAACCTCGAAGATGTGCTCAAGCCCAGAAGCTCCCTGATCGCGGAGCTCGAGGCATGCGACACGCTGTACGATACCCTGGACTATATCGACGGGGTGTACCGGCAGGTGGGCGAGTATTTCCGCTCGCTGAGCATGAAGTGGCCCATGACCAAGGCCGACGTGATGCGCTTTATCGAGGATAATTACGTCTACAACATCGGCATCAGCGACGCCGCGGAACATTTCGGCCTCTCGGTGGGATACTTCAGCCGCGTATTCAAGCAGATGATGAACGAAACGTTCCTCGAATATCTCAACAGCTTCCGGGTCGGAAAAGCCGAGAACATGATACTCGAAAACCGTATACCGCTAAAGGATATAGCTGAAAAAGCAGGATTTGCGAGCTATAAGTCCTTTACGCGCGCGTTTCGGAAAGTAACGCTGAGCACGCCTTTTGAGTACAAGCAGAAAATGCTGGGAACAGAGTGCGTTGCCAACGAAGAATAGGATAGAGGAGAAAAAATATGATGGATTCTGCAGCAGTCAAACAACTGGCCAAAAGGTGCGGGGCGGATATCGTGGGCATCGCTTCGATGGACCGCTTCGAGGGCGCTCCGCCGCAGTTCGACCCGCGGTTCATCATGCCCAAGGCGAAGTCGCTGATCGTATGCGGGTTCCGCATCATGCGCGGTTCGTTCCGGGGCGTCGAGGAGGGGACGCTGTTTACGAACTATTCGGCGATGGGCTACGGCTTTATCAACCAGCACGTCATGCCGCTCAACGCCCGGTACGTAGCCGCCGCCATCGAAGACGAGGGGTACGAGGCGATACCGCTCGCGTACCATTTCGGGTGGAGCGCCGTCGAGTACGCGACCGGCGAGTGGAAGCACGGCAAGCCCCACAGCCGGCCGGTAGCGCCCGGCAAGCCCTATCCCGACGTCATGATACACGTGCGCATCGCGGCCTACCTGGCGGGCCTGGGGGAGATCGGATACAGCAAGGTTTTCCTGACGCCCGAGTACGGCCCGCGCGTCCGCTTCGGTATGATCATGACCGAAATGCCGCTCGAGCCCGACCCGGTCATGAAGCCCGGAACGCTGTGCAACCGGTGCATGGCCTGCGTCCGCGAATGTCCCGGGGGCGCCATCAGCGAAACCGAGACCGTGAAGGTGCGTCTGGCCGGAAACGACGTCGAGTGGGGCAAGCTGGACGTCAATAAATGCAGCTACGCCTTCCGCGGCGCGGAAAAGGTCGCCGACGGCGAGCGCGGCACGTTCCTGCCGCCCGAGCTTTCCAAGAGCCTTGCCGGACGGGAGGACGCGTTCAAGCCGTCGAGCCTGAATCCGTTCTACAAGAAGCAGACCATGCAGTTTACCCACGGCGAGGCCATCTGCGCCGGAAAGGGATGCATGCGCGCGTGCATGATCAATCTCGAAAAACGGGGCGTGCTGAAGAACCGGTTCAAGGAACCCTTCCGCACGGGTTCGCTGTGGTCCATCGACTGGTCGGACTACGACCCGGATCATATGGACAGGTAGCGGGGAAGCTGCGCTATAATGGACCTGATCGCAGCGCGGCGCATCACCCGCGCCGCGCTGCCTTATATACACCGAAATGCATATCATAACGGCAGAAAAGAGGGAACGCACATGAAATGGCCCATCGGCACCATCCGATCGATCGCGCAGATACTGGAATCGGGCGTCGACGATCTCAGGGAAATGGGCATGGATACGCTGCAGCTCCGGCTGGGCGACGCCCGCCTGCACGACGAGGAGACGCTCGAGCGGCTGCCTGGCGCGCTGGGCGATTTTCCGGTCATGACGGCTGCGGTGGGCTGGCCCGGCCCGGCCGTATGGCGCAGCTTCCGGGAGGGCCCGAAGACGCTGGGCATCATACCGCCCGCGACCCGGAAGGAGCGGATGGATTCGCTGCTGCGCGGCGTCGAGATCGCGGGACGGCTTAATATACCGCTGGCGCAGACGCATTTCGGATACATCCCCGAGGAGCCGGACGACGAGCGGTACGCGGCCGCGGTGGACTGCCTGCGCACGATCGCGCGCCATGCCGCGCCGCTGGGCGTCGCGTTCTGCCTGGAGACAGGCCAGGAGACGCCGGTCACGCTGCGGAGGCTGGTCGAGGACGCCGGAGAGGACAACATTGCCATCAATCTGGACCCGGCCAATCTCCTCATGTACGGCAAGGGCAATCCGACCGACGCCGTCGATATATTCGGGACGCTGATACGCAGCATGCATATCAAGGACGGCGACTACCCGACCGATATGTACCATCTGGGCGAGGAATATCCGGTGGGGCAGGGCAGGGTGGATTTTATCGCCATCTTCAGAAAGCTCAGAAAGCTGCGCTTTCACGGGCCGCTGATCATCGAGCGGGAGATATCCGGACCGCAGCAGATCGTCGATATCCGCAATACCGTCGGCCTGCTGCGCCGGTGGATCGATGAGCTGGATGCCGAATAAGCACCCGGGTCACGGCGAGCGCATCACGCTGCTGGGCGTTTTGCCGGTGGCCTTTTTAAATGCGCGGCTGAAGTAATAGACAT
>JBMNNN010000064.1:0-10121 GCA_050942555.1 Christensenellales bacterium
CGTAGCCCAGTGTATCGATCAGGTAATCATCCATAAAATGAAGACGCGGCTGGATGCGCTGACCGAGCGCATACGCACCGAAACCGACGACGACAAAAAAACGAGTTTAAAAAAGGAATTTGATGAATTGACAGTGAATTATCATAAAATGAAACAGGGAGCACACAGAAAGGAGGGGTACCATGACTAAGGATAACGGAAAAAGCGATAAAGAGAAAAGAATCCAAGCGCTGATCCAGAAAGGAAAGTCAAAAGGATCCCTCTCGGAGAAGGATATCAAGGATGCCCTTGAGAAAGTGCAGATCACTCCCGACGAGATCGTAAAGCTATACGATGAGCTGGACAGCCTCAACATAGACTATACGTACCGGATCAAGGATCCCGAGGCGGGCAGCGATAAAGTAAAGATCAAGGGGGATTCGCTCGAGATACAGGTGCCCGAGTCGGTCAGCACCGACGATCCCGTGCGGATGTATCTAAAGGAAATCGGCAAGGTGCCGCTCCTGACGGCCGAGGAGGAAATCGAGCTGGCGCTGCGGATGGAGAAGGGCGATACCGAAGCCAAGCGAAAACTCGCCGAAGCCAACCTGCGGCTGGTAGTCAGCATCGCCAAGCGCTACGTGGGGCGGGGCATGCTGTTCCTCGATCTTATCCAGGAGGGGAATCTGGGCCTTATCAAGGCGGTCGAGAAATTCGATTATCGCAAGGGCTTCAAGTTCTCCACCTACGCGACCTGGTGGATCCGGCAGGCCATCACGCGCGCCATCGCCGACCAGGCGCGGACGATCCGTATTCCGGTGCATATGGTGGAAACGATCAATAAGCTCATACGGGTTTCCCGCGAGCTGCTGCAGGAATACGGCCGGGAGCCCCAGCCTGAGGAGATCGCCAAGGAAATGGGCATACCCGTCGAGAAGGTTCGCGAGATCATCAAGATCGCCCAGGAGCCCGTTTCTCTGGAGACGCCCATCGGCGAGGAGGAGGACAGCCATCTGGGCGACTTCATACCCGACGACGACGTGCCCGCTCCCGCGGAGGCGGCCGCCTTCACGATGCTCAAAGAGCAGCTCATGGACGTGCTGGATACGCTCACGCCGCGGGAGGAAAAGGTGCTGCGGCTCCGCTTTGGACTGGATGACGGGCGCGCCCGCACGCTGGAGGAGGTTGGCCGCGAGTTCCGGGTGACCCGGGAGCGCATCCGGCAGATCGAGGCCAAGGCGCTCCGCAAGCTGCGCCACCCCAGCCGCAGCAAAAAGCTGAAGGATTTCCTTGACTGACCGGCACCCGGCGGCTATTGGAGCCGCTGGGCAGGCAGCGGCCTGTTCAGATAAATTTACAGTTTTTTAAAACGGACTACAAAAATGTTCGGAAATATGATACTATGATGCCAGAATACGTGCCCATGCTGGGAGTCTATGTCAGTTTATCCGATATTATGGGGTGGAGGAGCCAAATATGACGAACGGCATCACGAAAATCATACCGTCGGCTGAGGACTATGAGGGACTTATTGACCTCATATCGGGCGTCATCACGTCCAAGGTCAACTTCGATGAGATCGGACAGGTAGACGAGTGTCATGTACTGGCCGACAATTCCCGTAATGTTAAGCAGATCGTGCGGGACATACAGTCAGCGCTGATGGCGCAGTTCCGGCAGAACATAGACTACAAGAAGATCAGCGTCGCGCAGATCGACGTGGGCGACAGCGCCGGAAAGAAGGAAGACGAGCGTCCCAACATACGGATAAAGAGCCAGGAGCTGAATATAACCTATCGCGGATCGGAAGCAATGACGGCATCGGTTACGCTCATCTGCGGCGAAGAGAGCTACACGGGTGCTGCGACCACCCGGCACTTGACGCTGATGCGCGGACAAGCCATCGCGGAGGCGACGGTGGATGCGATCCAGAAGATCACGGGCTCGCGCTCCCTCATGACGGTCGCGGAGGTGAAGGAGACCCAGATCTATAAGCAGAGGGCGATCATGGTAGCCGTACTGTTCTCCTATGGCAGCCAGTCGGAGCTGTTGCTCGGTTCAGCTCTGGTACGGGCTGATGAGAATCAGGCTGTGGTCAACGCGGTTCTGGACGCGCTGAACCGCAAGCTGAGCGTCTATATGAGCTAGGCGCAATAAGTATTCGTGCACGGTCCCGGTCATAGCAGAGTGATTTGCCTAGCGTAGCGGAAATCCTGTCCCAATAGCGAAACGGACAGAGATTTAGCAGGAGGCACATCGATGAAGGCGAAGATTTTCGTAGCTGTTATGGCGTTGCTATCCATGCTGCTCGCCGGCGGCGCTTTCCTTACCTGGAAGTAATCAGTGATTTTTTACCGGGGCCGTGCTTTCTTAAGTGAGGAATTCATTGAGCAGAACGCTTTTAAAAACCGAACGGGCCACCCAGCGATGCACGCGGGGATATATCGTGATGGTTATCACGGTGGGGTTGGCCATCAGTGTCTACTCCTGCTGGAAATATGTGCTCGGCCTGCTGGCAACCGATAATCTCCTGCGGGAAATTCTTGATATTCTCGTGCTGACCGCGATATGCGCTCTGCTCCGGTCGCTTCCCGTCTATATCCGAAACGATCAGGCCCTCGATCTGTCGATCATCACGCTATTCGCGTCGATCCTTCTAAAGGGGCACAGCGCCACGGTTCTCGTCGTTCTATTGAGCGCGTTCCTCGTCGTGGAAACGAATCGCGCGGGCGACGAACGGCATCATATGTTCAATACCCCGCTTTATAAGACCCTTTTCAACAACGCCAATCTCATTATATCGCTGACGGTGGGCGGGTTCGTGTACGAAAGGCTATGCACGCTCATGAACGTCACCGATCTTAACGCGGTCCAAATACTGCTCCCATCGCTCGGGTTCCTGCTTCCGGCGTTTTTTTTAAACGCTACGATATTGATGGGCCTTTTTTCCATCATGAAGCGGCTCCGTTTCCCCCCGATGCTGGGCTCGATCGTGCGCGGCCTGCTCCCGAACCTTCTATCCACCGCGCCGATGGGCTATTTCCTTGCGCGGTTCATGGACATGGGCGAAGGATACGAGGGCTACGCGATGGCTTCTCTTTTTATACTGCCGCTGCTTTTCGCGCGGTACGCGTTCAAGCTGTACCTTGATTCCAAGGAACAGTTCTACAAGACGATCCGTACGCTCACGGCGGCGATCGAGGCGCGCGACAAATATACCGAAGGCCACTCCCGGCGGGTGGAAATGTACTCCGAGGTGCTGGCCAACGAGCTCAAGATCCATCCGACACTGATCGAGGATATCAAGGTCGCGGCGCTGCTTCATGACATCGGCAAAATAGGCATCGAGGACAGGATACTGCGCAAACCGGGGAAGCTGGATCCCGAGGAAATGGACCAGATCCGGGCGCATCCGACGATCGGCCTTTACATACTCGAAGACGTCGACATGAACCGGAACATCAAGGACACCATACTCTACCACCATGTGTTTTTCAATGGAAAGGGCTATCCTGCCGTGGGAGCGGACAAGCAGGTGCCGCTCTCGGCCTATATCGTCGCGCTGGCCGACGCGTATGACGCGATGACCAGCGACCGGCCGTACCGGAGCGCGATCCCACGGGAGAAGGCAATCGAGATTATCCGCGAGAACCGCGGATCCCAGTTTCATCCGGTCGTCGTCGACGCGTTTCTCGCGATCATCGAGCGGGAAGGGGACCTGCTGTGATACTGCTCGCGCCCGCGCTTATAAGCGTGCTGGTCGGATACCTGCGCAGGGGAAGGCTCGCGGGGCTGGTCAGTCTGCGGCTGCGCGGGGTATGGTGCGTACTGCTCGCTTTCGCGCTGGAGGCGTCGACGGGCCTTTTAAAGGGCTGGTTTCCCGACCTGTTTCCCCGCTATATGTGGGCCGAATGTCTGCTGCAGTACGGCCTTCTTTTTGCGTTCATACTGCTTAATGATAAAGACTGGTCCATCGCCGTGATGGGAATCGGTATTCTTTTGAATTTCCTGGTCATGATTCTCAATGGAGGACGCATGCCGGTGTCGCCCGCCGTGCTTGCGGATCCGTGGAATGCCGGTCTTATAGAGCGCATCGAGAGCGGCGATATACCCGAGTACGTCATCATGCATGGCGGCGAACCGCTTTGGTTCCTGGGCGATGTGATCCGTATTCCCTTCCGGTGGGCGGGGTACGCCAGCATCGGGGACGCGGTGCTGGCCGTCGGGGTTTCCGCGCTCATACAAAAGGGCATGATCCTGGGACGTCCCAGGCATGCCAGAGGAGGGAATGCGCGCAGTGAAAAGCCCCGCGCTGTCGCCGCGGATGATGGCGGTGGCCGCGCTCATACCCGATGACGGAGTCGTAGCTGATATCGGCGCGGATCACGGCCGCCTGTCGGTGTGGCTCGCGAGCAGAGGCCGGAGGGTGATCGCCGTGGACATCAGCGCGCGCTCTCTGGCAAAGGCGGCCGCGCTGGCATCCCGCTGCGGCGTAGCGGAGCGCGTCGCGTGCAGGCCCGGAGACGGGCTGGAGCCGCTGGAGCCCGGCGAGGCGCAGACTGCCGTGCTGGCGGGTATGGGCGGCAGGACGATGGAGAAGATACTGTCGTCCGATCCTGTCAAAACCCGGACGCTGCATCTGGTACTGCAGCCGATGAACGCCGGGGATGCGCTGCGCAGCTGGCTATCCCGGAACGGGTTTGGCATCACGGGCGAGGGCTATGGCGTCGAGCGGGGGAGCATACGGCCGGTCTTCCGCGCGCGGTACGGACAGGTTGACCCGGGTAGGCACTTCGACTGCCTCATCGGCAACTGGGAGCTCGCGTCGGAGCACCCGCTGTTTGGGACGTATCTCATACAGGAAGCCGGGCGCTGCCGCGCGCTCATGGCTTGCGCGCGCCGCGGGAAGAAAGAAGCGTCGGCGCGCCGGTTCGCGGAGCTTGAGCGCCAGCTGGCGCTCTACGAGGGAGCGATGGCATGGCTTGCGCAGCATCGGAAATCATAGCGATACTCGACCGCCTGGCCCCGGAGGAGACCGCGGAGCCGTGGGACTCGGTAGGGCTTCAGCTCGGATCCCGGTCGCGGGCCGTATCGCGCCTGCTGCTCGCGCTCGAGATCACCGGCGCTGTGGTCGATGAGGCCGAAAAGCTGGGCGCGGATATGATCGTGACGCATCATCCGCTCTTTTTCAGGCCCGTCGCGCGCATCGACGAGGACGAGCCCACGGGGCGTCTCGCGGCGCGGCTCATCGGGCTGCACATGGCTGTGTACGCGGCGCACACGAATCTCGATAAGGCCGAGGGCGGGGTCAACGACCGGCTGATCGGTGCGCTGGGCGTCGAGCATCCCGCGCAGCCCGCGGGACAGCCTTTCCTGCGCGTGGGCGCGCTGCCCCGGGCCGTTCCGGGCGCGCAGTTCGCGGGCTATGTGGCGGCCCGCCTTTCGTCGGCGAACGTCCGGACGATAGGCGCGGCGCCCGATCCCGTGCGCCGCGTCGCGGTGGGCAGCGGCGCTGCGGGAGACATCATCGCGGCGGCGGCGCAGAGCGGCGCCGACGCCTTTGTCGTGGGCGAAATGAAGCATCATCAGGCGCTGGAAGCGCTGGAGCGCGGGCTATACTGCGTCGAGGCCGGACATTTCGAAACAGAGTGGCCGGTTATGGCTTTTTTGAAAAGGCATTTACAAAAGGCGCTCGATGATTTACAATGTAAAGTAGATATTCGATTATCAGAAACAAACGGGAGTCCATTTCTTTCAGGGGGAGAATAGGCGCTGCTTATTCTTTTTTCATTGTTCTGACTGACAGGAGGATGGCGAATGGATCAGATCAATCTGCTCAGGCAGTATCAGAGCATAGACGCGCGCATCGACGATCTGGAGAGCGCGCTTAAAAGTTCGGACGTGCGCAGGAAACTCTTAAGAGCCCGGCAATACCTTCTTTCATCGCAGGATGCGCTCCGGAGAATGGATGCGCAGGCCAAGGAGATGCGCATACTGTACGAAACGATATTCGCAAAGCATAAGCAGCTTTCCGAGCGCATCGGCCAGATGGAGGACGACATCCGGCGCGCTGGAATGGATACGCCGATCGCCGAGGTGGAGAATCTTCGCCGCGAGGTACAGGACAGCGCGGCCGCAATGGCTAAGTTTGAGAAGGATCTGCAGCGGATGATGGTCAGCCTCAGGGCGATGAGCGAGAGATTCCGTCAGATCGTGGTCAACGTGCCCAAGGCGAAAAAGGAGTATTCGGAGCTTAAAAAGGTGTACGACGTCCGGGTTAGCGAGATGAAAGCGCAGAGCGTGCCCTTCCGCAACCAGCTCAGGGAACTTGAGGGAAAGATCGACCGCACGCTCCTGAAGCGGTACCGGAACGTCAAGCAGAACCATACGGTACCGTTCGTGCCGATCGAGGGAAACCGCTGCACGGGATGCAATATGGAGCTTCCTTCGGGCGTCATGTTCCGTATCCGCGAAGGCAAAAAAATGTTCGAATGCGAAAACTGCGGGCGCATACTCTACGTGCCCGGCGACGATTCTTGACGCTGCGCCGGTTTTCTGCTATCATGGCATAGCGTCAGCTGGCTGAATGATCGCCCGGCACTAAACTGAATCAGCAAGCAGCATTCATATTGTTTCATAGTTGATTCAGTTTAGTGCTGGGAGGAAAGTCCGAGCTCCGCAGGGCAGGGTGCTGGGTAACACCCAGTGGAGGCGACTCTAAGGAAAGTGCAACAGAAAGATACCGCCTGGCATTAAACTTTATTAACGGTTTGTTCTGCTTTATGAAAGCCATTGATAAAGTTTAGTGCCGGGTAAGGGTGAAAAGGTGAGGTAAGGGCTCACCCGCCGCCTGGCGACAGGACGGCGCTGTAAACCCCACCTGGAGCAAGATTGAGGGGACAAACGTGGCGGCCCGTCACATTCCCCGCTAATCGCTTGAGCCGACTGGCAACTGTCGGCCCAGACAGATGGTCATTCACGACAGAACTCGGCTTACAGGCCTGCCTGACGCAAACGCGGTCTTCGGATCGCGTTTTTTATTATTGTTCAGAGTCGCAGCGGTGGCTCGCCCCGGCGATGACGCAACGTATATTCAGCGCGCTGTAGCCGTACAAGGCCTGTTGTGATTATTTTGGAAACCGTATAGAAAAATACGCACAGCCCCCAAAATGAATACGATGACGCCGCCCATGGAAATAATGGTTATGATCAACTGCGCGGAGGGATTTCATGGGGCTCATCGAATACGGGATCGCAGCCAGCGCCGCCGTCCTGATACTGGTGCTCGTATTTGTGTATCTGTCGCGGAACCGGCGGAGACACAGAAGGCTCAGCCAGGGCGTACTGACGATGCCGCCCGATTTCGTGCGGCGATGCGCCAATCCTCTTTTCTGCAGCTTCGATCGCCAGTCGAGATACGACCTGGCGCAGTGGTATGAATCCATCAGCCGCGCGGTGCGCTTTTTCCGCAGCGCACAGGCAGACGAGGAAGAAACGCCGCAGCGGTGGCTGATGGAGAACTTCCATCTTATAGACATGATCCATACGTCGCTCGAGTCGTGCCTGCGCAGGAGCGTGAAGGGGCTTCCGTTCATCCGCACGGGCCGGGTATGCGTGCCCCGGATCCGCTATATCGCCCATGATATGCTGGAAAAGCAGATGTGCCGCGTCCGTCAGGCCTCGGTCGTCAGGTTCCTGGAGGAATTCCAGAGCCGGACCCCGCTTTACATGAATGAGATATGGCTCCTGCACGACTATCTGGAGCTGGAGATCATCGGGCGGCTGCAGCGCATCGCGCAGCGGCTCATGGTGCGCGGCTCCAAGTTCCAGCGGATCGACGCGGCCAACGAACTGCTGGCCGAGGCCAGCGGGCTGAACCGCTGGCGTCAGCAGATCGAGCCGCTGCTCAGGAACGAGCGCGATGAGATCGAGGCCGAGTGCGTCGAGTACGTCAACCTGTGCCTGCTCGAAATGGGCGGACGGGCCGCCGACGCGCTGGCCTGCCTCGACGACCTGCTGGTCCGCTGGGGCTATATGCAGGAGAGAATCATCACGGCCGCCCACAGGCAGCGCGCCGAGGAGCTGATACTGACCCGGAACGCTTTTGAGTCGCTAAAGCTCATCAAGGAGATCAAGTGGAGCGACGTATTTGAGCAGGCCAGCCTCGTGGAGCGCACCCTCCTCATGGATCCAGGAGGCGTCTATCCGCGCATGGATGATGAGAGCCGCGTGCGCTACCGGCAGCGGATCGCCGAGCTGGCGGTCCGTTTCCGGAAGTCCGAGCTGTACCTCGCGCAAAGCTGCGTCGCGTTCTCCGAAAGAAACAGCGGTCCGCGCAACCATGTGGGATTCTGTCTTCTCGACCGGCAAGTCGGGACCGAGTGGATGTGCGCGATGGGCGTGCACGGCCGTTTCCCCGAGAAACGGTTCCGCCGCGCCGCGTACGGGCTGGGGCTGCTGGCGCTGACCGCGGCGGGAACCCTTGCGCCCTTCGCGATCGGAGACCGGCCCTGGTTCCAGAGCGCGCTGCTGGCCCTGACGCTGCTTCCCGCGGTCTACGGGATCGCGTCGTATATCGTGGGCCGAATAACCTCCGTTTCCGTGCGGCCCGAGCGCATACCGCGCATCCATATAGAGGGGCCCCTCCCTCCTGAGGCGAAAACGCTGGTCGTCGTGACCGCGCTGGCCATAAGCCGCGGCAATATCGATGAGCTGGCTGTGAACCTGGAGACCGCGATGCTGCGGAACCGCGCCGCGGAGGCCAGCTATGCGCTGCTGCTGGATCTCAGGCCCTCCAAAGATACGCTGTCGGGCGAGGACGAGGCCCTCATTGATTACGCCTGGAAGCGGATCGGCGAGCTGAACCAGCGCCACGAAACCGATCGTTTTTTTTGTTTTGTGCGCAGGCGGTCGGTCTATGACGCCGACACCGGCAAACACATGGGCTGGGAGCGCAAGCGCGGCGCGCTGCTGGCGCTGTGCGAGCTGCTGGAGGAAGGCCAGTCTTCGCAGTTCATGGACATATACCGCTGCCCCGATGCGCTGCGGGGAACCCGGTACGTCATCACGCTGGACGCCGATACGCAGGTGGGGTGGGACAGCGTATGCGAGCTGGCAGGAGCGATGCTGCATCCCCTCAACCGCCCCGAGGTGACGGCGGGCCTGGTGACCCGCGGCTACGCGGTCATGCAGCCGCGCATAGCGCCGTCTATCAGCAGCACGATCCGCACGCCCTTTGCCCGGATATATGCCGGGGACGGGGGCATCGAAACCTACTCGTTCGCGATCGCGAATCCCTATCAGGACCTCTTCGGCATCGGCATATTCACGGGCAAGGCGATATTCGACATGTCGGTATACTTTAGGGTGCTCCGGGACCGGTTTCCCGACCGCGCGATACTGAGCCACGACCTCATAGAGGGCGGGTACCTGCGGGCCGGTTCCCTGACTGACCATGTGTTCATAGACGACTTTCCGACCACGCCCGGCGAATATTTTGCGCGCCTGCACCGGTGGATCCGCGGTGACTGGCAGCTGCTGCCGTGGCTCATGCCCTTCGTCAGAAACCGAAAGGGATTTCGGACCCGGAACATACTGCCCGGCATCGTGCGCTGGCAGATCGCGGACAATCTGCTGCGGAGCCTGTATCCGGCCTGCGTGCCCTGGCTGCTGGCCGCCGCCTTTTTCTTCGGCTCCGGGGCGCTGGGGCTGGCGGCCGCGCTGCTTCCCGTGCTGCTGCCGCAGCTTGTGTCGATCGTGAGCGGGCTTTCCCGCCGCAGCCTCATCCGTGTGCGCGGCGTCTACCAGCCCTTTATACTCAAGGCGCTGCTGGACCTGGCGCTTCTTCCCTGGCAGGCCTGGGTACAGCTGGACGCTGTGGTCCGTACGCTTATCCGGGTCCTGTTCACGCGCCGGAACATGCTCGAATGGACGACCGCGCGGCAGGCGCGCTCGGGGCGACAAGCTTCGCTGGGCCAGGTTTACCGGAGCATGGCGGGCGGACTCGCGCTGACCGCGGTTACGGCCGCGCTCTATGCCCTGTCGGGGGCTCCGCTTTGGGGTCTTGCGTTTTTCGCGCTGTGGTTTGCCGCCCCGGTCGTGGCCTGGCAGTCGGGACGCGAGCAGGAGGAGGAGCGCCCGCG